>NZ_CP025120.1:1326505-1658131 GCF_002838765.1 Kangiella profundi | reverse complement strand
TATTAACGCCATTTTATTAGGTACCTTGCCATTTTATGGTGCTCATACCAACCATAAGGGGTTGATTCAATTTGCCCATAAAGCATCGACCAGTTTATTTCTGTTGATGCTGGCCAGTTTTGCCTGCTTGACGATTTCCTTTATTCAGAATGATTTTTCAGTAGCTTACGTTGCCAATCATTCAAACACTCAGTTACCGCTTTATTATCGGATTTCCGCTGTTTGGGGCTCTCATGAAGGGTCCTTGTTACTTTGGGTATTGATATTAGCAGGATGGATATTTGCTGTTTCAAAGTTCAGCAAGTCTTTGCCAGACACTATGATTTCTCGCGTTTTGGGTGTTATGGGACTGATTGCTGTAGGTTTCGTATCTTTTACATTGTTTACGTCAAATCCTTTCGAGCGAGCATTACCTTTTATCCCAATTGATGGTGCGGATCTGAATCCTTTGCTACAGGACTTCGGTCTTATTGTTCACCCCCCAATGTTGTATATGGGTTATGTGGGTTTTTCTGTCGTGTTCGCCTTTGCTATAGCGGGACTGCTACAGGGCGAGCTGGATCATAAATGGGCAAAGTGGTCGCGTCCTTGGACGACGGTAGCATGGATTTTCATGACACTTGGTATAGCCCTGGGTAGCTGGTGGGCATACTATGAACTTGGCTGGGGTGGCTGGTGGTTCTGGGATCCGGTCGAAAATGCTTCCTTCTTACCATGGCTAGCGGGCACTGCACTGATACACTCTCTGGCAGCAACGGAAAAAAGAGCAGCCTTTAAGTCCTGGACTGTATTACTGGCGATTTTGACCTTCTCGCTAAGCTTACTGGGAACCTTCCTGGTTCGCTCTGGTGTTCTTACATCTGTTCACGCTTTTGCTAACGATCCTGTTCGCGGTAAGTTTATTTTGATGTTCCTTGCTATTGTGGTTGGCGCTTCTCTAATTTTATATGCCATTCAATCTAGTAAAGTTCGTTCTAAATCAGACTACACGCTGGTATCGCGTGAAATTGCATTGCTGTTTAACAACGCATTATTAGCGGTTTCAACTTTTGTGGTATTACTTGGAACCTTGCACCCATTGATGGTTGAAGCCTTTACCGATGGCAAGTCTTCAGTGGGCCCTCCGTATTTCAATCTAATGTTTTCGGTGTTCTTTATTCCTATTCTGCTGTTAATGCCTCTGGGGCAGCAAATCAGCTGGAAAAAAGATGACCTTCCTGCATTGTTGAAAAAGTATCTTTGGTGGTTCTTAAGTTGCATATTCCTAGGATTGCTACTTACTTTTGGCCTTAATGGCTTTACGTTTGCTGATATCGAACCGATGGCTATTCTCGGTACCATTCTTGGTCTTTGGGTCATTGCAGGCACAGTGAAGTATATTCAGCTTCAATCCTCTAAAAGTCAGTCGCGCTTGGCCGGTATGCGTAAAATTAGCCGCAGTTACTGGGGTATGATTCTAGCTCATATTGGTGTTGCCGTTACTACGCTCGGTGTAGTGCTCACTTCTTATTACAGCATCGAAAAAGATATTCGCATTGAAATTGGCGAAACCGTCGAAGTTGAAGGCCTGTCGGTACACTTTAAAGATTTCAAGAATATTCAAGGTCCAAACTACATTGCCTCCAAAGCGATTTTCGATGTCACAAAAGATGATGATTTTATTGCTCAATTGAAGCCTGAAAAGCGTCGCTACAATGCTTCACAAATGGTTATGACTGAGGCGGCCATTGACCCTGGTTTATTTAGAGATGTTTATATCGCCATGGGCGAACCGCTGGACAATTCTGCTTGGGCAATTCGCGTTTACTACAAGCCGTTTGTACGTTGGATTTGGTTAGGAGCTATTTTTATGGCACTGGGTGGTATTTTAGCGATGACGGATAAACGCTACCGGGAAAAAAAATTCAAGAAAAAAGCGTCTCAGGAGGCTATCACTAATGGCCAATAAAAAAGTTATTATCACCTCTATACCTATTGTGATTTTTACCGCTCTGGTGGTGGTGTTCTGGTTTTCTTTGGGAAATGATCCGACAGAATTGCCATCTCAGCGAATTGGTAAAGAGGTTCCTGAGTTTCGTCTGAGTAATCTGCACAACGCCGAAGAGTTCTTCACTAATCAGGATTTACCTAACAAGCCGTTTTTGCTTAATGTGTGGGCAACTTGGTGCGTCTCATGTCATGTTGAGCATCCATATCTGGTTAGGTTTGCCAATCAATATCCCATCCCAATCATTGGCTTGAATTATAAAGATGAGCGGGTGGATGCTTTGAAATACCTTCAAAAAGGCGGCGATCCATACTTATTTTCCATCGCAGATGAACAAGGCACCATGGGCATTGACCTTGGAGTTTACGGTGCTCCAGAAACCTTCCTAGTAGATGGTAATGGTGTAATCCATCACCGCTATGTTGGTGTGATAGACAATCGGGTCTGGAATACCATCATTTTGCCAAAGATGAAGGAGCTTGACCCTAATCTAGAGCAACTGGAGGCCGCCGAATGAAAAAGCTTATTCTGATAATTTGTGCCTTAATGATGGCTCAGCTTGCTCAGGCCGTCATTGAAACCTATGACTTTGATAGCGAAGAGCAAGAGCAACTGTATTACGAAATAATCAATGAACTACGTTGTCCTAAGTGTCAGAACCAAACCATTGCCGATTCAGATGCTCCTCTGTCTAGAGATTTACGTTTTATCGTTCAGCAAAAAATTAAAGCCGGCGAATCCAAGCGTCAGATTCTTGCCTATATGCAGGAGCGCTATGGGGACTTTGTACTGTATGACCCGCCATTGCAGCCAGCCAATTACATTTTATGGTTTTCGCCACTGATTATTTTTCTGGTGATATTAGCGGTAGTTGTTGCACGAGTTGGTCGCCGCAAAGTCACATTGGAAGACGAGTCTAATCGAGCTGACAAAGAGAAGGGTGAATAGTTAATGATAGCTTGGATTGTATTAACACTGATAGCCCTGGCCTGGGCTGCCTGGCTCTTTGGTGGCGTTTTTAAGAGTTCCAATAAAAAACTACTGTACAGCGGTATGTTGGTGATTAGCTCTGTTTTAAGTCTCTTTATTTACTTCAAAATGGGCGCTCATGCGGAACTTGAAGCTCTAAGTGAAAAACACCAATCCTTGGCTGGACTTTCGCTGGTTGAACTAGCTGAAAAAGCTCAAAGTGATGAAATATCAGCGCTCGAGTTTTTAACTGAACTTCGCTTAAGAAGTGAACAGGATCCAGATAATAAGGAAAAGTGGCTTCAGCTAGGTCAGATCTTCCTGAGATTTGGTGAAATTGATGAAGCTGATCAGGCATTCGTCCGCGCAATTGATCTTGAACCAACTGATGCAAGTAGACTGCAGGTTGCGCAAATTTTTCTTGAGTCTGATGACCAGGCGGCATTTCAACGAGCTGATCGTCATATAGGTCTGGTCTTAATGGAACAGCCAAATCATGAAGGTGCTTTACTGATGCAAGGCGTTAATCAGTTTAAGCAGAAAAATTATCAGGCTGCTATCGATTATTGGCAGCGTCTGTTGAATATGCGCGATCCTGACAGTCAATCTGCACAGTTGATGCGTGAGCAGATTGCTCGAGCCGAACATCAATTGAAATTAAAACAAACCAATAATATACGTGTTTTTGTTGCTAACCTTTCTGAACTTCCTCTTGAGAAGTTTAGCAAGGCCTTCGTGCTCGTTCGCTCATACGCAGGTGGTCCGCCAGTTGCAGTTCGTTCTGTTGCACTTTCCGAGCTTGAAGGTGGGGTATTACTGACTCCAGGAGATGTCATGCTGCCTGATGTTGAGTTATGGCAAGCTCAGGATGTTATTGTAGAGGTTCGTCTTTCTGTTGAAGGTATTGCTCAGCCTGGAAGTGGAGATCAGTTCGGTCAAACTGAGCCATTAAATAAACTGACGCCCGGTGAACAGTTTCACATTGAGATTAATCAAACTGTGAATTAGGTTCGATCCTCTCTTGTTTTGACGTGACTTTCACAGGGAATGGTGGAAATTTGTTGTTAAGCTATTAATTTTATGTAACAAATAGCGATTAGGTTGGTCTAAAACCTGAATATTAACTATTCATAATAGTTTTTTTACAACACGTTAGGAGTCAATTCATATGTTAAACAAAGATAAAACCAAGTTAGCCTTAGTAGTATCTGCTTCACTAGCTGCTTCTACAGCAATCGGCACAGCAACCGCTGGCGAAAACCCATTCACTTTAAATGACTTACAGTCTGGTTATAACCTTTCTATGTTTGATGGCCATGGTAAAGATGGCGAAGGCAAATGTGGTGAAGGTAAGTGCGGCGAAGAAAAAGCCGAGAAAGCTGAAGAAGGCAAATGCGGCGAAGGCAAATGCGGTGAAGGTAAGTGCGGCGAAGAAAAAGCCGAGAAAGCTGAAGAAGGCAAATGCGGCGAAGGCAAATGCGGTGAAGGCAAATGCGGTGAAGGCAAATGCGGCGAAGAAAAAGCTGAGAAAACCGAAGAAGGTAAATGTGGTGGCTTAAGCTAATCACAAATTACAAATCTTCTTAGTGGCGACTCCGGTCGCCACTTTCCCTTCAAATAACTCTTTCTGGAGCAATAGTGAAACAACAAAAACTGATTACAGGTGCAGGATTAGGACTTCGTCGAGATTTTCTTGGCGAGTATGACGCACTCGATCGATCAGTAGTTGACTTTATGGAGGTGGCTCCTGAAAACTGGATTCCTTATGGTGGTCGACTAAAGGACCAGTTTAAACGTTACGCAGAGCGGTTCCCTTTTGTTATCCATGGACTATCCCTATCTATCGGTGGACCAACCCCACTTGATACTGATTTTGTTAAGCAAGTAGCGGAATTCATTAAGACCTATGACATTCAGTGCTACAGCGAGCACTTAAGCTACTGTAGTGATGATGGTCATATGTATGACCTTATGCCAATTCCTTTTACTGAGGAAGCTGTTCATTACGTCGCCAAACGTATTCAACAGGTACAGGATATTATTGGTCAGCAAATTGCTATGGAAAATGTGTCTTACTATGCGGCTCCCGGTCAGGAAATGAGTGAGTTGGAGTTTCTACTCGCTGTACTGGAAGAGGCGGATTGCAAATTACTGTTAGACGTTAATAATATTTACGTAAACAGCATTAACCATAAGTACAACCCTGAACAGTTTCTCAAGGCTTTACCCAAAGAGCGGATTGCCTACGGCCATATTGCTGGTCATTATGATGAGGCTGAAGACCTTAAAGTTGATACTCATGGCTCAGATGTCAAACCTGAGGTTTGGAACCTGCTGGATTTAGCTTATCAACAGTTTGGTGTGTTCCCGACATTGTTAGAGCGTGATTTCAATATTCCTATTATGGCCAAGTTACTGAAGGAAGTTGAACAGATAAAAGCACTACAAAACAAATACCAACAAGTTACTGCTGCTATCGCTTAGGAGTTCATGATGAATAAACATTCTGAATTGCCTAAATTCCAACAGATTCAATATGAATTCGCGAAAAATCTTCGTAACCCTGCAAAATATCAGGCACCAGAGGGCATTGAAGCCCGAAGAATGAAGGTTTACCAGGACCTGTTTTATAACAATATCCAAAACTTTTGCGCAAACAGTTTCCCTATATTACGGTCATTAATTGCTGATGATAAATGGCACCGCATGGTGCGTAGCTTTTTCACTGAACACCGAGCGCATTCACCTTATTTTGCTGATATTTCCGCTGAGTTCCTAAATTATTTATCAAATGAGCGCGATCCTGAGCAAGATGACTATCCTTTCATGACAGAGCTAGCGCATTGGGAGTGGATGGAGGTTTCGCTTTTAGCCAATAACCAGGATATTTTGGCTATTCCACACGATAGAAATGGTGACCTGTTTAATCAGAACATTGTAATCTCGCCATTAGCTGTAGCAAATGCCTATGAGTTTCCTGTTCATCGAATTGGCAAGGCTTATATTCCAGAAGAAAAGCCGGAGCAGCCAACGTTTTTAATCATCTGTCGTGATAGGAAACATAAGATTGAGTTCATGGAGACTAATCTTTTTACCTTCCGTTTATTGCAGATTTTCCTTGAACATCTTGAGCAGGGTAGTCAAATAACTGGCCAGCAGGCATTACAGCAACTCGCTGTAGAAACTCAGTTTCCTAACCCTCAGCAGTTAATCGAGGGTGGCAAGCAAATGCTTGATAGCCTGCTACAGCGTGATGTGATTTTAGGTGTCAATTCTTGAATTAAGGCCTGCAAACTCCAATAACAGAACTGGCGCAAACCAATCGAAACCTTTATTATTGCGCCATAGAAATACCAAAGGACTAAATAATGAAGTTTAACCGATTATTATTGGTTTTAAGTGTTTTAACCTTATCTGCTTGTGCGACAACTGACTCATCAAATCCTAAAGACCCATATGAAGAATATAATCGTGGTGTCTGGGAATTCAACCGTGCCATTGATAAGGCAATTCTTAAGCCAACCGCCGAAGGCTATCAGGCAATAACCCCTGATCCCATTGAAAAGGGTATCTCTAACTTTTTCAGTAACCTGGGTGAAATTGAAACTATCATCAATGACTTACTTCAGGCCAAATTTGGTAAGGCGGGACGCGATACAGGTCGCTTCTTAATTAATAGTACATTAGGCTTGGCGGGTTTTCTTGATCCTGCGACAGAGATGGGGCTTGAGCAAGAAAAAGAAGACTTTGGTCAAACCCTTGCTACATGGGGTTTTGACTCAGGGCCATACTTGATGTTGCCTTTTATCGGTCCATCAACTGCTCGTGATGGTATAGGTTTTGCTGTCGATAAAGCTGCGTTATACAGTCCCTATGATGAGCTGAATGACTCACAAACTGAGTGGAGCTTAAGAGCGTTAGATTTAATTCAGACACGCGCCGAATTGTTGCCGCTAGAGGAACAGTTGGAGCAAGCATTGGATGAGTACTCTCTGGTTAGAGATGCTTATTTACAGCGCCGAGAGTTCTTAATCTACGATGGTCGTCCACCAATTGAGGATGATTGTGAGTTTGAAGAAGACTGTGAAGACTGGTAATTTAATAAAAGCTCTACATACGGGATAAAAACACCATGCCGATGGATTTTAAAGACACTTTGGTAATTGCCATATCGTCAACTGCCTTATTTGATTTGGCAGAAAGCCATCGAATTTACATGGAGAAAGGCGTAAACAGTTATGCCCAATACCAGATAGATCATGAGGATGAGCTACTCAAGCCTGGTGCTGCTTTTGGTCTGGTCCGGAAGCTTCTTGCATTAAATGATGGAGCTAAAGATAAACCACGCGTCGAAGTGATACTTCTTTCTCGCAACAGTGCCGATACCGGCTTGCGCGTGTTCAATTCCATTGAAAACCATCGGCTGCAAATTACCCGTGCGGCTTTCACTTCTGGCAATAGCCCTTATCTTTATGCTGAAGCATTTGGAGCACATTTATTTCTCTCAACTAACCCAGTTGACGTTACCCAAGCGATAGAAGCTGGAATCGCTGCAGCGACGATTGTTGCGCCAACTCAGGCGAGCAATGAAAGTGACATTATCAAGTTTGCATTTGATGGCGATGCGGTACTGTTTTCCGATGAGTCTGAGCAGATTTTCCAAAGCGGTGGGCTGGAAGAGTTCACCAAGCATGAAAAGGCTTCTGCTCAAAAGCCCCTGGAAGGCGGCCCATTTAAAAACTTCCTGGCAGCATTGCACAAATTGCAAAAAGAATTTGGGACAGAAGATTGCCCGATTCGTACGGCATTAGTAACCGCAAGGTCAGCGCCAGCTCATGAGAGAGTCATAAGAACATTACGTTACTGGGATATTCGTATCGACGAAGCCCTATTTTTAGGCGGTATGGATAAAACTCGGTTCCTTAAAGCCTTTGGTGCTGATGTCTTCTTTGATGATCAGGAAGGCCATATTGAACGTGCCAAAGAGCATATTGCCAGTGGACACGTGCCAAATGGCGTTATCAACAAGAAGAAAGCACAATAACTAGCTATTCAAACCAATTACCTTTTCGTTTCCCCAAACATAAAGTTCGTTACATCTACTGGCTTGCTATTTACTACTGATTCGGGCATCTTGCTGAATACTTTTTAATGAATAATCAGCAAGATAGAAGCGGGAAATCAGCATGAAACACATAATTTCAGCAGTCTTTCTTTTTATCAGTTTCAGCACAATTGCAGCAACCATTGATGCACCAGAACGCAAAGAAGGTGAAGGTCCGTTCAAACGGCTAATCCTTCGCGGCGGTATCATTATTAATGGTGAAGGTGCACCCCCAACTGGTCCGGTGGATATCATCATTGAAGGCAATACCATTAAGAGTATCCGTTCAGTTGGTGCTCCCGGAGTTGCCATTGATGAATCTAAGCGACCTAAAGCTGGACCTAATGACAAGGTGATGGATATCAGTGGTCATTATGTTCTACCGGGTTTTGTCGATATGCACGCTCATATTGCTGGTAGTGTTGACGGTTTGCCTGCTGAATATCCTTTTAAATTGTGGCTTGCCCATGGTATTACCACAATTCGTGAGCCAGGCAGCTTTAATGGCCTTGACTGGACTTTAAAGCATCAGAAACAGAGCCAGCAGAATAAGATTACCGCTCCTAGAATTGTTCCCTACATTGGTTTCGGAATGGGCTGGGATAAAGAAATAACTACACCACAAGAAGCTCGTAAATGGGTTAGACACGTTGCGGATGAGGGCGCTGCGGGGATTAAATTCTTCGGTTTGCCTAAGGAGATGATGGAGGCAGCCCTTGATGAGGCTGCTAAGCAGGGTCTGGGAACCATGATGCACCATGCTCAGCTCAATGTGTATGGCACCAATGCGCTGGATTCAGCGCGTTTGGGATTAACCTCTATGGAGCACTGGTACGGTCTACCAGAAGCATTATTTACTGATAAAACCATTCAGGATTACCCGCTCGACTATAACTATAATGATGAATCTCATCGCTTTACCGAAGCTGGTCGTCTCTGGCAACAGGCTGCTAAAAAAGGGAGTGACCGCTGGAATGCGGTTCGTGATGAATTAATCGAACTCGACTTTACCATCAATCCGACTTTGACTATCTATGAAGCCAGTCGCGATGTTATGCGTGAACGCGAAGCCGAGTGGCATGATGAATACACTCATCCAAAACTACTTGAGTTCTTTGAGCCAAATCGTCATTCGCATGGTTCCTATTTCTTTGACTGGACGACTCAGAACGAAATTGACTGGAAAGAAAACTATCGTATCTGGATGAGTTTTTTAAATGACTATAAAAATCATGGTGGGCGGGTAACTACGGGTTCAGATACCGGTTATATCTACAAAATATTTGGCTTTGGCCTGATTCGTGAGTTTGAATTGCTACAGGAAGCTGGCTTTCATCCGCTAGAAGTGATTCAAGCTGCGACTTTAAATGGCGCTGAAGCACTGGGTATGGATGATAAAGTTGGTTCATTACGCCCAGGTAAATATGCTGACTTAGTGATTATTGAAGAAAATCCTATCGCGAACTTTAAGGTGTTATATGGCACAGGCCATTATCGTCTAGGGCTTGATAATGTTCCGCAGCGAGTAGGTGGTGTGAAGTACACCATTAAAGACGGCATCATTTTTGATGCGCGCAAACTGAGAGAGGACGTCAGAGCGCTAGTAGAAAAAGCCAAAAATACTAAGCAATAATATGCTAAAGCCTCTGCCCAATGCAGGGGCTTTTTTATTTTAAGATCTGAGTTAGAGCCTGTTCCAATTCTGGATATTCAAACTCAAACCCTGACTCTTCCAGTTTTTTCGGAATCACTCTCTGACCTGTCAGTAATATTTTAGCCATTTCACCAACAGTAAGCTTCAAGGCGAATCCAGGAACTGTCATAAAAGTAGGGCGGTTTAGTACCTTACCAAGTGTTTTAGTTAAAACTTCGTTGGTAACAGGATTGGGTGCGGTCAGATTAAAAGAACCTTGTAAATCTTTATTGTGAATCAAGTGCATGAGTGCACGGACATGATCGTTAATATGAATCCAGGAGAAATACTGATTGCCTGAGCCTAGCTTGCCACCAAGCCCAAACTTAAACGGTAAGGCCATTTGAGGAAGTGCTCCCTCATCACCCAGTACAACACCAGTACGAATGCAACAAACACGAACACCAAAACCCTCCGCACGATAGGCTGCATCTTCCCATTGGCTGCAAAGCCTGACCTGAAATTCGGATGCGCTACCGGAGGTTGAGCTCTCATCTAATATGTCATTGCCGCGTGCGCCATAGAAACCAATGGCTGAGCCACTAATCAGTGTGTGGGGTTTCTGTTCCTGCCTAGAGAACCAGTCAATGAGGTCATGAGTGGTGTCTAGCCGACTGGTTACGATTTCTTGCTTGTATTGGTTGGTCCATCGCTTAGCGGATAGGTTGGCGCCTGCAAGGTTAATGACAATATCTGCATGTTCGACCTGACTAAAGTCCTTAACCAGTTCTACATGCTTAAAAAAGAAATCATTCTCATACTTAGAAGGGGTTCTACTGATAACAATGATTTTGTAATTGTCCTTCTGTAATAAAGGAATCAAATGACGACCAATAAAGCCGGTACCACCTGTAATCAAAACTGTTTGCATAAGCTCCCTCAATTGCCAATAAAAACATGTTCAGTATAGCAATCTGTTTGTGCAAAGAAAGTGAAGGGGTTAGTTATTTCTATTTAAGGAAGCATGGCAGGGAAGGTATGAGTGAGTGGGGCGATTCGTGAATCGCCCTATAACTAAACTAACACTCAATAATATGAACCGCTAAACCACCGCGAGCAGTTTCTTTATACTTATCACGCATATCCATGCCTGTATCCCACATGGTTTTGATCACTTTATCCAGAGATACTTTATGCTCTCCGTCGCCACGCAGCGCCAATCGGGCAGCGTTAATGGCTTTTACTGAGCCCATGGCGTTACGTTCAATGCAAGGAACCTGAACCAATCCTCCAACGGGATCGCAAGTTAAGCCAAGGTTATGCTCCATGCCTATTTCTGCAGCGTTTTCTACTTGCTGCGGGCTACCACCCATCACTTCGGTTAATGCACCAGCAGCCATTGAGCAGGCTACGCCCACTTCTCCCTGACAGCCAACTTCTGCACCAGAAATCGAAGCGTTGAGCTTATACAAAATACCAATCGCACCGGCAGTCAGCAGGAAGCGAATGACTGCTTTTTCATCGGCGTTCTGATGAAAACGCATGAAGTAAAAAAGAACGGCTGGGATAATTCCCGCAGCACCATTGGTGGGAGCGGTAACCACGCGCCCCCCAGCAGCATTTTCTTCGTTAACTGCCAGCGCGTATAGATCAACCCAGTCCATCGCGCGTAGCACATCGTTTTCATTTGAATCGGATTTTAATTTTCGATAAATACCGGGAGCTCGACGTTTAACTTTTAAACCACCTGGTAATATCCCTTCACGATTACAACCGCGTTTGATGCAGTCTTCCATAACGTGCCAGATTTCCAGAAGTTTAGATTTAACTTCTTCTTCACTACGCCAGGACTTTTCGTTTTCGAGCATCAATGTGGAAATACAAATGCCCTCATCTTTACAGGTCTGGATAAGTTCCGCTGCCGTTGTGAATGGATATTTAACCTTGGTATCGTCTTCCATAATTGGAGTGTCTGCATCAATATCTTCATTAACGACAAAGCCACCCCCTACCGAGTAATAAGTTTTCTTGGCAATCTCATTACCGTCTTTGTCAAAGGCTAAGAAAATCATCCCATTAGAGTGACGAGGTAATGATTTTCTGCGATGCATGACGAGATCTTTTTCTTCGTTGAACTTAAGTTCCGTTGTACCGTTCAACTTAATTTTCTTTTCGCTACGGATGGTTTCTAAACGAGCGGGAATAATATCTGGATCGACTTCTTCTGGCAGGTGACCCTCAAGACCAATCATAACGGCTTTATCTGAGCCGTGACCTTTACCGGTTGCGCCCAATGAACCATAAAGTTCTGCCTTAACTCGACCAATAGAATCTAGAAGGTTTTTCTCTGTTAAAAACTCAATAAAACGATGCGCTGCTCGCATTGGACCTACCGTGTGCGAACTGGATGGGCCGATACCAATGCTGAACATGTCAAAAACGCTAATTGCCAAGGTGAAACCTCAAAAAGATTATTACTAAATTAATAGTCCGATTGTACTCGCTCTGGCAGTCAGTTGCTATGGCTAGCTAATCAGACCAGATGCGGCTTTTAACAATTGGATATAAACGATAGCAGTGATAGATAAGATAGGATTTATAGAGTGCGTATCAGCTTAGAAAATTGCACGATAATATTGGCCGTAGCCCCCCAGATATTGCGATTCTCATAAGGTATTGAATAAATCGAGTAGCGCATACCTCCATATTCTCGATAGGAATGATTTTGATTGGCGGGATCTATAACAAAGTCCAGCGGAACTTCAAAAGCGTCTGCGACTTCGTCTTCACACAGACGCATCTCATAATGTTCCGCAACGTGTGCCACTATTGGCTGAATCATAAAGCCGGAAATCGTCGGTTGCAGCGGTAGTTTGCCCAGCACATTGATTAACTGATCGGGAATGCCTACTTCTTCATGAGTTTCGCGCAGGGCAGTGTGAATCAGGTCTTTATCAGTTTTATCCATGCGACCGCCAGGGAAGCTAATTTGGCCAGCATGGTGGCGCAGGTGATCGGTACGCTGGGTCAGTAAAAGCTGTAGTCCCTGTTCCCGTTCAACCACCGGCACCAGAACTGCGCTTGGTCTAAGCGTGGTTTCTTTGGGTGTAATTTCGTTAGCCCGAGCTAAGGCTTGTTCGATATCAATCAGCTTAATCATCTTTAAGAACAGGTAAAATTTTACTTAATTTATGCAGGGTTTCCTGATACTCATTTTCTGCCTCGGAATCTGCAACTAAACCTCCACCGCCCCAGGCATAAATCGAGTCATTTTCGGTGACCAGGGTGCGTATGGCGATGTTCGAATCCAGCATTCCTCTAAAGTCATAATACAGTACTGAGCCACAATAGATACTACGTCTGTGTGGTTCTAGCTCTTCTATGATTTCCATTGCTCGGACTTTCGGCGCGCCCGTAATAGAGCCGCCGGGGAAGCAGTATTTCAGAAGTTCAATGGCATCTTTGTCTTGAGCCAAATCTGCTTCAATAGTGCTAACCAGATGATGCACTGAGGTAAAAGTCTGTAATTCAAAGAGCTTGGTTACTTTAACTGACCCTGTTGCAGCGCTGCGGCCAATATCGTTACGAAGCAAATCTACAATCATCAAGTTTTCTGCACGATCTTTGATACTGTTTTGTAATTCATCCGATAGGCGTTCATCTTCTACCGGATCTTTTGAGCGTGGACGAGTACCTTTGATTGGCTGAGTAATGACATGGCTCTTATTTTTCTGCTTTTCAACCTGTATAAAACGCTCGGGTGACACCGAAAGTATCTGCTGATGCTCAAGATTCATGTATGCCGAGAAAGGAGCCTGATTGTGCTCGGTTAATTTAAGGTAAGCATTCCACGGATGGCCTGAATATGGCGCTTTGAAACGCTGGGCCAGATTAACCTGATAACAGTCTCCAGCGTGAATATAATCATGAATCTTCTGATAGCGCTCGATATAACCTTGTTGGCTCATGTTGGATTGCCAGTCATCGGAAAGCTGGAATGGCTCAAAGCTATCATTTGCGGTTTGCTCATAATAGTTTTCAAATTCACGAACAATGTCCTGCCAATAGCTATCGCAATAATCCGAATACTTGATCAGATAACACTTTTGCTGTTCGTGATCGCTGATAAAGCCCCACTCATACAGACCAAAGGCCATTTCAGGCAACTGGATATCTTTTTCTGCGACAGTTGGCAGCTTTTCCACATAACGACCTAGGTCATAGCTACAATAACCGGCAATGCCACCATGAAAAGGTAGGCGTGAAAGCTCTTTAGGTAAGGGCAGGTGGTCTGCCAGTCCCGCCTTATAAAATTGACGCAAGTCCTCAAATGGTTTGTGGCTTGGATTAATGCCTAACCCTGTAATCTCGGTATGCCCATCGCTAAAGCGAATCATGGCTCTTGGTCTGGCCAAAATCAGGTCAAATTTGGCTGCCTGATGGGTGGTTTTTCCGCTATCCAATAGTAACGCCCAGGGTTCGTCAGCGAACCATGAGAAAAGGTCTCGAAGGGCGGCAGGTTCTCGGTAGGGAAATTCAACAAACTGAGCTGTGTTTTGTGTGTTTTTCATGCAGATAGATTAAAAAAGAGTCAAATTGACGGCTAAATCTGAATAATTAGCGTCCAAAATTTGGGAAACGCCATTGCCAGCCTGTATAATGTTCTGCCGATTTTAGAGGTTTGTTTGCTTCTTGTATAGCGAAGCACAAATTTACTCATTCTGACTGAGCCGTCCACGGGAGAGACTTAATGGCCACCATTAAAGCAGAAGACTTTATTGCAAGTGTTGCTGATGCCTTTCAATACATTTCCTATTACCACCCCAAAGATTTTATCCAGGCGTTAACCGCAGCCTACGAAAAAGAAGAAAGCCCTGCGGCAAAAGATGCCATGAAACAGATTCTGGTCAATTCACGTATGTCCGCCATGGGCCACCGTCCTGTGTGTCAAGATACAGGGATTGCCTGTGCTTTTGTGAAAGTCGGTATGGATGCGCGCTTTGAAGGCGGCATGACCATTCAGGAAATGGTCGATGAAGGTGTTCGTCGTGCTTACTTAAACCCAGATAATCCATTACGTGCTTCTGTTCTAATGGACCCAGCAGGTAAACGTCTTAACTCTAAAGACAACACCCCAGCTGTGGTGCACGTTGAAATGGTTAAAGGCGACAAGGTTGAAGTGACCTGTGCCGCTAAAGGCGGTGGTTCTGAAAACAAATCTAAATTCGTGATGCTTAACCCAAGTGACTCGATTGTTGACTGGGTTGTTGAGACTGTACCTAAGATGGGCGCGGGCTGGTGCCCTCCGGGTATGCTTGGTATTGGTGTTGGCGGTACCGCTGAAAAGGCTATGGTACTGGCCAAAGAATCCTTGATGGATCCCATCGATATGCAGGAGCTATTGAAGCGTGGTCCAAGTAATCGCGTTGAAGAATTACGTATCGAAATTTATGAAGCCGTCAACAAGCTCGGTATCGGTGCGCAAGGTTTGGGCGGTGTAACGACTGTATTGGACGTCAAAATCAAAGACTGGCCAACTCATGCAGCATCAAAGCCGGTCGCCATGATTCCAAACTGTGCGGCAACGCGTCATATTCATTTCACATTAGATGGTAATGGGCCTGCTATCCTTACACCACCATCGATTGAAGATTGGCCGGACATGGAATATGAAGCCGCCGCAGATGCCAAGCGTGTAGACATGAATAACATCACGCCAGAAGAAGTTGCAAGCTGGAAACCTGGCCAAGTTCTATTGTTGAATGGCAAGATTTTAACCGGCCGCGATGCAGCCCATAAGAAAATTAAAGATTTGCTCGACTCAGGTGAAGGCCTGCCAGAAGGTCTCGACTTTACCAATCGTTTTATCTACTACGTAGGTCCAGTGGACGCTGTCCGTGATGAAGCAGTGGGACCAGCGGGCCCAACAACTGCCACACGCATGGATAAATTCACTGAAATGATGCTCGATAAAACTGGCTTGCTTGGCATGATCGGTAAAGCAGAGCGCGGTGATGAAGCGATTGAAGCCATTAAGAAGTACAAATCAGTTTATCTGATGGCCGTTGGCGGAGCTGCCTATCTGGTGTCTAAAGCGATTAAAGATTCAAAAGTCGTCGCCTTCCCTGAATTAGGAATGGAAGCGGTTTATGAGTTCGATGTTAAAGATATGCCAGTGACTGTCGCAGTGGATTCAGAAGGCGAATCGGTGCATAAAACTGGTCCGGCTGTTTGGAAAGTTAAGTTAGCGAGCTGAGCATGGCTAGTAGGTATAAAAGATATAGGTCACTACCATTAGAAAAAAAAGTTCGTAGTATTAAGAGAATGTTAATCTTTATGATTGCTTTCCCCGCGCCACTCTACTTTTTAATGGACTTTTTGTACGAGAAATATGACTGGGGTAGTGGTGATCCATATAACTGGTGGATTTGGTTTGTTTTTTTCATACTCGCAGTAACATGGGAAATATTTGAAAAGCTAAATATATTAAAGGATGAGCTTGCCCAGCCAAAGAAAGCTCCACTGGATAAATGACAAGAACGTAGGGTACCCGAGGGGGCAGGCACTGCGTCGCGACGCACCGGCTTCTAAGGCATGTCATTCTGAACTGGATTCAGAATCTGCTCTTAGAATGCTCTTAAAGTAAAAAAGTAAGGTGCTTGTCGAAGCACCACAAGAAACAATAAGGTTTATATTATGAGTGCAGGTTTAAAATTTCGTAAAGCGGTCGAAGAAAACCATCCGCTACAATTAATGGGAACCATCACAGCTTATACCGCGCGTATGGCTGAAAAAATTGGTCACAAAGCTATTTACCTTTCAGGCGGTGGCGTAGCCGCTAACTCGTTAGGCATGCCAGACCTTGGTATTTCAACCGCTGAAGACTTGCTGGTTGATATCCGTCGCATCACTGACGTCTGTTCATTA
Organism: Kangiella profundi; assembly: GCF_002838765.1. Classification (NCBI taxonomy): domain Bacteria; kingdom Pseudomonadati; phylum Pseudomonadota; class Gammaproteobacteria; order Kangiellales; family Kangiellaceae; genus Kangiella; species Kangiella profundi. The sequence goes on along the minus strand of NZ_CP025120.1, from coordinate 1,641,511 downwards.
CCGTTGATGGTTGATATCGACACAGGCTTTGGCGGTGCATTTAATATCGCTCGTACAACTCGCGCTTTAATCAAAGCGGGTGCCGCCGGTTTCCACATGGAAGACCAGGTTGCGACTAAGCGTTGTGGTCACCGTCCCAATAAAGAAATCGTCAGTCAGCAGGAAATGGTCGACCGCGTAAAATCAGCAGTCGATGCACGTACTGATGAGAATTTCGTTATCATGGCGCGTACCGATGCATTAGCGGTAGAAGGCATGCAGTCTGCGATTGACCGTGCCAATGCCTGTATTGAAGCGGGTGCTGACATGATTTTCCCAGAAGCGATGCGCTCATTGGAAGATTATGAAACCTTCCGCAAGCATGTGAATGTTCCTTTCTTGGCAAATATCACCGAGTTCGGTGCAACCCCACTGTTTTCATGTGAAGAGTTGGCAGGTGTTGGTGTTGATATCGTTTTATATTGCTGCGGTGCTTACCGTGCCATGAATAAAGGCGCTGAAACATTTTATAAAGATGTTTTAGCTAAAGGACATCAGCGTGATGTGATCGATATCATGCAAACTCGCGAAGAATTATACGATTATCTTGGCTATCACGAATACGAGCAAAAGCTCGACGAACTATTCGCGCAAGAAAAAGCCAAAAAGAAATAAAATAGACTAGGAGTTAACCATGTCAGATTTACCAAAACCAAAAAAATCCGTAGCACTGTCTGGTGTAGCGGCAGGAAATACCGCACTGTGTACTGTAGGCCGTACCGGTAATGACTTACATTACCGCGGTTACGACATTCTAGACTTGGCTGAAAACTGTGAGTTCGAAGAAGTTGCTCACTTATTGATTCACGGCAAATTACCCAACAAAGCAGAACTTGCTAACTATAAGCGCAAATTAAAAGCGCTTCGTGGCCTTCCAGCTTTAGTACAGGACGCATTAGAATTAATTCCAGCAAACGCACACCCAATGGATGTATTGCGTACTGGCTGTTCAATGTTGGGTACTGTGTTACCAGAGCGCGAAAGCCAGCCAATGAACGAAGCAAAAGATATTGCTGACCGTTTGTTAGCATCTTTTCCTTCAATGCTACTTTATTGGTACCACTTCTCGCACAATGGTGTAGCCATTGACCTGGAAACTGACGAAGAGTCAATTGCTGGTCATTTCCTACACTTGTTACACGGCGAGCCATGTCCAGACTCTTGGGTACGTGCGATGCAGATTTCATTGAACCTCTATGCAGAGCATGAGTTCAATGCCTCAACATTCACTAGCCGTGTTATCACGGGTACAGGTTCAGACATGTACTCAGCGATTTGCGGCGGTATCGGCGCATTACGTGGTCCAAAACATGGTGGTGCAAACGAAGTTGCGCTTGATATCCAAATGCGTTACGACAGTGCAGACCATGCTGAAACTGACATCAAAGAACGTTTAGCGCGTAAAGAAATTGTTATCGGTTTTGGTCATCCGGTTTACACCGTTTCAGATCCTCGTAACGAAGTGATTAAGAAGGTTGCTAAAGAATTGTCAGAAGAGCAGGGCGACATGAAGTTGTACGACGTTGCAGAGCGCCTCGAACAAGTCATGTGGGACGAAAAGAAAATGTTCCCTAACCTGGATTGGTTCTCAGCGGTCTCATACAACAAGATGGGCATCCCAACCGCAATGTTCACACCGATCTTCGTGATCTCGCGAATTACCGGTTGGTCAGCGCATGTGATGGAGCAGCGTGTTGATGGCAAGATTATTCGTCCGAGCGCGAATTATACGGGGCCGGAAAACAAAGAATTTACTCCAATCGACAAACGTTAAAATGTTTTTTAGCGCCAATAGCTGCGTTACGCAATCAATTTATTATCGTCGTTTACTGAATGTAAACTTCCTCAAATAAATTGATTGCAAGCCTTGCTCTTGCTGCTAAAAATTCATTTTATAGTGTAAGACATAACTAAAAGGCAAGTCATTCCCGCGAAGGCGGGAATCCATTTTCCTAATTTATAAATTCCTGCCTTCGCGGGAGACCCTCGGAAATGCCCTTGGGTAAAAGACAAGAAACTTTGAGTAATACAACTAGTTGTAACAAAACCAAATCCAACAAACACAATCGTGTGGAAACTTATGAACACAAACTACAGAAAGAAACTTGAAGGCTCTAACCTTGATTACTTTGACACGCGTGAAGCGGTTGAAGCCATCCAACCGGGTGCCTACGATAAACTTCCTTACACCTCAAAAGTACTTGCTGAAAACCTGGTGCGTCGTTGTGATCCTGAGTCACTGACTGACTCACTCAAGCAAATCATTGAGCGTAAGCGTGATCTGGATTTTCCTTGGTTTCCTGCGCGCGTTGTTTGCCATGATATTTTGGGCCAAACAGCGTTTGTAGATTTGGCGGGTTTGCGTGATGCAATCGCGGAGAAGGGCGGTGATCCTTCTAAAGTCAATCCAGTGGTTCCCACTCAGTTAATCGTTGACCATTCGTTAGCGGTTGAACATGCCGGTTATGAAAAAGATGCATTTGAGAAAAACCGCGCAATTGAAGAGCGTCGTAACGAAGATCGTTTCCACTTCATCAACTGGTGTAAAACCGCCTTTGAAAACGTCAATGTGGTTCCACCTGGCAACGGCATTATGCACCAGATTAATCTTGAGCGTATGTCGCCAGTGATTCAGTCTCGCGATGGTGTTGCATTCCCTGATACTTTGGTCGGTACTGACAGCCATACGCCAATGGTCGATGCTCTAGGTGTTATTGCTGTGGGTGTTGGTGGTCTGGAAGCTGAGAGCGTTATGCTAGGTCGAGCTTCATACATGCGTCTTCCTGACATCATCGGTGTTGAGTTAAAAGGTAAGCCTCAACCGGGCATTACCAGTACTGATATCGTTTTGGCGATTACTGAATTCTTGCGTAATGAACGTGTCGTATCTTCTTACTTAGAGTTCTTTGGTGAAGGCGCTTCCCATCTTACCTTAGGTGACCGTGCGACTATTTCCAACATGACCCCTGAGTTTGGCGCAACCGCAGCCATGTTCTATATCGATCAACAAACCATTGACTATTTAAAGCTGACTGGGCGTGACGATGATAACGTCAGGCTGGTGGAAACCTATGCCAAGCAAACAGGTTTGTGGGCTGACTGTCTGACTGAAGCTGAATACGAGCGTGTGCTGACTTTTGATCTTTCATCAGTGGTTCGTAATATCGCGGGTCCATCGAATCCGCATGCGCGTGTTTCTACAGCCGATTTGGCAACACGTGGTATTGCCAAACATGTTGAAACAGAAGAAGGCAAAATGCCTGATGGCGCCTGTATCATTGCTGCTATTACCAGTTGTACCAATACCAGTAACCCACGCAATATGATCGCGGCAGGTTTAATCGCGCGAAATGCCAACAAACTTGGATTAACGCGTAAACCTTGGGTGAAGACTTCGTTGGCCCCAGGCTCAAAAGCGGTAACTATGTATCTGGAAGAATCTAAGCTCCTACCTGAACTTGAAAACCTTGGTTTTGGTGTCGTTGGTTATGCCTGTACATCCTGTAACGGCATGAGCGGTGCACTGGATCCAAAAATTAAACAGGAAATTGAAGAGCGTGATTTGTATTCGACTGCGGTGTTGTCGGGCAACCGTAACTTTGATGGTCGAATTCATCCTCATGCTGATCAGGCGTTCCTGGCTTCGCCGCCATTGGTCGTAGCTTATGCCATTGCAGGTACGATTCGTTTCGATATTGAGAAAGATGTATTAGGTACTGACAAAGATGGCAACCCAGTTACCTTGAAAGACATTTGGCCAAGTGATGAAGAAGTGGATGCCATCATCAAAGAACACGTTAAGCCGGAGCAATTCCGCGCGGTTTACGAGCCAATGTTCAATGTTAAAGTGGACACTGGCGAGAAGAGTAGCCCATTGTATGATTGGCGCCCAATGAGTACCTATATCCGTCGTCCTCCTTATTGGGAAGGCGCATTGGCTGGTGAGCGTACCATGAAAGGTATGCGTCCATTGGCGGTATTAGGCGACAACATCACAACCGATCACCTGTCACCTTCAAACGCGATTCAAAAATCAAGCGCTGCTGGTGCTTATCTCGATAAAATGGGCTTGCCAGAAGAAGACTATAACTCTTATGCGACTCACCGTGGTGATCACTTAACTGCACAACGCGCGACATTCGCCAATCCAAAATTGTTGAATGAAATGGTGCGCAACGAGGATGGTTCAGTTAAGCAGGGTTCTTTGGCACGTCTTGAGCCAGAAGGAAAAGAAATGCGCATGTGGGAAACGATTGAAACCTACATGGAGCGCAAGCAGCCACTGATCATTATTGCCGGTGCTGACTATGGCCAGGGTTCATCGCGTGACTGGGCAGCAAAAGGTGTGCGTCTTGCTGGTGTCGAAGTAATTGTTGCGGAAGGCTTTGAGCGTATCCACCGTACAAACCTGATTGGTATGGGCGTATTGCCTGTTGAATTTGTAGACGGTAATACCCGTAAAACCTATGCCATCGACGGAACTGAAACTTTTGATGTGGAAGGCGAAATCAGCCCGGGTGCTAACTTAACGGTGATTATGCATCGCAAAGATGGTGAGCGCGTTGAGATCCCTGTGAAATGCCGCCTAGATACCGCTGAAGAAGTGTCCATTTACTCAGCCGGTGGTGTGTTACAGCGTTTCGCTCAAGATTTCCTGAGTGGTAACGCTTAAATAAGCATTATGTCATCCCGCGGCGCCCAAGGGCACTCCCTTCGGTCGTTTACCGCGGACAAAATCGTCAGGAGCGAATTTGAACAGCGAAGCTGGCCTCTGGTGAAATACAAGGACGTATTTCATAATCCAGTGACTTAAAAAGTAATTGGGCGTACACATAGGTACGCCCCTACCATGAGAAAAACAAACCTCGAAGACGCTTTTTGCTCCTTTGAGGTTACGACAGAACTAACAAGCCTGTCATCTGACCCACAAGGATGTGGGGAATGCAGTGGCAATTCCGGGAGAATTGCCTGCCTGAACTAGATTCAGAATCTGCTCTTTTGAAAATAATCGGGCGCACACACAGGTGACGCCCCTACCAAACTTATAAGATAAGGTGTCATGATGCCTAACAAGTTTCCTCCACAGATTAAAATCCCTGCCACCTATATGCGTGGCGGCACCAGTAAAGGTGTATTCTTTAACCTGACTGACTTACCCGAAGCCGCACAGGTTCCGGGTGAAGCGCGCGATAAATTATTGCTGCGTGTCGTTGGCAGCCCGGATCCTTACGGAAAACATACCGATGGTATGGGTGGCGCAACTTCAAGCACCAGTAAAACAGTTATTCTGTCGAAAAGCACCAAGGAAGACCACGATGTTGACTATCTATTTGGGCAGGTCTCAATCGATAAACCTTTTGTCGATTGGAGTGGAAACTGTGGCAACCTGACTGCAGCAGTAGGTTCCTTCGCGATCACCAGTGGACTAGTTGACCCAAGTCGAATTCCGGACAATGGTGTTGCGGTTGTTCGTATCTGGCAGGCCAACATTGAAAAAACAATCGTTGCCCATGTACCAATCACCAATGGTGAAGTTCAGGAAACGGGCGACTTTGAGTTGGATGGCGTTACTTTCCCTGCCGCAGAAGTCAAAGTCGAGTTTATGGACCCAGCCGATGGTGAAGGTTCGATGTTCCCAACAGGTAATCTGGTTGATGACCTGGAAGTTCCTGGATTAGGTACTTTCAAAGCGACCATGATTAACGCTGGCATCCCAACGATTTTCCTGAATGCTGACGAGATTGACTTTAATGGCACTACTTATAACGGTACTGAACTGCAAGAAGCCATAAATGGTGACGGACATGCACTAACCATGTTCGAGGTCATTCGTGCCCATGGTGCCGTAAAAATGGGCTTAATCAATGACATCGAAGAAGCCGCTAACCGTCAACATACTCCAAAGGTCGCGTTTGTAGCACCGCCTGCGGACTATGTATCTTCCAGTGGCAAGCAAATCAACGCCAACGACATCGATCTAAATGTTCGCGCTTTATCCATGGGCAAATTGCACCACGCCATGATGGGTACCGCTGCGGTAGCCATTGCAACCGCAGCAACCATTCCTGGGACGCTAGTCAATCTTGCAGCAGGTGGAGGAGAGCGTCAAGGAGTAACCTTTGGTCATCCTTCAGGTACTCTAAAAGTTGGCGCTGAAACTCAAAAACAAGGTAACGACTGGGTTGCCAAAAAAGTCATCATGAGCCGCAGCGCGCGCGTCTTAATGGAAGGCTGGGTGAGAGTTCCGGGCGACTGTTTTTAGGGGTATAAAATAATAACTAGTTGATTGGCAAGTCATATTTGCATTAAAGCCGCACTTAACATGCGGCTTTTTTTGTGCCATAGTTCACAAAAAAAGGAGAGTGATATGTCGCGCTGGATAGATATATTTAATAGTCATGAATTTAACAATAATTGGGATAGCCTCAAAAAAGAAGCTAATAATGTTAATTTAGATGATAATTCTATAAAGACTTCTGTGAACGAAATTGCGAGATTAAATAAAGTAATCTCATTCATGGATGAATTATTAGAAGGTATTGACCCTGAACTAGTCCCATTATCAACTTGGGATAGTTTTAACTCTCAAGCTATTGCAGCAAAAGATCAGCTCGCTTATTTCAACTCTAATAGAAATATTTCACATATCGCAAATGCAAATAATCATTTAGATAATATACTTACATATATTAGACCATACATGGTCCTACCGAAAAATGCTGCTTCAGCTATTACAAGGACAATTAATAAACAAAACAAATTATTCGGAAATTATATTAAAGAGTTAAATGATGAGTTAATTTCTTTGAAAGCAGAAGCAAAGGATAGCGTCTCAGAAATTAACACTTTAAGAGGTGATATAGACAAAGAAAAAATAGAGATAGACCAATTCTATGAACATATATTTGAAAATGAAGGACTTAAGGAAAAAATATCAGTTTATGTTGATGAATTAGAAGAACACAAACAATCTATTGAAAAGTATTATGAAGAACTTTTAGTGGGTACGGAAGAAGATATTTCGATTAAAGCGTCAATAGCTCGAACATCAGAAAGGATGGATGAGATTGAGGAAGATGCAACAATAAAATTTGATAAAGTCGAAAGTATTCTGAAGTCTCTCAAGTCTTTCTATGAAAAAGTCGAGGGAAGAGAAGATGATGAAGGAAAATTATCAGGTGGACTTAAACAAAAGCTTGATGATTTATTTTCTCATCTAAGCAAGTTTGAAGAAACTCAAAAGAGAAAAGCTAATGCTCTTAATGATAAAATTGAATCACTTCTGCCAGGAGCCACGAGTGCAGGCTTAGCCTATAAGTTTAGGGTCCTGAGACGTTCGTTTTCTAAGCCTATAAAAATTTACTCTAATTTATTCTACATTAGCGTGGCAACTTTATTTCTAGTATCTCTATTTTTTATAGTAGAAAAGATAGAGTTTTGGTCAATAACATTTGTTGACTTAAGTGACTATAAATTATTATTAAAAAATACGCTTTATAAATTACCACTCTTACTTCCTGTGCTTTGGTTAGCTTTATTTGCTTCTAAAAGAAGAAGTGAAGCACAAAGATTACAGCAAGAATACGCTCATAAAGAAGCGATTTCTGCATCATATCAAAGCTTTAAAAAACAAATTGAAGAGCTAAATGATGATGATCAGCTATTGATGAAAAGCTTGCTCAGTGCAGCTATTGAAGCAATGCAGTATAATGCTTCAGCTACTCTTGATAGTAAGCATGGCGATAAGCTGCCAGTGCAAGAATTAATCGAAACTTCTGTAAAGGCGTCTCTGGAAACTTTGAAACAAAAACAATAAGTTATTTTTTATTATTAAATCTCAACCATTATATGCCATTGAACCTATTGTAAGATAATGAAATAAGTGTTTTTGGAGCTGCGGAACTGTAGGTGTTTTAGTATACCAAACATCTCTTTGCTCTTTCCTGAACTTCCTCCAATAATGAACTCCTGTGTCTAACTCTAGGAGTTTATTTATTGCTTTCTTTTAAACCTCTCCAACAAACTTTCTCCCTGTAAAGCTCCAGCAGCTTTATCAATGGCTTCAAAAATATCAACACCGATCTCTTCAGAAATACTATCTACCAGATCAGCTGATTGCTTGAGGTATTCTTTTATCTTTTTGGTTTGCTGCTTGCCTTTGCTGGTTAATGAGTAAAGCGTCCGTCTTTTATCTTCTTTGTCTGAGTGTTGCTGTATCAGCCCCAGCTTTATGAGTTTCGGTAGTTTTTGTTTAACCAGCTGATGAGACTGACCAAGCTGTTTGGCTATATCCACCAATGATGCTTGTTTTAATTCGAGTAAGGTGAGTAGGGTGGAGCAGGATTTAATCGGGACTATAATTCCCAGGCTATCGAAGATAGGTTGGGTTTGCTGTTCTATAAGATTGCTGAGGTCTTCCGCTCTTTTTCCCAGCAATGCTTTCTGGTTGATGTTTTCTTCTATACTCATGACGTTTTGTTCGCTTGTGATTCGATTTCATCTTACAGCGTGCCAGTTTTAGCGCTGGTTAACATTCTGTTTCGATTTAGGCGTTGAGTTGAACTTGGATGAAATGTAACATGTTGCGCAATATGTTGCAATAATTTGCATGTGCGTACATTTAAGTCATCAAAGGAATAGAACAATGAATAGACGGTCGTTTATCAAGAACTCTGCTCTCGCTGCGGCAGCTGTAGGAATCAATCTTGGTTCAGGGGGCTTGTTAGCCTCTAACAAACCTATGAATATGATAACTCGACAACAATACAACGATTGGTTTGTGTTTGATGGCTTGGGTGTTCTGTATGACATCAATGATCCTACCGGCGGTATTCAGGATAACTGGCGCATGACTGAGCGGTTAAAGCGTGATCTGTTAGCCAGTGGCCTCGACTGTTACCGACAAACGACAGGAGCACCGTTTCCAGCCTATCCCGGTGATGATGTTTTTGAGACCAGCGTCAGTATTCTCAGCCAACACCACAAGCTTATTGATGCCAATTCCGATGTACTGGCTCTAGTTCGAACGTTCGATGATATTGTTCAGGCGAAAAAGGATAAAAAGATTGCTGTTACTTTGGGATTCCAGAATAGTCACACCATCGGAAATAATCTGGAGCATATTGAAACCTTTAAGCACCTTGGCGTGCTGACTATGCAGCTGACTTACAACGGGCAGAACCAAATTGGCGGTGGGGCGAATGTTAGTCCTCGATTACCGTTAACCGAGTTTGGACAAGAAGTGGTTGAGAAAATGAATGAACAGAACATTCTGATCGATTTAAGCCATAGTGGTGAGAGAACCTGCCTGCAAGCGATAAGGGCCAGTAAAGCGCCAGTTACTATCAGTCATAGCGGTTGTAGGACTCTTGCTGACTTCCCACGTAATAAAACGGATAAGGAGTTGCGTTTGTTGGCTGATAAAGGGGGATTGTTCGGTGTCTACTTTATGCCGTTCTTAGATCCGGACAGCAAAGCCAACTCAGATCACCTGGTCGCGCACATTGAGCATGCGATTAATGTTTGTGGTGAAGACCATGTGGCAATTGGTACAGACGGTGGCTATACCGGCATCGATGATTTGGACAAGGTTCGTCAAAGTACCGATAAGATGACACAACATCGCATTGATAATGGAGCCGCTGCCGCTGGTGAGAAAATTGGTAATTTAAACTTTATGCCTGATATCGTTGGGCCAAGCCAATTTTACTTATTGGCAAATAAGCTTGCCGAAAGAGGACATAGCGCTACCAGAATCGAAAAGATACTAGGTTTGAATGCTTTTAATCTGATGCGAGAAGTGTGGAAGTAACGGCTTTGTAATATTTTGTTAGTTTGCTACAGGCTTCTTTGCCAGACCAATCTTATCTACATATACTGAACTCCTGTGTCTAACTGCAGGAGTTCTTTATGTTTCACGCCTCTCTAAAGTTTCTTTTCTCTGCTTTTTTCCTTTTCGGGTTGATGCTCGTTTCTACGAATACTACTGCTAAGCCAGCTCCTTCATTACAGCTGCCGTCGTTGCTCGAGGTGACATCTTATGAAGTCGAGTGGAAGGGCAGGCCGCGCGATCCTTATGTCGCGCCGGACGGTATGGTGTGGTTCTGTGGGCAGGCCGCTAATTATATCGCACGACTTGATCCTCAGTCTGGAAAAATGACGAAGTTTGAGGTTCCTGAGGGTAGTCACCCGCATAATCTGATCATCGATAGTAAAGGCTTCGTCTGGTACGCTGGTAATCGCAATGGTCATATTGGTCGTATTAATCCTGAAACAGGGGATATCAAGCAATACCCAATGCCTGAAGGTGTTCAGGACCCACACACCTTGGTATTCGACTCGGATGAAAATATCTGGTTTACCGCCCAGCATTCGAATGTCATTGGTCATTTAAATGTTGAGACTGGTGATGTGAGACATGTCACCATGACCAAGAAACGATCGCGTCCTTATGGTATTAAAACTGATGCTAATGACAATGCGTGGTCGGTTTTACTAGGTACCAATAAGCTAGCTTTTGTCGATAAAGAAACTTTTGCATTAAACGAAGTCAGATTGCCACGTGATAATGCAAACCCTCGTCGCATGGAAATTACAGAGGATGGTAATGTCTGGTACGTGGACTTTTCGGGTGGATTCTTAGGCAGATATAACCCCGAAGAAAAGACCTTTGAAGAGTGGTTATTGCCTAGTGGCGAAAACAGTCGCCCATATGGTACTGCTCTGGATGATGATGGTGTTATCTGGATTGCAGAAACCGGACCCTATCCAAATGTCATGGTTGGATTTGATACCAAGAAAAGTAAGTTTATTAGCAGCACTGTGATAGACGAAGGCGGCTCCATTCGTCATATGTATTATGACCCAAATGCTGATTCCTTCTGGTTCGGAATTGATACTGGGTTTATTGCAAAAGGCGAATATATTCCAGCTGAATCAATCGAAGAAGACTCATCATCTGAGTAAGCTTTTTGCACCTTAATTGTACTGGTGTTATGGTAGTTTGCGTTTGATAAGTATTTAACTTACCAGAGGTTATGACGTCTCAATGATAGATTAACTTAGAATAATAAATAAACCTAAATAGGGTGATTATTACACCTGAGCTGAACAGGAAGTCGCTAACCCCTTTGCAATAGCGGGGGAGTTCATTCAAATATACATGAGGGAGTAAGTATGTCATTTTCAAAATCTTTGTTCTTAACACTGATACTAGTCAGCCTCACGTTGGCTTTAGCTGGTTGCGAGCAGGATACAAAGCCTGATGAGCAGAAGTTAGAAACTGAGGCAAAAGCCGAAGTTATCGACAAAGCCATCTCAAGAAAGCAAGCAGATGTTGAGAAGGTTCATCCTGGTGTAATCGACGTAACAACCACAGACTTTAGAATCGAGGCCCCATCTGAAATTAAAAAAGGTTGGACAACTTTCCGCTTTTCTAATGTGGGAAAGCAGGTTCATTTTGTGGCTATGTATCGACTTGTTGATGGCAAAACCATTGATGACCAGTTAGCCGAAGTGGCACCAGTGTTTGACCCTTTAATGAAGGGGTTGCGTAGTGGTGAGCTGACTAAGGCCGATATTGGTCCTTTCTTCGCGGAAAATGTTCCAGAGTGGGGATTGCAGATGACCTGGGTTGGTGGTGCTGGGCTATTGGCTCCAGGCAATACCACACAATCGAGTTTTTACATTGACCAAGCCGGCACATATCTTCTTGAGTGTTATGTAAAAGCTCCAGATGGTCAATGGCATACGCTAATGGGAATGTTACAACAGGTAAATGTGACTGACGAAATGAATGAGGCTAATGAGCCATCAGCAAATTACGAAGTAACCGTCTCAAATGTTGGGGTCGCAGCTCCAGAAACTGTTCCTGCTGGTAAGCATACTTTTCGAGTCATCATGCAAGAAGATCCACAAGGCTTTATGCCCTATGATTTAAATCTTGCTAGAATCGATGATTCAACGGATATGGACAAGCTGGCTTTTTGGATGGACTGGACTAACGTTGGTGGATTAAGAGCGCCAGCTCCAGTTGAGTTTTTAGGCGGGCTGGAACATATGAGAGCGACGAATCATGGCTACGTTACTGTGGATTTGACGCCCGGTAAATATGTCTGGATTTCAGAAATAAACGCTGCGAATACACAAAAAACATTCACAGTCGAGTAAGAACTAATCTTGATAAATCAACTGAGTAAGGCAACAACCTTACTCAGTTTTTTCCTTCATCCAATCTTTCAGTTCATACCACCAGTAACTAATCTGTGCAGCCATTGGGCCGAAAGGTCCTCCATTCCAGGGTAATCCCCAAGGCTGAAAGCTTTTATAAGTTTCATTTTGCTTAGTGATTGCTGCAGCCAGGATTTCACCAGCTGTGGTTGTGGGCGCGACACCATGACCACCAAAACCAATACCATACCAGACGTTAGGAGCGACTTCGCCAATTTGCGCCATCTGATGACGGGCATAGCCCATCCAGCCTTGCCAGTTATAATCAACTTTAACATCTTTCAATTCAGGGAAAACTTTGGCCAGATCGCGACGTAGGATATGGTCCAGGTCTTTAGGCTTGTTGGTATTGGCGTTAATACGACCACCCCATAGAATTCGAGTGTCTTTTAACGGACGGTAATAATCGAAGGCAAAGCGGGTATCGTAGACAGCGGCCTGGGTATTGATGTAGTTCTGCAGCTCATCGCCAAGCGGTTCGGTGGTCATGACATAAGTTGCAATTGGAAGAATTGAACGAGCCACTGGTTTGCATAAGTCACCAATATAGCCACCGCCGGACAACACCACGTTTTCCGCTTTAATATTGCCATTGACGGTTTTTACGACTTTAGTGGCGCTCTGATAGTCGATGTCAGTAACGGCACAATCTTCGTAAATTTGTCCACCCTGACTTTGAATCTGCTTTGCGATGCCTCGCGCGTAATTCAGGGGATGAAAGTGCATGGCGTTCGGTTCAAACAAAGCGCCATGATAGCGGTCAGTCTTCAGCTGTTCGCGCAGTGCTTCAGGCTCAATGTATTGCCACTCTGTGCCCATCTTGTCTCTCATGAAAGCCTGCTCATCAATTAGCACCGACTGATCCTTGAACCAGTTAGCCCACAGCACACCTTCATCCACCAGGTCGCAGTCGATGCTGTATTTTTTTACACGCTCACGGATTAGGTTGACGCCCATTATGGTTAAATCGTAAAGCTCTTTGGCTTTTGCTTCGCCAACCTGCTTAATCAGTTTTCTAGGGCCAAGCGAATAACCACCAAATACAAATCCGCCATTACGCCCAGAGCAGCCATAGCCAACCTTATGTTTCTCGATAACGGCAACATTAGTGTGACCACGCTCAATTAAACTCAGAGCCGTCATTAGGCCTGCATAACCACCGCCAATGATACAGGTCTCAACCTCAAGATTCTGAGGGAGTGGGTTGGTTTCAAACTTTGAATTTAAGGTTGCCGCGTAATAGCTATTAGGATAGTTGGCCATAGTGACTGAGATATCGAAATGTTGCGCCAAATCATAATGTATGGAGGGTAATAGTCAACCAAACTGGATGTCTATATGTGCAGGTAGGATGAGCCTTGATTAGCTATAACGATTAAGACTTTATCAACCTTTCATCAGAGCTAGACCTTAATCCATGTACAGGTTACTCTGTCTGCACTAATTGAATTTGGCTTTTAACTCAGATGAACCGCTTTCGACTATACCGATATCTCCTGGGAATTAACTTGCCGCCAATCCTTGGAGCGATCCTATTTTTTATTTATGCTGATTTTACAGATGATGGAACTATAACCCTCATTGACTCAGGCGATGACCCTTTTCTTCCTATCCGTGCATTGTTAGAAATTATAGGTTTTGCTTACATGTTTGTCGGTATTCAAGCGCTTATCGCTACTACTATTATGGAATTCCTAGCTTTAACAAAAGTAAAATCCATTGTCTTACAAATGGTTATTGCAGGCTTGCTGGGTTTAATAAGCGGTGGAGTTCTTGGTGAATGGCTATTTTTAGGGATTGGTCTTATTGTTGGGTTTTGTGCTGGTTATGGCTTAATTTGGTTTAAGCAAAAAGAAAACTCAATCTATCAAAAATAATTATTATGATTGGAATAATATTACTGACCATTACCTGGTTACTTTTACGATTTGAAGGGCGCTCGTTATCTGCAATTGGTTTTAACCAGCCCTTAAAAAGAACACAGGAATTCTTCGCTGGATTATGTATTGCAGCATCATTTGCGGTTGCTCAATTCACACTCGCTGCCGAAGTTGCTGATTTTTCATGGAAGATTAATTCTAATTTTGGCTTAAATGAGTTTGCTAACAGCTTCCGCTGGGTATTTAACTCGGTGATTTATGAAGAGCTCATCTTTAGAGGCTATTTGCTTTATAAGTTAATCCAATGGCTCGGTCCTAGAACTGGAGTCGCGCTATCTTCTATCAGTTTTGGTATATATCACTGGTTTTCATATGAGGTGTTTGGCCATTGGATGAGCATGATATTCGTATTTATCATGACTGCAACTTTTGGACTGATGCTAGCGTATGCTTTTTATAAAACCCGCTCAATTATTCTCCCTATAGCCTTACATCTGGGTTGGAATCTTGTTACTCTAACGGTGTTTTCAAATGGCTCTATTGGTAGTCAACTTCTGTATTCAGTTCCTGAAGAAGGGATAAAACTGTTGTCAGGTTATAGTGCTTTAATGATTAACCTGCTCCTTCCTTTATGCTTACCTGTACTAGTTTTGATAGCGTTGAAGACAATATACCTTAAGGGTAGAAAGAGTAGTTGATACATTGAGCCTATGAATATTCACATTTCCTCGACTTCCCTGATGCACAATACTGCAAGGCTAATTTCACTAGAGTCAGCAGTATGTTTATTGATAAAGAGCAGATCAACCACTTAGATCGGAAGTTTCGTCTAAACCTGATTAATAGTATTACTGGTATTAAGCCAGCCAATCTCATTGGCTCGCAGTCGCCAGATGGTTTAACGAACTTGGCCATTTTTAGCTCAGTGGTTCACCTTGGCAGTGATCCAGCACTGATTGGAATGATAGTTCGCCCCGACAGCGAGGTAGCCCGAAATACCTTTGATAATATCAAGGCGACGGGTTATTACACCATTAACCATGTTCCTCTGACTTTAACCCGCCAGGCTCATTATACTTCTGCTAAATTCCCTGCGGACATCTCAGAGTTTGATCGATGTGCAATCGATGAAGAGTATCTAAAAGGGTTTCCAGCACCATTTGTAAAAGATTCGTATATCAAATTTGGTCTAAAGCATGTTCAATCAATTCCAATTGAATTGAATGGAACCACTTTGGTTATTGGCGAAATCCAGCTTATGGTTGTTCCAGATTATGCAGTAAACGAGCTTGGTTATATTGATTTACAGGCTTGTGATACTACAGGGGTAGCTGGTCTGAACCAATACTACTGTTTGAGTAAAGAAGCAGAATATCCTTATGTAAGATTGGAAGAGGTGCCAGAGTTTTAATACAGCTTCTTAATTCTTAAGTTGTACTCCAAGCACATGACATAAGCGCTTGTCAGCGTTAGTATAAAACCTATTATCGTAAAACTAAGGAAAGCTAATGAGTGCCAATGTAGAATCCAATGTACGTCAGGAGCCGGATAAAGTTCTGGTTGATATTGCCAAATATGTTGCTGACTATGTGGTGAGTAGCGATGAAGCGATGGAAACTGCGCGTTACTGCCTGATGGATACTTTGGGCTGTGGCTTTCTCGCGATGCGCTATCCAGAATGCACCAAGCACCTGGGGCCAATCGTACCAGGAACAACGGTTCCCTTTGGTTCGCGTGTACCCGGTACTCAATTTGAGCTCGATCCTATCAAAGCTGCATTTGATATTGGCTGTATGGTGCGCTGGTTAGATTTTAATGATACCTGGCTGGCAGCGGAGTGGGGGCACCCGTCCGATAACCTTGGCGCCATATTGTCAGTCGCAGACTTTTTAAGTCGACAGGCAATTGCCGAAGGCTATTCGCCTATGACTATGAAGGATGTCCTCGAAGCCATGGTTAAAGCACATGAAGTACAAGGTGTATTGGCATTAGAAAATAGTTTTAATCGAGTTGGCCTTGACCACGTTATCCTTGTGAAAATAGCCTCCACCGCAGTGGTTACCCATATGCTTGGTGGCGAAAAGGAGGATATTATTGATGCCGTTTCGCAGGCTTTTGTTGATGGGCAGGCGCTGAGAACCTACCGGCACTCACCGAACACAGGCTCAAGAAAGTCATGGGCTGCAGGCGATGCGACCTCTCGGGCAGTTCGACTGGCCATGATTACCATGACCGGTGAAATGGGCTACCCCGGAGCATTAACCGCAAAGGGCTGGGGCTTTTATGATGTGTCATTTGGTGGGAATGCATTCCAGTTCCAACGCGATTACGGCTCTTATGTGATGGAAAACATCTTATTCAAAATTTCCTATCCCGCGGAGTTTCATGCTCAAACCGCGGTAGAGGCGGCCATTCAGTTACACGACCAGATAAAAAGTCGACTGGACAATATAGAAAAAATTGAGCTGACCACTCACGAATCTGCTATTCGTATTATTTCCAAAGAAGGTCCATTACATAATCCGGCCGATAGAGATCATTGTCTGCAATACATGGTAGCTTGTGGCTTATTGTTTGGAGACCTGGTGGCAGATTATTATGAAGATGATGTCGCCAATGATGAACGCATCGACGCTTTGCGCGATAAGATGACTGTTGAGGAAGACGAACACTATTCAAAAGATTATCACGATCCGGAAAAGCGAAGCATTGCCAACGCCATACAGATTTTCTTCAAGGATGGTAGCTCAACCGATAAAGTTGAAGTTGAATATCCATTGGGTCACCGCTTCCGTAGGGATGAAGGGATTCCAGTTCTGGTCGATAAATTTAAAAAGAATGTGTACACACGATTCCCTAAAAGGCATGGTCAGGAAATTATCGATCTGTGCCTTGATGAAGAGGCATTCCTAGAAACACCCGTGAATGAGTTTATGAACTTGCTTGTGATTTAATTAAGCTATTGATTTTGATAGCGTTAAAGTCAAACAAGCAATAATCTGTCAGAAAAATTTACGTTTTTTTACAAAAGGGCTTGCATTACTTTTAATGCAAAAGTAAAGTCTTAGGCGGTTTTTTGACCAGAAAATGGTCTATTGGATTTTATACTAAATAGGATATAACAATGAAAAAGGTCATTCCCTTTCTTGCTAGCGCATTAGCATTATTACCTCAATACGCAATTTCTCAAGACGCTGTTTTAGTTGATACTGGTGAAGTTTATGGTCATGGGCCGTATTACGGTGTCGAGTCTTATGGAAGTGCTTCATATGTAAATGATGCAAGCGACACGATTAAAGTATTTGATGTTTCAGATGCTTCAAATATAACTTTATCAGGTGAAGTAGATGTCGGTTGTACCGTAGATGATTTGGACTTAGATGGCTCTACCCTTGTAGCAAAATGTCCATTTGAAATTCATTTTTATGATTTAACGAACAATTTAGGTCCTGAATTAGTTGGCTCATACGATTCAACTGGCTATGCAGTAAATAGTGTGGAACTGTCTGGTGATCGTTTGTATATCGGTGGTGGTAATAGTGATATAGCTATTTTTGATGCTTCTGATTTATCAAATATCCAGGAAATTAATACTCAAAACTTCAATTCGATTAGTACCTGGGAATTGAAAAAGTCAGGTAATTACCTTTATACAGTCACTGACATCGATAAAGTTAAAATCTTTGATATTTCGAATGAAGAAAATATAGTTCTAGCTTCTGAAATTCTGGCCGTAGCTACTCTTTTCAAAGATGCTCTTATTATAGATACCACGCTATATGTAGCTGCAACCGAGGGCTTAAGAGTTTACGACATAAGCGATATTTCAAATCCAAGCCTGACCAGAACTATTAATTCTGGAAGTTTCTTTAATACTATTGATCTCTTATCAGCATTACATGTTGTTGGTGACAGTTTGTACGCGGGGAAAAATAATGCTTGGATATTTGAGTTTGATATATCGACACCTCAAGATCCAGTACTGTTAGATGAGTTTAGATACTCAACAGGAAATACCTATCAAATTAATGACAATGGAACCAATCTTTTTTTCGCATATGGCATTGATGGATTGGTTTCAGCAGATATGCAACCTAACGGTAAGCTTGATCACTTTATTGTTTCTATATTACCAAAAGACCTAAGCATGGATAATGGGCGGGTCTTAGCTACTGATGAAACAGGATTATTCCATGTCATCGATATTTCTGAGCAAAGTAATTTTAGCCCGCAGGCTAGACAGCCCTATACAACAATTACTAACTCAGGAGAGATTAAGGGTAATACTGCTTGGATTGCTGTTTACGATGAGCTACAAACACATGATTTTACAACTCTGAATCCTTCTGCTCTGATAGATCTTCAAGAACCAGCTACATCTGACGCGATTACAATTGTTAAGGTTATCGATAATACTCTCTACTTAGGAACAGATCGTGGGATGGTAGCTATGTATGACGTCTCTGCTAATATCCCATCACTTATTGCCTCAGTAACTTTCCCAGTTCATGCTGAAACGAATAGTTACCAATATATAACTGACATTGTTCCTTACAGCGACTATTTGCTTGCCTCTAGCCTTGAATCGGAACTGTTGGTGGCAGATTTTTCTAATTTAGCAAGTCCTGCTGTTATTGATGTTCCTGAGTTGTCAGAAGTTGCGGAAGCTAGTTTATTCGTAACGGGTGACAAACTACTTTCTGCAAGTAATTGGGGGGTATTCTTGATCGATATTTCGGATGTTGAAAATCCTTCTTACTATTCCAACAGCTTAAATGATCTTGGCTTAGTGACAGCTGCTACAAGGCTTGATGCTGATACTATTCTATTAAGTTCAACAGAGGGATTGCTAACTGTAAATATCGCAGATCCAGATAATGTAACAATAGTTTCTAAAATTGAAAATGCACCTGAGTTTTCGAACATTGTGACAGATGGAGTTCATGCTGTCGGTTCTGTTCGCTTTGCCAGTGAGTTAAAACTTTATAAATTCAATAAAGCACCTACAACTTCTGATTATCAATTTGCTGTTAATGAAGATAACTCGTTGGTGGAGAATGTTGAAGCAAGTGATCCAGAGGGCGACGATATTAGCTTCTCAATAATTGGACAACCTGCTAATGGTTCTGTAACCATTACTCCTGAAGGGCAGTTCACTTATCAGCCTGATGCGAACTACAATGGATCGGATTCCTTTACTTTCAAAGCAGAGGATAACTATGGTAGTAGTTCAGAGGGTACAGTGTCTATTACTGTAAATGCTGTAAATGATGCTCCGACAGCGGCCAATGTTTCATTAACAACCTCTGTTAATAGTTCTGTTTCAGGTTCTTTCAGTGCTTCTGATGTTGATGGCGATGAACTGTCTTACGAAAATACGAACCCATCTAATGGTACCTTGAGTGTATCGGGTACAGGTTTTACCTATACTCCAGTAGAAGGTTTTACCGGTCAGGATAGCTTCCAGTATACGGTTACTGACTCAAGTGGAGAGTCGTCAACCGCAACAGTTACTATTACTGTAAACCAAGCATCATCAGGTGGCGGTGGTGGTTCAAGTGATCTTTGGTTGCTTGCGTTGCTTCTTCTTGGGTTTACTTTCAGAAGACAATTTAAGTAATTCAAATTGATAAAAACTAAGCCACATTTCGATGTGGCTTTTTTTATGTTCGAAAAATGTTTCTAAATTAAAGGGATAATCTAGATTTACTCCTTAGTGGTAAGTTTTTTGTCGCTGTCCCGAGCTAGAGTTCTGGTTCTGGCGGTAAGTGTTTCTGGCTGGGTGGTCTGTTTGGGACAGTGGGAACAGCTAACCGATTACACAGAATTCTAATTAGAAAACCAATATACTCAAGCCACCAATAATAGGAATTTATAAGTTAGATGGATGTGAATATGCAATTACCAACTTTAATTCATCCCCTAAAGCATAGTTCGAAGCGGCGCTTTGCAAAGATGATGCTAGTTTTGTTAGGTACTATCTTAATAGTATCAACGGCCAATGCTGTTTGTCGGACGGAACCCCGTGGCAGTACTCCCAGCGGAGCTTGGGAGATGCTTATGAATGAGATTGCATCTATGGGAAGTTTTCCGGAAGCTAGTTTTGCAATAGGCGGGCAAAATGTTTATAGAATGCGTAAGTCAGAGGATGTGGGTATAAGTGACCGTTGGCTTGAACGCCTAAGAACACTTAAACCTGGTATTGAAGAATTACAAAGATTCTTTCCGACTGCTGCGGAACGAGATGCAGCAGAAAGACGAGAAAGGGAGGGTGATGAAGAGGAATTACTTTATACCCCAACTCCACCTGAGAGACCGGTTCTCATAATAGAAAGTGAAATCAACATTATTGAAAACCCTGCATTTACTCACTGTACAGCAAGAGATCAAATTCATGACCTGGCAAACTATTTGGGTGATGATCTGGATGAAGAATTGCTAAGAGGTTTATGCATAATTTTTATTCGCTCGCATGTGATTGAGGGTGAGGAGAAGAAGCGCTTCATACTTTCGCATGAGTGGATGCATACCATGCAACATGGTTCTTATAATATTGCTGAAATGGAACGGTTATGGTGGATTGAAGGTTCTGCTGATTGGGGCGCGCATAAGGTTGTCGAGGGCTTTACCGAGCGCGATCATAAGATTGAACAGTTCTTTGACCGACAGCCGGATTGCTCATTGACTCAGCATGACTATGATGCTCAAACTATTTTCTTCTGGGGTGAGCAAACGTTTGGAACTGATTGGGGCATATCACTCGGTATGGGTGGCCCAGAATATCTTGATGCTCCGCACCGGGCTGCACAAATCTTACCGCCCGAACAGTGGCTTGATTGGGCGATTTCTCAAGCTGATCATAAGATCACTATGCCCGATGGGCGTGATTTACCCTTCAATGCAAAGGTCGAACTGCTCGACTTAGCGCATTCTTGCAAAGCGGCAATTGAAGGGCCACCTTTGTCTGTACAATTACGGGAATTAAAATTTCCTGAAGACTCCGCATCATTACTAACGATTGATCCGCAAGGTGCGCAATTGGCTTACAGAGCGATTGATGCAGATGATATTGGTCGCCCAAGTTCGTGGACACCAATTACAGAGACAGTGGAAATAGAACCTAGTAGCGGAAATTTGCTGCTGGCGGCTATTATGCCTTCAGGAAATGATTTAAACGTTCAGCTCAAACTGGAAAGCAGTGACACTTCAAATTGTGCATGCCACATTGGTCGTTGGCAAGAGGTTGCTACTGCGGACTCTGAGGCTCAAGACACCTTCGAAGGGGCTCTGGAAGCGATAGAAATGGCTCGTGCATTCGTACCTCCTGAGGAATTGGAAGAGCTGGAAAAAGCCAAGCGCATGATCAGCTCGTCAGACACTAAGGATAGATTCCGTTTCAGAGGGGCTGCTGAGCAAATTTTTGAGTTGGGTGGCGAAGGCGACGTAACATATGCAAACGAAGGGCCAATCGTTACCTTTAAAGGAGGCGGGGAGTTTATCATCGAAGATCCCCACAGAATCTATGGGGATAAAACAGAAGTAAACTATTATACCTATATTCATTCAGGGCGCTGGGATATTGAGGACGGCAAACTAAAATTAGACCTGCAAAAATTCACCTATGAAGCGACCGTTGAAGGGCCTTCATCGGATGGACCACAAAATATTTCAGGGAGTAATAAACACACAAGTTATGTCGGTGGCGGTGGAGACTGGATAATGTCCTGTGAAGGCAGCGGGGTAACACTGATTCCAGCGGATATAAAAGAACGAGGCCCTGGGAAAGATGCCGTGTTAAAAGCTCACGAGTAAATATTAATCTTAAAAAAAAGCTCCCGGTGAGGGAGCTAAAAAGTGATATAAGATAGTTGGGTTAGGAGGGATATCTTATATCTAGGGTAAGAACCTTTCCTCAAAAGGTTATGACTAATCCGTTAGCGTAATCTTTCATTCTGTTTAGTGAGTGGTCTGCATGAAGTCGAAAGGAATGACCGTATCGATTTCATCACTCAATAATGTCAATTGTGGGTGATTCTGATGAATTGACCGTACAATCGCTTTTAAATCATTCTCTTTTATATCTATCAGCAACAAATATTTACCTTCATCAACCAAGTTGTAATATTTACGCAGTTTGTAGTTCTTACTTTCCAGTCCCAATAGACCACCTAACCAGGTGCCAAATCCACTGAGTAAGATAGTTGTAGCTACGAAGCCAAAGGTGCTGTACAGGCCGTCTAGAGCTTGCATGTTATAGAGGGTAGTGGCGACTAAAAGGCCGATAATCGTACCGACAATGAAACCTTTGAAACTGCCATTAAGAACGTTGGTTTTGTACCAGAAGTTTGCGGTGTTTAAACCTCGGCGCAGGACTTTGCCTTGCTTCTTAGCGATAACATGGAGATCGCTATCTGATATACCGTGTGCCTTTAAATCCTGATATGTGGCTTGAATATGTTTGAGTTTGTCTGACTCATATAGTAAACGACTCATAATTAAACTCCTGTAACACGAATTTAAGGTTAAGCTAACAGCAGGTATGTGAAAAATACGTAAATAGCGGGTATGAACCTTAATATTTATATTGATGCTTGAGGCTAATCCCTTAAAATGGCTGTTCAGTTTTTATATAACCCTTATATTTTTGTGCATCAAAAGATAATAATTATAGTTTAGGAGTTAATTGTGGAATTTGATTTTACTAATAAAACGAATAAGTTAGATGGGAATAACTCTCAAATTGATTATGGGCCGGAGTTTGAGGAATGCCGGATTAAAATGAGGCGCGGTTTTTGGGTGGTTGTTGCTATGGGGCTACTGAGCCTCGTACTTGCCATCGCCCAGAATATTCCCCAAGGCATCAATGCCGTTTTAACCTCAGGATTGTTTATTGATGCGGTAGTTATTGCCATTTTTGCGGTTGGTGTGTATAGGAAAAGTCGTGCCAGCATTACGCTTATCTTTCTTTATTATGTGGCGTCTAAGATTTTGATTTTTTATACGTCTGGAACAATTAATGGAGTATTGATTGTTATATTGATGACGCTTTTTTTAGGTCAGGCGACTTTTTCAACGTATAAATACCATAGCATAAGAAAACAGCATGAGCCTGATTATAAGCCTACTGGTAAGTTAACCTGGTGGGTAGCTACTCCGCTTTATGTCGTATTTTGTGCCACTGCAATCTATGGATTTTTATATGCCGGACTTGATTGGGGGCCCAAAGTAATTACTCGAGCGAGTCAGTTAAGCGCTGATTATAAAGATGAGTTACTTCAGAAAAATATCATCGACCCTTCTGAAAGAGTTGAGATCTTTTTCTCCGGTGGTATTTACTCTTTGTGGACTTTAGGAAGTGTCGTTACTTCGGACAAAGTTATCAGTTATGAGATGTCTGACGGTGAACTTTTTGTTGCTTCAACACCCTATGACAACATTGCATTTGTCGGTATCGAACAAAAGGGTACTGAAGAAAGCTATAGCCATATTTATATAGAGACTCTTGGGGGAGAGTACTTTTATTTAAATGCACCTTCGGAGAATCGTGTCGATGAGTTAATCGTTAATACTATCAAGACAAAAATGAAACTAGCACAGTCTAAGTCTTGATTCCAATTGGCTTCACCATTCTATAGTGGAGCCATCCCATGCAAAAAACTTACCATTATCTTCTAGAAATAGATTATCAATTATCTGAAACATTTTGCTGACAGAGTAATAAGCTGAGAAGAGCTTCTCTGGCTTTACATTTTGCTGAAATGGTTTTGATAGTTTTGTATCTGTTGTGCCTGGATGAAGTGCAATAACAGCAGTGTTTTTGTTGCGGCGTGCCACTTCGATTGAAAGTGTTTTCACAATCTGATTAAGCGCTGCTTTGCTGGCGCGATAACTGTACCAGCCTCCTAGTTGATTATCCCCAATACTTCCTACGCGCGCTGAAAGGCTGGCAAATACTGCTGGCATTGATTCAGACTTCTTGAGCAGTGAAATAAAATACTTGGCAATTAATGCTGTGGAGGCTGTATTGATTTGAAAGACTTTATTAAAGTTGTCCAGGTTAAAGTCTTCTATTTTTTTTTCGGGCTGTAGCCCATTAGGGTCGTGCAAAATACCTGTTGCGTTGACGATTAGATCGACATGTCCATATTGGTTGCTTATCTTATCGGCTAAATTCTTGAGATGGTCCTCATTGAGCACATCAATATCAACTAGCTGTAGGCCATTATCCATAGCCTTGATGTGGGGCAATGTTTTAGCATCTGATTGCTCTGATGGTCTTGAACAGGCATAAACTACAGCATGGCGCTCAAGAGCTTGTTTAACAAACTCCTGTCCAATACCACCATTAGCGCCGAATATGATTGCTATACTCATAGTGTTATTATTACTGTGAGCTGTGAACGACAAGTGAAGATAACAATAGGAACAAAGCCTCTATGCAACCGATTTCTATTAACAAGGCAAAAGAAGAAGACCTAACTGCAATTGCCAATTTAGCCGATATTATCTGGCGTGAGCATTACACACCAATCATCGGCCCCGAGCAGGTCGAGTACATGCTGCATAAACTCCAGTCAGCCTCGGCAATGTCGCAGCAGATTTCAGAGGGAGTTAGCTATTATACTTTATGGCTTGATGAGCTGTTGGTGGGATATCTTTCGTTTTACACAAAAGGAGAGGCGCTGTTCCTTAGTAAAATTTATGTCTTGTCGCAATTAAGAGGGCAGGGCATTGGTCAGCAGGCTATGGATTTCATCAAAGAGCAGACAAAACTAAAGGGCCTTAAGCGAATACAGCTGACGGTAAATAAACATAATACCGGAAGTATTACTGCTTATGAGCGAATGGGCTTTAAGAAGACTGATGAGGTTGTTATGGACATTGGGGGAGGCTTTGTCATGGATGATTATGTGATGGAACTTTTTTTAAATGACTCCTAATTATTGTTAGAAGCGGACTTTATTTTCAAGTAAGATGAGAGCTGCTTAAATAAGAGGGAAGCACTATGACAATTTTAATTCGTTCTATATTTGTACTATTTTTGGCTCTAACCTTAGCTGCGTGTAACAGCGAACCTACTTTTGATGCAACTAATGATCAAACCATGGAAGCTTCTATGGAAGAAATGACGAAAGACATGACTGAAGAAGAAAAAATGGAGTTGGGTCAGGCGGTGATGAGTATTGCAATGCAAGTTGGCTTCAGTTCAATGGGCGATGAAGAAAAAATCGAGAAAGAATTGAAAGAAAAGCTTCATGGCAAGACTGCTCAAGAGATTATTGACCAGGCAAATGGTAAATAAGAAGAAGCTTTAAGATAAAGAAACCGGCTAATGCCGGTTTTTTTATGCCTAACACTTTTAATTAGTGCTTTCTAATTTATTGATATTTCTCAGTGGCAATGCAAAAAAGACTTGATCTGATAATGGGAATTGTTATCATTTGCATCCTCATTAAACAGGGTTTGCATAATCATGAAACAATCAGTCATATCAATTGCTGTTCTAGCAGCTTTATCGAGCATTGCTCTACCGGGGAGCCTATATGCAGCAGAAGAGATGTCTTCTGCTGCTGAACAAGGCAAGAAGGATGCCGAAGTATTGACCATTATGGCGACTCGTGCGCCGCTTCCGGCCAGTTCGGTACCGGCGACTATTACTGTGATAGATGGAGACGAAATCCGTTTACAGCTTTCAGTAGCTAACTCACTTTCTGATATTTTGGGTAACCTGGTACCATCTTTTAGTCCATCGCGTCAGAAGCTAACCAGCTCAGGTGAAACGTTGCGCGGCAGAAAGCCACTATATTTGATTGATGGGGTGCCACAGTCTAATCCACTAAGGGATGGGGCACGTGCAGCAAACACAATTGATCCATTAATGATTGAGCGGGTAGAAATTATTCACGGTGCCAGTGCCATTCAGGGCATGGGAGCCAGTGGCGGTATCATAAATATTGTTACTAAATCTGCCAGTGGTACTTCGCAGGAAGTGAATGCAGGTTTCTCCAGCCAGCCAACCGATTCTTCAGACAGCCTAAGTTATCATGCCGGTTATCTTTGGAGTCATGGTGAAGATAATTACGAAATTATGCTTGGCGCTCATTTAAGAGAGTCAGGTTTGTATTTTGATGGCAACGGTAATGCCATTGGTGTTGATACCACTCAGGGTGACACCATGGATTCTTCAAGCCAGGATTTGTTCGGTAAATTAGTCTATCGATTAAATGACGAGCAAGAAATTCGTGTCATGCTAAATCACTATCAACTGTCTTCTAACGGGGATTACACCACTGTTACCGGTGACAGGGCAGCTGGTATTCCGGCTATATCAGAGCGAGGTTTACTGGAAGGTGACCCTGCTGAAAATGAAATCACTACCGCAAGCTTTGAATTGCGCGATAGTAACTTTTTGGGCGGCGCCTTGAATTGGCAGCTATTCTCACAGGATTTTTCTGCACTGTACGGTGGCGGCAATTTTGCAACTTTTCAGGATCCTGCCTATGGTACTGATATTTTTGATCAGTCGCGCAATGACTCCAACAAATTAGGTTCACGCGTAACATTAAACTGGCAACAAATTGCTGACATGCCACTGGATATGACTGCTGGTGTGGATTTCCTGGAAGATACAACTTATCAGGAGTTGGCTCAGACAGGTCGTAAATGGGTGCCTGAAACCAGCTTTGAGAACTGGGCTCCTTATGTGCAGGCCCGTTATATGAATAATGGCCTGACGTTAAGTGCTGGCTTGCGTTACGAGTACGGTAACTTGAAGGTCGATGACTTCACGACTTTGTACTCATATAACAGTACTTTTGTTGAAGGCGGTAGTCCTTCATTTAATGAACTGTTAACTAATTTCGGTGCTGTCTATAACTTTAACTCTGAATGGCGTGGTTTTATCAGTGTTTCCGAAGCATTCAGCATGCCTGATGTTGGTCGAGTGTTACGAGCAATTGATCAACCAGATCAACAGGTGGAAAGTTTCCTGAATCTTCAACCTGTTGTGACTGACAATAACGAGGTGGGGGTTGAGTATCGCGGTCAATCGCTAAACTTCTCTGCGAGTTACTTTGAGTCAAATTCTGATTTAGGTGCGCGTTTGTCGCCAAATGCTGATGGTATTTTTATCGTCAATCGTGAAAAGACTGAGATCTCAGGATTTGAAATCGATACCAACTATGCACTCAATAATGATGCCACAGTTGGCTTGATGTATGCCGATACTGATGGTGACTTTGATAGTGATGATGATGGGCAGGTAGATACGCCATTAGGCGGTAGTAACATGACTCCACGTCGCCTAAATCTATACTGGACTCAGTACTGGACTGGTGACATCAATACCCGTCTGCAATGGAATAAATTGTTTGACCGCAATATTTATACTGGTGCCGAAGCAATTAATAATTTTAATGGCTATGACACTGTAGATTTCACCATGAACATTGCAACGCAGAATGCGGGCATGTTTACCATTGGTCTAGAAAATCTATTCGATGAATACTACTTTACTTATTATTCGCAAACAGCTGGCAATGACTCACGAAACTTTACTGGTCGTGGTCGAGCTGTCACAGTGAATTGGCAATATGAGTGGTAGGCCATTGAGTAGTAACTATAAGCAAGAAATGATTCTCTGAGCGGTACACCATAATGCGGTTCAGACGAATCATAACCATTCTGCACAAATGGCTGGGCCTTGCGCTCAGCCTTTGGCTTTTATTGATTGCCTTAACAGGTACTTTGTTGCTGTTTAAGACAGAACTATTGCAGCTGACCTATCCGCAGTTGAACTTATCTGCTATTCCGACACAGCAAGAGGCAGCCAAAGTTTTTGATCAGAATCCTGCAAATTACGCTTTTCTGCCATCCGATTATCACCCATGGATTGAAACCGTAGATGACGAAGGGACGCATCACTATTATTCGGCTGAAGGAGTGTTGCTTTTGTCGCGTTCAGCGATGGGTGACTGGATCGAGTGGATGGTCGAGTTTCACCATCATCTTTTCTTGCACGAGCTCGGTAAAGAGTTACAGGGTATTTTTGGCATTGGCTGTCTATTTTTGATCTTCTCTGGACTCATAAAATGGTGGCCGCGCAAACGCTGGAGTAAAAAAGACTTTTCGATTCGATTATCAAAACCTGGCCAGAAGCAGTGGGGGCAGACCTTATGGCAATCCCACAGAACCTTTGGCGTGGTACTTTTCTTTCCAATCTTAATAGCAGTTGCAACTGGTACTGCCATGATGTGCTCGGCGGTTGGAACTGCTCTTAAAGCACTTTTCCCACTGCAAGGAGAAGAGCGACCAGTAATTGATATTCCAACTTTAAGCAGCGCAAGCTGGCAGGAGCGATTTGCGGTAGCTGAAGTCATAATGCCTGAAGCCAGGCCAAAGTTAATATCTTGGGCTTCCAGCAGTATGCGAATGACTCAGCCAGAAGAGTGGCATAAGAATGGTCGCACCCGAATCGCATTTGACCCTGAGACCCATCAAATCACCGAATGGACCAACATTCGAGAACAGACTTTGGGTTATCGATTAGCGCAAAAAGTTTACCCACTTCATATTGCCAATATCGGTGGTGGTACCTACCTGACAGTGATATTCCTGAGTGGAGTGGCTTTGATTTTGCTATCGGTTACCGGGGTATGGTTTTGGTTGTGGTACAGACAAAAACGGAAGACTCGAAGTTAGGGGGATGGAAAGGGCATTAAAGAGCAGATCCTGACTTTCGTCAGGATGACATGCTTTAGAGTGTTTGATTATCTTGTGGAGTTTTTATCAGTTAAGACTTCTTCACATAGGCAGCGATAATAACGATTCGTTGGCCATTAACACGTCCTTCAATGTGCAGTGGGTTATCGCTTAACGATATACCACGTACTGCGGTACCTCTTTTGGCTGTGAAACCGCCGCCTTTGACGTCGAGGTTTTTAATCAGTACCACATTATCACCAGCTTGAAGTGGGGTGCCGTTACTGTCGAGGGTTGGTTCGCGTGTGTCGTCGGCAAGTGCCATTTCTGCCCATGCACGTGTTTCATCATCCATGTACATCATATCCAGCTGTTCCTGTGCCCAGGTTTCTCCAAGATCTGCTAGAACTTTGAGTCTTCTCCATGACACAACCTGAACTGCAGGAACCTGACTCCACATTGAGTCGTTTAGGCAGCGCCAGTGGTGAATATCTACTGGTTCGGGATTTTCAAGTTGGTTTGAACAGGTCTCACAAACTAACACACATTTGTCAGAGTTGGCTTCGGCGGGTGGTACTTCGTAAACGGTTAGTCCTTTACTGGAGCGGCATAATTCACATCGGTTTTCAGCGCGCTCTATTAGGGTATTAAGAATGCTCATGGCATGGCTCCCTGAAAAAGGCGCTATTATGCCTTTTTTCAGGAAGCAAAGAAAACGAACAAATGTATATTGTTAATAAACGCTAGTGCATTCGCTCCATGATATGAACTGGAATGGTTGTTTCTACTTCATCGCTGACTAGCATTAAGCTTGGGTGATAATTCAATACACCTTTTATATGCTTTGCTTCGGATAAGCTTAAATCAATTAGCAGCAAATATTCACCTTCGTCAACAAAGTGATAAAAGTCTTTTAATGCATGGTTTTTTGATTGCAGGCCAATGAACCCACCGAGCCAGGTTCCGAACGCTGTAAATATCACCAGCGTGAAGAAAATACCGATAAAGCCGTAATAACCACTGAAAACATCAAAAGCTGCGAAAAACAGACTGGCAATAATACCTGCTGCCAGGCCATAACGTACGCCTTGGCTCCAGCCATTAAGGATGTCTGTCTTATACCAGCTATTGGCCGCATTTAGCCCGCGACGAAGCAACTGTCCATCCTGCTTGGCGATGACATGAAGGTGGGCGTCTTCAACACCTGCATCACGGAGATCTTTATAGGTGTTTTCGATTTCTGCGAGGTTGTCGCAACGGTAGAGTAAGCGTGACATGGTAAACCTCCTTATCAAGTGCTTCTTGGGGTTATTTTAACATCTTTCTGTATAAAAAATGTACAGCTCCGCACAATGCGAACAAATACCCCTGTTTAGATTTGTTACACATTTGCCGACCACTTGCCTTGCCTATTGGCGCTAGAGTCCGTATAAAAAGACGTTTGATTTGATTTTGGAGAGCTTAGCTCATAGCTGGGCGACCATTGGGGAAATCTAAGTAAGGTAATAAACCTAAGGTAATTATGATGAAAAAACTATCTATCGCGGCGGCAGTCATGTCCGCGCTTTTAGCGGCTGGCTGCTCTAATGGTGACAATGAACAAAAGGTTGCTGCTGAGTCGGAAAAGGCTCAGGCGGTTGCGACTACTGATGAAGCGCAGTCTTCAACTGAAAGCACTGACGTCACTGCTACTAATCCTTTCTTTGAAGATTGGGATACGCCTTATGGCATCCCGCCTTTTGATCAAATTAAAGATGAGCATTTCAAGCCAGCATTTGAAAAAGCCATTGCAGAGGTTCGTGCTGAGGTAGAAGCGATTGCTAATAACCCGGAGGAGCCTACTTTCGCTAATACCATTGAGGCGATGGAATACAACGGTAAGCTATTGAATAAAGTCAGTAATGTGTTCTACAACCTGACATCCGCTCATACCAATCCTACATTGCAGGCGATATCTAAAGAAATTGGCCCTCAGCTTTCTTCTTTGCGTGACGATGTCAACTTAAATGAAAACCTGTTTAAGCGTGTCTCTGCGCTTTATGCAAAAAAGGATGAGCTAGGGTTGCGTCCTGATCAAATGCGCCTGCTAGAAGACAGCTATAAATCTTTCGTGCGTGGAGGTGCTGAGCTGAATGAAGAGCAAAAAGAAAAGCTTCGTGAGCTGAATAAACAAATGACCCAACTTTCCCTAGAGTTCGCCGAGAATGTCCTGGCTGAAACTAATAACTGGGAACTGGTTATTGATAATGAGGAAGATTTAGCTGGTTTGCCACAATGGTTTATTGATGCATCAGCGAAGACAGCTGAAGAGCGTGGTCATGAAGGTAAATGGGTTATTACCACACATCGTACAAGTAAAGACCCATTCCTGATTAACTCAACAAAGCGCGATCTACGTGAGAAGGTGTATTACGCTTATACTCATCGTGGCGACAACGACAATGAGTATGACAACAAGAAGATCGCCATCAAGCTAGCAGAGCTTCGAGCTGAAAAAGCTAATCTGATGGGCTACAAGTCACATGCAGACTTTGTGCTTGAAGAGCGCACTGCCAAGAATGCTGATAATGTTTCTAAGTTGCTAGACCAGGTTTGGCCTGCTGCTATTAAACAAGCTAAAGCAGAAGTCGCTGCCATGCAGGAAATGATTAATGAAGAGGGTGGGGATTTCACTTTCGCGGCGCATGACTGGCGCCACTATGCGGAGAAAATCCGTAAAGCCAAGTACTCTTTGAACGAAGAAGAAGTAAAGCCATATTTTTCTTTAGACAGTACGCTTGAAGGTGTTTTCTATACGGCAAATCGTCTATTCGGCATGAACTTCAAAGAGCGTTTTGATTTACCAAAATACCATGAGGATGTCCGCACCTTCGAAGTTACAGACGAGAAAGGCGAATTAATTGGTATCTATCTGGCTGATTTCTATGTGCGTGACAGCAAACGTGGTGGCGCCTGGATGAATTCGTACCGTAAGCAGTTTGTGACTGAAGATGGTCAATATGTTAAGCCTATTATCGTTAATGTTCTCAACTTCCCACGTCCAGTGGGTGATGAGCCAACATTATTAACTTTCGATCAGGCCAGCACATTGTTCCATGAGTTTGGTCATGCAACGCATGGTTTGCTCTCGGATGGTGTTTACCCATCACAAACAGGTACTTCAGTGCCTCGTGACTTCGTTGAGTTCCCATCGCAGGTTCTTGAGAACTGGATGTTAGAGCCGGAAGTATTGGCTCAGTTCGCCAAGCATTATAAGACTGGTGAAGTCATTCCACAGGATATGATCGACAAAATCCAGGCTGCAGCTCAGTTTAATCAAGGCTTTGCAACTACCGAGTACATGGCGGCAACCTTGTTAGACCTTGCCTGGCATACTCAGCAAGTTGGCGACGAAGTTAAAGATGCAGATGCGTTTGAAAAAGCGGTTCTTGAAGAGGTTGGCTTAATTCCTGAAATTGCTCCTCGTTACCGCACCACTTATTTCTCACACATCTTCTCTGGCGGTTACTCAGCAGGTTATTACAGCTATATCTGGTCTGAAATCTTTGCAGCTGATGCTTATCAGGCTTTCCGCGAGAATGGCATCTTTGATGAGGAAACAGCGGATAAGTTTGTTGAGTATATCCTGTCAAAAGGCGGTACTCAGGATCCATTAGAATTGTATAAGAAATTCCGTGGTAAAGAAGCCGATCCAAAATACTTATTGAAAAGTCGTGGTCTGATTGACTAATCAAATAAGTTAACTCAAAAACTGAAACAGCCACCTCTGCGTGGCTGTTTTTTTATATGAAATGCTTAAATCTAGCTCTTTAAATTAGACCTGCTTCATAATTTAAAATCAATGGCTTAGCAGCTTTCCATTTGAGTTGTGTCACCCTCAATAACCTCACTTCGAATTCGCCTTACAGCTTTTAATAAGGATTAGAGTAACTTAGGCGAAATGTAATTATTTGTTGCTGTGTTGTTTTTTCAATTATGACTTGCTAGATAAGTAAAACTAATGTGTAACCTTAAAAAATATCCAATGAAATTGTCTTAAAATTGTCACATAACAGGCGTAGAATTAACCCCGTAACAAAGACATAGCGTTATTTACTCAAGGAGATAGACATGAACGAGATTACTGAAGGTGCATTAGAGATTGTAATTGCGGCCATCATTGTTTCAGTGCTAGCCATTGCATTACTATAAATTATTAGAATCAGCAGAATGTATAGAATGTTCTGATGATTAGCCCCTTTTTACCACCTAAAGGGCACCCTTATAGATTGTTTTGATTTGTTTTGTTTTGATTTACCCAAAAACTTACCCCCCATTTTAGCCCACTTTGCTTTTGAGTGGGCTTTTTTTTGTTTAAGGTTTCGTGATAATTTGTCTGTAATACCTTAGCCGATAATAATCGAGTCATTCCTTGTCCCAAAAAATGAGTAGCACTAGCCCAGATAGGGACTTAACTATCAAGTTTGTTGAATCCATATCGGATATTGCTGAGTCTGACTGGCGGCAACTATCAAGATCGGGGCACTTTTCTAACCCTTTTGTGGATCCACGCTTTTTGTCTGTACTGGAAAAAAGCGGCGCCGTGACAGCC
Organism: Kangiella profundi; assembly: GCF_002838765.1. Taxonomy (NCBI): domain Bacteria; kingdom Pseudomonadati; phylum Pseudomonadota; class Gammaproteobacteria; order Kangiellales; family Kangiellaceae; genus Kangiella; species Kangiella profundi. Next base: position 1,608,073 of record NZ_CP025120.1, on the reverse strand, counting down.
GAAAAAGGCTGGAAGCCGCTGCACGTTGTTGCTTACAGTGGAAGTGAGTTAGTGGCTTTTATGCCTCTTTACCTGAAAGGTCATTCCTTCGGAGAATTTGTTTTTGACTGGGCCTGGGCTAATGCTTATCAGCGGCATGGCCTCGAATACTATCCGAAAGCACTTACTGCTTCACCTTTGTCGCCAATCACTGGACCTCGATTGCTACATTGTTCGCTTTCTGATGAACAGCAGTTGGCAGTTATCAATACAGTATCCGATTGGCTGGAGCAAAATCATATCAGCTCTTGGCATATCAACTTCCTGGACTCTGAAGGGTGTGATGTACTTGAACAGTCAGATTTACTTGCTCGGAGAGACATCCAGTTTCATTGGCATAATCAAAACTATTTAAGCTTTTCCCAGTTTCTAGAGTATCTAAAGGCCAAGAAACGTAAGAATATTCTTAGAGAACGACGTCAGGTGGCTACCAGGGGCTGGACCTTTGAATGGCTCTCAGGTGACGAAGCTTCTAATGAAGACTGGCAGTGTTTCTATGAACTCTATAAAAAGACCTTTGACGAGAAAGGCAGCTGGTCCCAGCTAACTCCAGAGTTCTTCCCTCAACTGGCTGAGAGAATGGGTGAGCAAGTATTGTTGCTCTTTGCTACAAAAGATGAACAGCGATTGGCTGGAGCCTTTTTCATAAAATCAGATACCCATCTTTATGGGCGCTACTGGGGTAGTTTAGTTGATGAAGAGTTTCTTCATTTTGAAACCTGTTACTACCAAGGAATTGAGTACGCCATTGCCAATAAACTTAAAGTTTTTGAACCTGGTGCTCAGGGCGAACATAAGCTGGCACGTGGCTTCGATCCTGTCTTAACCTATTCTTACCACTACATTGTCGAGCCTGCATTTCGCGAGGCAATCGATAAAGCGCTTCGTTATGAGTCTAAAGAAATAGACCAGCTTTTTGATTATTACCAGGCGCACTCAGCCTACAAGCTAACATCAAAGGATTCATAGTCGCTTTGCACTAAGTATGCTATTGTTTTGGCATCTATTCGTGAGTGGAATAACGATAATATGAAAGTTAGTGGTATGAAAAATATTAGTGCAATTTTCCTGCAAGGACTTATTGCCATTCTTCCTATCTTATTGACCATTGCGCTGGTCGGCTGGTTGTTAACTACTTTAGAGACCTATCTGCGTGAACTCTTGTTGCTCGTCATCCCTGATGATAGCTACTGGCCTGGATTAGGCCTTATCCTTGGATTGCTTTTGATTTTTGGTCTTGGGCTTTTAATTAAGTTTTATTTAGGCCAGATGATACTTTCAGGGCTAAATAAGCTAATGGAGCGTATTCCATTAGTAAATACCGTGTACAGTGCCTTTAATGATGTCATGCGCTTTTTGTCACCCGATAAGGAAGAAGATTTACGGCAGGCGGTCTTGTGTGAGGTTAAAGAAGGCGTTGAGGTAATAGGCTTCATTACGGCGAGTAACGTTAGCCTGGGTGAGCGAGATGATTTGGTGGCGGTTTATGTGCCTATGAGTTATCAAATAGGTGGTTTTACTTTTTTCATGCCTAAATCCAAGTGTAAAGAGCTGGATATGTCGCCAAGCGAAGCGATGAAAAAAGTTCTGACCGCATCAATGGGCTCAGACAAGTCGGTCGTTACGCCGGATTCTGTTGATGATAAAGAAAATAAAGATGATAAGCAGGATAACAGTGAAGCTGAGCGCAAAGATGAATCTGACACTGATACTAAGAAAAACAATGAAAATGACAAAGGCTAAGGTTGTATGAGCAATACTCCTTTGGCTCATCCTTTCGATAAGCTTACTCCGGACTTTATTCTTGACGCGGTAGAGGCTCTCGGGTTTTATAGTGATGGGCGTATCCTAACCCTGAATAGCTACGAGAACCGTGTCTATCAGATTGGTATTGAAGAACAGCAGCCAGTTATTGCCAAGTTCTACCGCCCTGAGCGTTGGACTCAAGAGCAGATTCTGGAAGAGCATGAGTTCACCACGGAACTAGCAGAGGCTGAGTTACCAGTGGTTGCTCCCCTGTCATTGCAAAGCAAAACTCTGTTTGAGTATAAAGGCTTTTATTACGCGCTATACCCCCGTAAGGGCGGGCATGCCCCAGAACTGGATGATCTTGATAGCTTATTTACCCTGGGCCGATTTATCGGGCGAATTCATGCTGTAGGAGAGAGCAGACCCTATCAGTTTCGTCCCAGTTTAACTGTGGAAACTTTTGGTCAGGAAAGTTTTGAATATTTAATGGAGCATGCCGTCCCGCGCGAATACCATTTGCCTTATCGGACTCTGGCAGAGGATATTCTGAAAGAAGTCCGTAAGCAGTGGCAGGCAGTCGGGGAGCTGGACTATATTCGAACTCATGGTGACTGTCACATCGGCAATATCCTGTGGCGCGATGATAACCCGCATTTTGTTGATTTTGATGATTCTCGAATGGCTCCCGCTGTGCAGGACTTATGGATGCTGTTATCGGGTGAGCGTCCCCAAAAGCTTGCCCAGCTCTCCGAGATTATCGAAGGTTATGAAGAGTTTCAAACCTTTCCAATGAAACAGCTCAGGTTGATTGAGCCATTACGAACGCTGCGTATGTTTTATCACAGCGCCTGGTTGGCTAAGCGCTGGAGTGACCCTGCTTTCCAGCAGGCTTTTCCATGGTTTGACTCGATACGTTACTGGGAAGAGCAAATTTTGGACTTGAGAAGTCAGTTTGCTGAGTTGCAGGAACCAGCACTGGAGTTGTTAAATGTTTAATGACTGTTATCAGCCGCTCAATATGAGTGTGCGCTGGTTTAGGGTAAGTTCAGTTTTCATCTGCTAGGGTAGGGCAATGAATAAATCACTTCCACAATACCTCGTTATCTTGGCTGCCAGCTTTTGGCTTTTTGCCTGCTCAAGCGCACCTGAGCGAACGCACAGCACACAGCCACAGCAGGGCTATAAAAACTTGCAGCCTCTTCCTGATAAAGGTGAAAATATCGCATTAACGGCTCAATCCATGATCGGCAAGCGGTATCTTTATGGTGGCTCATCGCCTCAGCAAGGGTTTGACTGTAGCGGACTTGTGTACTTTACTCATACTCAGGTCGGTGATTATGTTCCAAGAACATCTCGCGACCAGCTGTATGCTTCGCGAAAAATTTCACTAGATGAACTGCAACCTGGTGATCTGCTGTTTTACCGTATCGATGGCAAGCCATCTCATGTGGGTATTTACATTGGTGACAAACAGTTTGTACATGCGCCATCGAGTGGTAAGAAAGTTTCGATTACCACTATGGACAACCCTTATTTTAAGCCACGCCTAATCCGCGCTGGCAGGCTCTACAAAGAGTAATTTATGAGTAAATCAATGCTATGAGCTGGCATCTGTATATTTTACGTTGTGGTGATGACACCTTATATACGGGCATCACTAATGATCTGCACAGACGTTTCGAAGAACATCAGTCAAATGGGCCAAAGTGCGCCAAATACTTGCGTGGCCGTCAGCCCTTAACAATGATTTTCCATACTGAGTTTGAAAGCAAATCCGAAGCGCTCAAAGCAGAAATTAAAGTAAAGCGACTAACCCGAGAGCAGAAAAAACTGTTAGCATCCGGGAAGCTAATCGTTAATGAAATCCCTCCTAAAAGCAAAATAAAGCTATAAGCCACAGGTTATAAATCTGAATCAATGCAGCACGAACCTTTTAAGCTAACCATCACGCGCAGTAAACGCAAAACCCTGGTCATTTATATTCGTGATGATGGAGTAGAAGTACGCGCGCCCTTAAAGGCTCCGCAGAACTGGATTGATGAATTTGTCGAATTGAAAAAGCCCTGGATTCTAAAAAAGCTCAAACTTCAGCAGCAAAAGAACAGCGAACGCTTGAAACTCGAAGAGGGCGAAACGATTTTATATTGCGGAAAGCCTTATGTTTTAAAGCTTTCACAAGGTAAAAATGCGATCAAAGTTGAAGGTGAACAACTTTATATTCAAGCTCGCCAGTTGGACGAACCCTATCTAAAAAAACAGTTTCAGCAATGGTTGCTGCAACAAGCTAAAGAAAGCTTTGAGCCTAGAGTTTGGCAAATCGCATCTATGATGGGGCTGGATGGTCGAATTGAGGCGGTAAAATTTCGTAAGACCAAAACCAAGTGGGGGCACTGTACAACCAAGGGCGTCCTGCAATTCAATCCACTTTTAATGATGGCACCAAAATCCGTACAGGACTATTTGATCATCCATGAACTGTGCCATCTTAAATACATGAATCATTCAAAGCGATTCTGGCAGCTGGTCGCAACCAATTGCCCTGACTATCAGGAATCGGAACAATGGCTGAAAGAGCATGGGCATAAGGTGTGGTGTTGAGGTATAAGTTGTACTTAAAGAATGCTTGTAATAGATTCAGACCATAAATAAGATGATGTAAAGTATGTTTTATAACTTTTCGGAACTGAATGGACAATCCTACACTTTTCTTTATCGCGTTTATAATTATTACTGTTTATATTTTACTAGGTAATTACCTATATCTTGTAAAAGCAGTATCTTACTTAAACACTAAGGGTGATTTTAACGGCCCGTCGTTCTTGCCATCTGTGCAAGCAAAACATTTAAAACGTTATGCTCTTGAACTAGAGAAAGAAGGTGTAAAGTCGTGGATAGTTTTTGTTGCGAAATATAATAGCCACATCAATGTAATAGTTTATGCTTCATTATTAATACTAGTTGGTATCGCAGTAACAGGGTAGATTGTTTGCTCAAAAAATAACCACAAGCCCTACACAAATCCTTCAATAAACGTTACAATCGCGCCTGAATTTTGCACTGGTTTTACGTTCCAGCGAGCGAGAGGTAACAATGAGTCAAACCAAATCTGTATCAGCAGAGTCGTCTGCTGTATCTACATCATCTTCTGTTTATAACGAAACGACGCACCCGATTGTGGTCTGCGCCATGTATAAGTTTGTCACTCTTGAGGATTTTGAAGCTATCCGTCAGCCGTTGCTGGACGTGATGCTTGAGAATGATATTAAAGGCACTTTACTGCTAGCGAAAGAGGGTATTAACGGTACTGTGGCGGGCACCCGTCAAGCAATCGATACGCTTCTGGCCTGGTTTAAGCATGACGAGCGCCTCGCTGATATTGACTACAAAGAGTCTTATGATGAAGAGATGCCGTTTTATCGCACTAAGGTCAAACTGAAAAAAGAAATCGTCACCATGGGCGTTGAGGGTATCGATCCTAAGCGTGTCGTTGGAACTTATGTAAAGCCAAAAGACTGGAATGCTTTGATTTCTGATCCTGAGGTGGTGCTAGTTGATACTCGTAATGATTACGAAGTTCAAATTGGTACTTTCAAAGGAGCTTTGAATCCAAATACCGAAACCTTCCGTGAGTTTCCTGAGTACGTTAAGCAAAACCTCGATCCAAAGAAACACAAGAAAGTGGCTATGTTTTGTACGGGTGGAATTCGTTGTGAAAAATCGACGGCTTACCTAAAAGAGCAGGGCTTTGAAAATGTGTTTCACCTTGAAGGCGGTATTCTAAAGTATTTAGAAGAAGTGCCTAAAGAAGAAACCATGTGGGAAGGTGAGTGCTTTGTATTCGATAACCGTGTTGCGGTCGATCATGATCTTAAGAAAGGACAATATGATCAATGTCATGCCTGTCGTATGCCAATTACGGAAGAAGAGAAGCAGCACGAAAAGTATGAAAAAGGTGTCAGCTGCCCACACTGCTACGATAAGCAGACGCCAGAGCAACGTCAGCGTTACGCTGAACGCGAGCGTCAGGTGCAATTAGCAAAAGCCAGAGGCGAAGAGCATATAGGTTCAGATGTAATTACCGCTATCGCCATGCGTCGCCAGCAGAAAAAGCGTATGCGAGAAATGCAGAAACATGCGCAGAAAAATAAAGCTGGCAACTAATTATGCCGCTGGTTATTTCCAACAATGTTGCGATTCCAGATTCTGAAATAGAATTAACGGCCATCCGTGCGCAAGGCGCGGGTGGTCAGAATGTCAACAAGGTGGCCAGCGCTATTCATCTGCGTTTTGATATCAAGGCTTCCTCATTACCTGAGTTTTACAAGTCAGAGCTATTGGCTCTCAATGATAATCGAATCACGCAGGATGGAGTCGTTGTCATCAAGGCTCAGAAACATCGTACTCAGGATCGTAATCGTGACGATGCACTTTCTCGATTACGCCTACTCATTCAGTCAGTTGCCAAGCCCAAGAAAAAGCGCATTAAAACCAAGCCAACCAAGGCTTCGAAAGAAAAGCGGCTTGAGAAAAAGACTCAACATTCGCAAAAGAAATCAATGCGTAGAAAGCCACAGCTCTAGCTATTTCTTAGCACTTATACTCATAAGTTATAACTGGTCATCCAGCCATATTCAATTGTGTAGATTTATCTCAGAAATCTCTCTACAATCACTTTCGTTCGTTTTCCGCCAATGGTTACACTGCTTTGGCCGAACTGAGAGGGAAACTCAGAAATCACCAAAGTCGCGAAAATCGTTCGGGATTGTGCAGGTAAGTTGCTTATTTCTCGCATAAGCCAACTCAAGTTAGCTTATCTGTTTATTCGCTGAAATGATGTAGCCAGTTTATAGCTGAAGGAAAGCTAACATTAGACCTTTCTTTTTAGTATTAAAGGTTCTACCCCAGAGTCGCTATTGACTGTATGACTGAGCAGTCTTTAGCGACTCGACCTTAATTTCATTTACGATTACATTTCATGAACCAACACAAAGATTTACAAACTGCAGGTTGGTCAATGGCTTAGCTGTTGTTATGCTAAATATAAGTGAATTCGATGGGATTAATTATGGCAGAATTAAAGCGTACTAAAGATCGTGTGATTGCCGGTGTTTGTGGAGGCCTTGCGAAATGGCTGGGCTGGAACCCAAATACTACTCGCATCCTTTATGTTCTTTTGAGTATTTTAACGGCATTTTCAGGCGTACTGGTCTACCTAATTTTGTGGATAGTCATGCCCGAAGAGTAAATAGTCGTTATTTAAGTGATATAAAAAAAGCCTCTGATGTTATTTAATCAGAGGCTTTTTAGTTTTACGAAGGTTAGAAGCCCGCAGCCTGACCATCTTTGCGGGATTCAGATGCGCCATAATAAACACCTTCCTCTTTATCCCACATTATGGCCTGGTAGCCACCAAAGCCTCCATTGCCAAAGCGCACATCATGGCCTCTTTGTTGCAGGTCGCGAAGTACTTCCTGTGGAATGCCTGATTCAAACTCTACATAGCCACCATTTGTTAAATAGGCAGCCTGGCTTTCAGTAGGCTCGGTTGAACCCATATGCTGCCAACGTGGGGCATCACCTGCTTCCTGAACGTTCATATCATAATCAACCATGTTAATCAGAATTTGCACATGACCTTGCGGTTGCATGGCACCTCCCATGACGCCATAACTCATGAATGGTTTGCCATCTTTAGTGATGAATGCTGGGATGATGGTATGGAAAGGGCGCTTGCCTGGTTCATAGACATTGGCATGCTCGGGATCCATTGAGAATAATTGTCCACGATCCTGGAATACAAAGCCAAGACCTGGCGTGACAACACCAGAGCCCATGCCGCGGTAATTACTCTGAATTAAAGAGACCATATTGCCATCTTTATCAGCAGTGGTCATATAAATGGTGTCGCCTTCCTCAAGTCTTGGATTACCTGCTTGAACGGTACGAGCCGCACGATTGCCAATGAGCTTGGCTCGCTCCTTACCGTATTCTTCTGAAATCAGTTCTTCAATCGGCTGTTTGCTGAAGTCTGTATCCACGTAAAATTTTGCGCGGTCCTCAAATGCTAGTTTCTTAGCTTCGATCAAGGTGTGGAGTGATTCAGTGGTATTAAAACCCATCGCTCTCAAATCGTAGTTCTTAAGAATCTGCAACATTTGCAGAGCTGCAATACCCTGACCATTAGGTGGTAATTCCCACAGGGTGTAGCCTTTGTAATCTACTCCAAGAGGCTCCACCCAGTCAGAAGTATGATTAGTGAAATCTTCATAGCGTAGATAGCCGCCTTCTTTTTTCATGAAAGCATCAATCTTTCGTGCAATCTCACCTTTGTAGAAAGCGTCTCGGCCTTTATTGGCTAAAATGCGATAGGTATTGGCTAGATCTGGGTTTTTGAAAATTTGGCCTTTGCGTGGTGCCTTGCCATCAATCGTAAAGGTTTCAGCGAATGCTCCCGGCTGAGGACTGAGGCGTGGAACGCTCAGGTTCCAGTAATAGGCAATCAGCTCTGTGACTGGAAAGCCATTTTCAGCATAACTGATAGCCGGCGCTAGAACCTTCTTCATCGGCATCTTGCCAAACTTATCATGCAACTCAAACCAGCCATCGACTGCACCAGGGACAGAAATAGGCAACATGCCATAAGGAGGTAGATCGTTTCGGTTAAGTTTATCGAGTTCTGTTTTTAATTGTTCATATGATAATCCCAGAGGGGAGCGTCCAGAGGCATTCAATCCATGAAGTTTTTTGTCTTTTGCACTCCAGACTATGGCGTATAAGTCGCCACCGATACCATTACCCGTGGGCTCCATCAGTCCTAATGCTGCATTAGCTGCAATGGCTGCGTCTATGGCGTTACCGCCATCTTTCATGACGTCTAACGCGATCTGAGTAGCTAAAGGATGACTTGTAGCTGCCATGCCATGTTGGGCAATGACTTCTGAGCGTGTTGCGAAATCTTTGCCGGTAATTCTATCGGCTGCTTTAACGCTGGCCATACTAATACCGCTTATTAATGTGCATGCGATAATGGCTGTGGCGCAGGTCTTAATGAATGGTGTCATGGATATTCTCCTCTGTTTAGAGACTCACTCTAATAAACTTTGCGCTCGAAATAAATATAGCGTTAAGATAATAGACCAGAAATCACAGTCAAATAGAGGAAAACTATGATTCAAGTAGGAGATACGTTACCAAATGTGACGCTAAAAGTGATGGGCAAAGATGGCCCAACGGACATTACTACGGATGACATCTTTGCAGGAAAGAAAGTTGTATTGTTTGCAGTACCTGGTGCTTTTACGCCGACCTGTAGTGCTGCTCACTTGCCAGGATTTGTTGTCAATGCAGATGAGATAAAATCAAAAGGTGTTGATACCATTGCCTGTATGTCTGTTAACGATGTTTTTGTTATGGATGCATGGGGTAAAGCTCAGAATGCCGATGAGATCATGATGTTGGCTGATGGTAATGCTGACTTTACCGAAGCAATGGGCATTGAAATGGATGCTACAGGCTTTGGAATGGGTGTACGTAGCAAACGATTTGCCATGATTGTTGACGATGGTGTGGTGAAAGCATTAGAAGTTGACGAGAAGGGCTTTGAGAAAAGTTCTGCTGAGAATATTCTAAGTAAGCTTTAAATCGTTAAGCAGAAAATGAAAAAGGCCAGCTTGCATGCTGGCCTTTTTTTAAAGATGCTTATGACTTTTCTTTTGGTGCTTCGTCACTAATTTCAGTGGCGTTTTTAGCTTTTTTGTTTTCTTCAGCAAGCTCTTTCAAAGTTGCTTCAATACCAACCTGAGCGATTCTCTCACGGTACTGAGTCGCATAACTCTTAGCCATGCTGACACCCTCAATAATAACATCAGTTACTAGCCACTTATCATCAGAACCATACTTCAAACGGTAGTCGATTAAGATTGGTTCGCCTTCCTGAGGGATGATAACTGAGCGTACGTTGGCAGTATTTCCACTGGTTGAATACTGAGTTTCTTCATAGGTGATTGGTTGTCCATCATAGTTTGCCAACCCTTTTGCATAGCTGTTCAATAAAAGGCTGATGAACTCCTGAATAAATGTTTTGCGCTGATCTTCAGTTGACTCTTCCCAGTATTCTCGACCAAGGATACGTTTGGCCATGTACTCGGTATCAACCTCTGGAAGCAGGTACTGCTCAATTAAACCTTTCGCATATTCTGAGTCAGTTTTGATTCTTTCTTTATTGGCAAGAATTTCTGCACTGATCTGTTTTGTGACTTCTTCCATGTGGATTTTTGGATCTTCTTTAGCCATAACTACCTGGCTCAGACCAAAAAGTACCAACATTGCAAGCACTTGATTAATAATACGTTTCATAGGTTCACCTTAACCATTTATGTCGGGTTGTTATTCTTGGACGCATCAGCGTCACATTTGCCATTAACTCAATGGCGGCTATTTTACTATTGCTAGCTATCCTAAACAATCAAACTTAACGCACGCTTAATGTGAATTTGTAACAGGCTGTGCGAATAAGTCAGTTATTAACAATATGATTTAAAATCAATAGGTTAACTATTTAATTTGAGGCTAGATACAACGAGCTGGTTTGGGCAGACCGGCAATTTTTGTTGCCTGCTTGGCTGGCCCTTCAGGAAATAATATATGTAGATAGATACTTGAGCCTTTTTCAGGCGACCATTCTCTAGCTAAATATTTCACCAGGGGGCGGATAGAAGGGCTGGTATTGAACTCTTCGTAAAACTTGCGAACATACCAGATGACCTGCCAGTGATCGTCAGTCAGCTCTAAGCCTTCTTCTTTTGCGATGGCATTGGCGATTTCTTCATTCCACACACTGGAGTCAGTTAAGTATCCCTGCTTATCGCGAGCAAGCTTTGCCAGTAAATCAGTCATTAGCTTACCTTCATACCCATGTAATAGGTTTATCAAACGTTAAAGTGAGTTCTACAAACTGAGGGTAATCAATCAGCTCCCAGCCAGTATGTATTTTATTTATTTGTCCACGTGCGATTAGGTCTTCTTCCAAAGCATATTGGTTGTTGCAATGACTATCGCTATCGTTTGTCGCTAGAACCACTGCATCTTCAATCAGCAATATCCCATCATCTTTACTAATAAAGGGAAGGGCTTCGATAAGTTTGTGGGGGTTATTGATAATGAAAAGACTGCTCATAAAAGCCCCTTAAAGAGTTAACACAAAATCACTATTTGCGATTCTGGTTTTGATATCATCGGTTGACGAAAACTGTAACTCATCAATTTCTAACAGGTCATCCTGCTTTAGGTTGAATTGATGCAATGCATTCTGATCAACTAATATTTGCTCAATATCATAAAGGGGCAGTGCTTTAAATGTTGCTGAGTGATTTTTGATATTGAGGATATCTGGCTGTTGATTGTTTAATAACTGATAGACGCCTTGTCCAATAAATATCGCTGTAATTGGCATTTCAAAAGCAGCGGCCATTAAGGCGATGTCCAGCAGTTCGCGACCTGCTTGAGAACCATAAGGTGCTTTGTTGAATACAATACAGATGGATTTGCTCATCATTATTATCCAAATGTAATCAGGCGATCACTTTCCAGCATCGCTTCGGTTAGTTGGCCAAGTCCACTGATTTCAAATGCGGGATCAAGATTATCGCCGGTTAAAGCATTGCGCTCGGCTTCTGATGCATTAACAATGCCTCGCTTGTTGGCAGCAGTCACGCAGGCTACCAATTCAATATCTTTTTCTATGGCTAGTTTTGCCCAGGCCTTTGTTAAATTGATTTCGTCCGCAGGAGGAGCATGTAAACGACTTGCCACCAAAACACCGTCTGCATAAAAGAATACGCGCATAAGGCTATGCCCCTGTTCTAACAAGGTTCTGGCAAACTCAATAGCGCTAAATTGTCCCTGTGAAGAGTAGGGATTAGCGGTAACAAGTAATGAAAAGGTGGCCATTGTTTGGTTGTCTGATTGCTCGCAGTCAAGATGTGCGCATTTTAACAGAGTGCTCGACTAAGGCCTAGTCATCATGCACTGGCCAATTGTCAGACATTAAAAAGGCGCCCGTAGGCGCCTGTTTAACTCTTTCGTATTGATTATTTTAAGCCCAATACTTCTTTACCTTGATTGAAAACAACATCTACAGGTATCTGCTTTTCTTCTAACATCTTCAAATCGCTGGCTAACTGATCGTCAATGATCCCCTGTTCTTCAAGAAGTTGTTTAGCTGTTTCATAGTCGCCATTGCCTTGAATGGTCAGGATTTTATTGGACAGGGCGTCAACCGCTTCAGTCATTTTGTCGAAGTTCACTTTGTAGTAGCCTGTTTCCGGATCGCGGCTGAAAGCGCCTGCTTCTTTAAAGAAGTTAAAGCGAACCATGTTTGCTCGGCCGTGTGCGCTGGATGCTCCAAAGCGAACAGAGCGGAAGATGCCGGCCAGGAAGGTCACGTAATTATCCATAAGCTCGCCATCTTTTATTTCGCCTTTTTCATAAAGCTTGCTAACCATATAAAGACCCAGAATATCAGCTTTACCTTCTTCCAGGGCTGATGCGGTATCTTTAAGCGCTGCTCTCACCGTATTTGAACCATCGATAGTATTTTTGATACCCAGTCCATGAGCGACTTCATGGAACATTGTGTTGGCAAAGAAGGCATCAAAAGTTATGTGTTTGCGTTGCTCTGGCTCAATGAGCTGCTCTGAAATGGGTACCAAGATTTTATCAAACTTGGCTCGCATGGCATTTTTCAGCTGCAAGCGGCGAGTACCTTTAGCCAGCTGTACCTGTTCATCATTCGGTAGGTTAATGGCTATGGTTTTAGAGCCTGCATTGCTATCGCCTGCATAATAGACAACATCATATGCATTCAGGTCACTATCAGTGCCCGGCATTTCTTGTTTATATTTATCTTCAACAGGTAAACCTTTTTGCAGTTCTGGAAGGAATGCCGCAAAGCGAGATAGGCGTTCACTCCACTCAAGATCCTTGATTAGAACGTAAGCGGAGAAGGCTGTTTTGTAACCAAATAGCTGGTCTTCATAGTTTTCGATAGGGCCAATAACCAACTCAACTGGGTTCGTTTTCATATCCATCCAGGCCAGGTCCGAAGGTTGGTAATTATCAGTCAAAAGAGCATCGGCACGAAGCTCGAGATATTGCTTAAATCCTTCGTTTTCAGCCAGTTTTGAAGCCTCTTTTAATAGTTTGCTGGCTTTCTCCAGCTCTTCCCTAAATGCAACTGAATAAGGTATTAGTGTTAAGTCACCGTTTTCATCGCGTCGAACAAGCGAGTAAAGGCCGTCTTTATCTTCTTCTTCCCAGGCTTCAAATTGTGCAACTGTCATATCTGACGGATAAAACTGAGCACCTTTATTCTTTTGCTCATAACCTTCAATGAAAGCTTTATTACCGTCCAGTCTATCCCATGGGCCATAGTTAATTACTGCAAATTGCTTAGCTTTTGGATCTTGAATTTTAGAAAGCAGCTCTTCTTTATTGCCATAAGATTGCTTCCAGAATAGATTATCCATAATCTTTCCTGCATCAATCAGCAGTGCGATCATTTGCTTCTGATTATCAGATAGGTGAGATAGGTCGCTGGTCAAAGTAAAAGGTGCATAAATATCGAAGCGACTGTATTCAACACTTTCTTTGATCACATCTTGATCTGAAGCTGAAGTTTTAACTTCGGCCGTCACTTCGGTTTTTGGCTGTTCTGCTGCTGGAGTTTTCGTCGTTTCTTGTTCATTGTTGCAACCGCCAATTGCTAGTGCTAAAGCAACTGCTAAGCTGCATACCGTCTTTTTCAATAATAAAGTTTTATTCATAGTCGTTTCCCATTCTTATCTTAATATTTGCTAAATACGTATTTTTCTCGTTTAACCTGCTTAACACCGAACTCTTTCTCTTTTAAGAGATTAAATACATCGTCAACCATATTGGGGTTACCACACAAATACACCAGATCGGTTTCAGGGTTAGGCTGGAGGTTTCCCAAGGTATTTTGAACATACCCTTTATCGCAGTCTGTTGGTAAAGGATCCTGTCGGCTTAAGCAACGATGGAAAAAGATATTGTCCTGCTGAGCTGCATGTTTGAAATCATCCAAGTAGAACATGTCTTCTTCATATTGAGCCCCAAAAAGAATATGAAACTCAGTGTCAGGATAATTTTTAAGCTGATTGAGCATGCAGCGATATGGAGCGACGCCCGTTCCGGTACCAACTAGAAATACTCGCTTAGGTAATTCTTTGGGTAGATATAGTAGTCCAAATGGGCCGGTAATATCGATTTCTATGCCTAGCTTGGCATTAAAGAAGAACTCGGTTGCTTTGCCGCCTTCAACATAAGCTACAACGATCTCAAGATACTGGGTGTTTTCAGGGCTTTGCTCAAGATTGGCGATGGAATAACTACGTTTTAATGGCTTATCGCCCTCGTGTGGGAGAATGAAGGATACAAACTGTCCAGGAATATAGGTGAAATGTTGTGGTTCCACAAACTTGAATACTAGCTTATGGACTTTAGGCGTTATCTGTTCGTTTTCGGTTAATTCCACACGAAAAGTAGGTAATGGCATAAGTGCTCTCGATCTTCTATTTTGCTGTCATTATAGGTTATAGCAGTGAAATTTCCACAGCCGAATACGTGCCATCATTGGCAAATTTTCATCATTTCAGTTCAGGAAGGATTCAGTTGACCATTGCTTTAATGAAGCCATTGATGAGCAATGCGTAAGTATTACCCACCCTCTAATGTTGATTTAAATTGTTACCTAGAGGGATTAAAGGAGTCGATTATGAGTATAAACAAAACATTAGTGCCACTTGGAGTAACACTCTCTGCAATATTATTTGCCGGGCAGGCAATGGCGGGTGAACCACAGGTTAAAATATCTGCAAAATCAGCCACTACCAGTGTAGAAATACAGCAGAAAGAAACAGGAGAGGTTGCTAATAAAACTGATAAAGTTCCTGCAGATAGTAATCGAACTTCATCTTACTCTTCAAAGCAGGTTACAACTGACCTTAAAGCTGAGCTTCAGCTTGAGTTGGATAAGACTACTGCTAAAACTCGTAGTGAAATGCGTGCACAAAAAAGCAATCTTCCTGAGAAGTCTGAAAAGAGCATGAGTTCAGGAATGAACCACCTTTACGTATATGATGGCTCTGTATATTTGTCAGAAGATTACGATGGTGATGGCTACTACACAAAGCTTAGCGTTAATTTTGATGTAGACGCATATTATGATGAATATTATGACGTATATGCAGAAATGTTTATCCGTAAAAATGGTGACAGTGAGTGGACTCATTACTACACAACAGATGTGTTTACCATTTATGGGGATAATTATTCTGATGACTACACGGTAACCACAAAACTCAATAGTGGTTTTCCTCCCGGTCGATATGAAGTATTAATTGACCTGTTTGAGTACGGTTATTCTGGGGTTGTGGATACCTATTCAGAATATGACGATGCAGATCTTGGCTGGTTGCCGCTTGAAGATAAAACTTATGAGTCTGGCAATGTATCCAGCAATACCTGGGTAACTACGGTCAAGACTGAAATCTGGACTGATAACGATAATGATGGTTTTTATCGTGACTTTACCATCAGCTTCGATGTCGACACTGAGCAATCCTCAAGAGATGTCTATGCGATTCTTTATCAGAGAGTACCTGGCTACAGTTGGGAATATGAAACGGAAACGGCAGTCTTTACTGTAGTTGGCTCCAGCGCTGATGACGTGATTTCAATTGATGCTGAATGGCAGTCAGGCTATCCAACAGACTATTATGATTTCCGCATTGAACTTATAGATGCTGATACGGGTGAGGTGTTGGACGATGTTTCCAGTGAGTTTTCATCATTGCTTGAGGTACCACTTGAGGATGCAGGACGCGATATTCGTAGCACAACAGTGACGCCACCACCTTCATCAACCAGTTATGGCTCAGGAGGAGGTAGCTGGGGATTGCTGGGCTTATCGCTACTGGGATTATTCGCCTGGTTCAGACGTCGCTAATTTAATCAAAAACCAAGTCATAAAAAGCAGCTGATTCAGCTGCTTTTTTTGTTGTTGGGCGGCTTCTTGTAGTTCAGTCATGCTTGTAATATCCTGTTACAAGTTTAACCATCATAAGTTTCTAATTTAATTACAATAATCACCATTTTGAAGGAAATCGAAAACAAGAATGTATTTACTAAAGTCCAGCTGCTGTTTGATAGCGTCTGTATCGCTTTTTATCGCTGCCGAAAGCCAATCTCTTGAAAATATCAATATTCCAAAAGTAGAAGGGGATATTACCCTGGATGGCAAGCTTGATGAGGCCATTTGGAGTAAGGCTACAAAAGTCTCGCTGGATTATGAAACCCGACCTGGCGAAAACACACAATCTCCTGTTGCAACTACCGCTTATGTCGTTCAAAACGGTGAATCTTTGTTGGTTGCATTCGTCGCAGAAGATCCTGAGCCATCAAAGCTGCATTATTCCTTTCGGGATCGTGATGGATGGGGTGATGACCAGGTAGGCTTTAAAGTAGACACATTCAATGATGGACGAAAAGCATATAACTTCTTTGTTAACCCAGTGGGAGTTCAATCTGATAGCATCGAAGACGATGTAAGTCTTTCAGAGGATACATCCTGGAATGGTATCTGGTTCAGCGCTGCTCACATTACCAAGACCGGCTATAACGTTGAAATAAAGTTACCCTTTAAGGTCCTTAGGTTTCCAGAAAATAGTGATAAATGGGGCATAGACTTCGTAAGGTTCTATCCTCGAGGCTATATGTATCGACTGGCTCATTCGCCACAGAGACGGGATATCAACTGTTTTGTTTGCCAGATAAATAAAGCAGAAGGCTTTGAAGGTATCGAAAGTGGTCGCAATCTTGAGATGACCCCTTATATTGTTGCACAGGACTCACAGACACGTAATCCACCGTCTGAACCTTCGTGGCAAGGAGAGGGGGTTGACTGGGAAACAGGTCTCGACCTGCGTTGGGGAATAACAGATTCATCGGTATTAAATGCCACCATAAACCCGGATTTTTCACAAGTTGAGACAGACGCTGCTCAGCTAGACGTGAACACTCAGTTCTCTTTATTTTATTCAGAAAAGCGTCCATTCTTTTTAGAAGGAGCTGAGTATTTTAGAACTCCCTTCACCTTGCTAAACACACGGACAATTGCAAACCCAGATTTTGGAGCCAAATACATTGGAAAGAATGAAGGCCATTCCTTTGGTATTTTAGCGAGTCGTGATCAACAAACCTCCTTTTTAATACCAGGCAGCTTAAGCTCATCTCTGGCTCGACTTACAGATGTTAATGGTAGTGATATTGAGTCTGACGTTTTCGCAGCCAGATATGCATATGACCTCGGCGAAAAATCTCAAATTGGCGGCATGATTACTCACCGTAGTACTGATGGTTATCGAAATAGTGTTGCTGCTATTGATGGCAAATATATGATCACCAATGTTGATGAACTGCGCTACGAAGTTATGTATTCGGATACAGAAAATCCTGAGCAGCTTCAGCAACAGTATGGGTTGGCGCCAAGCAGTGATGGTCTTGGGTATCGCGTGAACTACTCTCATAACGGACGCGATTGGGATGTTTTCGCAACTCATATTGACTTTGATAATGATTTTAGAGCCGATCTGGGCTACAAACCTCAGGTAGGTTACGACCGTCAGGCTTTTGGTGTTAAACGAAACTGGTATGGAACTGAAGAAAATAATGATTTCTTTTCCGACTATAGCCTACAGGTTAAAGGTGAGCGAGTTACTGAGTATACTGATCAGAAGCTTTGGGATTTAGCGACGATAACTTTAAATGCTAATGGTGAATATCGCTCAGGATTCACCTTAGTTGGAAATGTAAGTTATGAGTTCTATCAGAATAACTGGTTCCCACAAAAATATTACTCGCACAGTGGTTCTTTTTACCCGGTGAATGCATTGAGAGTAGGGTATAACATTCGCTGGGGCGATGGTATTGATTATAGAAATGCTCGGGCTGCTACTTATCAGGAATACGGTGTTTATAGCAATTGGCAAGTAACACAACATTGGTCATTCGGAGGAGAGTGGCAGTTCACCGATTTCGATGTAGAGCAGGGACAATTATTCAAAGCTGATATTTTTAACTTTGATACGCGCTATCAATTTGACCAATACAGTTATTTAAAGTTTGTCATACGGTATACCGATGTTGATTATAATGCTCCCCTCTATTCAAATCCTAATCAGGTAAGCCGCGAAACCATTATCGATAGACAGTTGTTATACGGTTACAAATGGAACCCAAGAACGGTTTTCTATTTGGGTTATTCGGATAATGGCTTTGAGGATAATACGGTTAATCAATTTGAAAGAACAGGCAAAACTTTATTCTCAAAATTCAGTTATGCATTTCAGTTTTAAGTTGAAATCCTAGATTAAAAAAGCAGCCAAGTAAGGCTGCTTTTTTGTTTTTGGAATGAGGTTAATTTAAGCGAAGAACCGCGTTTGAGCTTCTTCCGGAAGCTTTAAACCACTGACATGAGCGCGTTCCAAAAGCTGCCAGTAGTAACGGTAGGTTGCCCGGTCATGCAGTTCGCCTTCATATTGGATAGGTCCCCAATGATTGTCCTGTGCTGCTATCAGGATATTGGCTGCATCGTTAACTTCTGAGTAGTCCGGCTTCATGGCATCTACTATCGACTGGATTTGGGTTGGGTAAATACTCCACATCCGTAGGAAGCCAAACTCGTTACGAGCACGTTCAGCATCCTTGTATGTCTGGTAGGGATTTTTCAAATCCAAAGTGACATTGTGTGATGGGACAACACCATTCGCCAGTGCCGCCGCTGACATTTCAACCTTGGCTCGTGCAAGCAGTGGGTGTTCAAATTGGCCTGGACTTCTCATGCACGTAGCAGGGATGGCTCCCTGATGGCTGCTGACAAAATCCATCATTCCGAAGTCCAATACCTGAACCGTATCAATTTTGGCAATCTCCCATACTTCTCTCAGTGCACCATGAGTTTCAATCAGGACATGTACTGGGATTGAACGTTTTATTCCATTTTGCTGGCATAGAGACTTGATGTAATCGACCATTTCCTGAATATGAGCGGCACAGGTGGTTTTTGGAAGAGTAAAGTAGGTAACTATGTTGCCAATTTTTGGAATCAGAATATCAAGGTCAGCTTTCCAGTGGGGGTGCTGATAGTCGTGGATGCGAACGCCAGCCATTTTGTGCTTATTCTCATCGCTGGATAATACTGTGGCAATCATTTCGGCATGTTCTTTTTCTTTGCCCGCCTGCGCCCCATCTTCACAGTCACAAGTGATGTCAAATACTGGTCCAATGGTGTCCTGCATTTCGAGAGCTTTTCGGATTAATTTTTCGCTGCCGGCAAAGTGTTCACAGGTAGGAATGACTGGAAATGGCTTTTCGGCATCAAATAATGCATCTTTCGGATGGACCTTTGAACTCACTATATTCTCCTTATTTATCAATTAGATAACTTGTGTTGCAACCTATTGTCCAGGTGCGTTGTCCAATTAATACTAGCGCGGAGCGAATAAAATTCAAACAAAAATTTGAAATAATCGTTTGAATATGATTTATTTATGCAAAATAACTGGTCGGATTAGTTAAAATGATGCAAGAGCATTCTTTCTTGGAAAAAGTGGACGAACAGATAGTTTTAGGGGGCTTCTGGCCAGGGATTCAGTTGTATTATCCGCCAGTCAAATACTCTCCTGCAGATGGGGTCTATGAAACGATGGAGCAGGCTTCTGCGCGGATGAGAAAATACGCCCATAATACCAGTGCTCACACCTTACTTTTTGATTTAGAAGATGGTTGCCGCCAGAAGGCCATGAGCCGGGAGTTATTAAGACAGGAGCTTCCCTTATTCGAAAATAGAAACTTTCAAATCGCAGTTAGAATCAATCCATTCCGCACTGATGAATATGAAGAAGACTTGAAGCTGATTCGCGACATGTCAGACTTCATTGATGTCATTGTTTTAGCCAAAGCGGGAGAAGTGTATGGGGCCGCAGAGATTCGCGACTTGTCATCATGGTTAGTTGGCGTAAACACCAACATAGAAATTCAGCCAATCATTGAACATCCACGCTCGCTCAAAATCTCACCGGAATTGATGCAGTATTCAACGGTTCGACATGTGGTTTTTGGTATACACGATTTCTCCAAGGCCATGGCAATTCATTTGACTCCGGAGGGTTGGATTGATGAGCTTAAAACTTACCTGCGCATGCTATTACTTGAAGCTCGTATTGCGGGTAAAGGTGTGATTGGTGGTGTTGAAGTATTAATAAACAAAACGCCAATGCCTGAGAGTTATATTGAGCCGCATGATGTGCGTCGTTGGTTAGATTTACATGGAGAGAGAGAATCACATGTCGTCCATCAACACGCTTTGGTTGAGGCTCAAATGGGTCTTACCGGCAAGCAGGTTATCCATCCTTTTCATATTCACTTATGTAAAGTGGCATTCACACCATCGCCGTTACAGATTGAGCGTAACGTTAATATACTTCAGGCCGCAATTGATGCGGATGCTCTCTTAGGTGGAGCCATCAAGTTTGAAGGTGAAATGCTCGATCCGCCAATGTTTGGTAAGGCGCTACAGAGTTTGTTGCGTGCCTATGCATTAAAGTCATTAGATGAAAAAGATAAAGCATTTGCTTTAGATGTCTTGAAACGATTACCAGTTCATGTGATTCGTGAAAACTGGCCTTATGGAATGATTTAAGGACTATTATGAAATACTCCTTTGAGGAAATTGTTCATTTCGATCAGCAGAGCAATGAATGGCAGTGGCAATTACCAACCTACTTCAATATATGTGAAGCCTGTGTTGATCAGCATGCTGCAACAGATAAATCCAGTCAGGCTGCTTTAATCGTCGAAGATGAGGCGTTGGGAACAAGTCAGGTTACATACTCGCAACTTGGCCAGAAAACCTCACAGTTTGCTAATCTGCTACAGTCTTTATCACTTTCTAAAGATAATCGCATTTTAATTCGACTGCCAAATTCTCTGGAATATCCCATAGCTTTCTTTGGCACCATAAAATATTCGGCTATTGCTGTACCAACTTCAACTTTACTTTCAGCCAGTGAGGTATCCTATCTGGCTAATGATTCTCAGGCCAGTGTGCTGGTTACTCATAAAACCATGTGGCCCGAACTTGAAAATGACTTAAAGGATTCTTCAGTTCAGATCGTATTGCTTACTGGTGAGGGTGAGTTGCCACAGTCAAAACGTTTTAAGTTAATTGATTTTAATGAGGCACTCAATTTACAACCAACTGGATTTACTGGCCCAAAAACAGAATTAAATGATCCTGCTTATCTGGTTTATACATCAGGCACAACGGGTTATCCCAAAGGTGTGTTACATGCTCAGCGAGCTTTGCTAGGACGGTTACCAGCCAGTCGCTACTGGTTTGATTTTCAGGGTGGAGTATCTGAGCGAATCATGCATTCTGGTAAATTTAACTGGACCTATGTATTAGGCTCAGCCTTGATGGACCCTTTACTGCATGGTCATACCGTAATTGCCTATGAAGGGCACAATGATGCCCATACCTGGCCTAAGCTGATTCAAAAGCATGAATGCAGTATTTTTATCGGTGTGCCAACCATTTACCGACAGATCATTCAAAAAACGGATTACAGTGGAAGCGATCTCCCTTCGTTAAAACATTGCATGAGTGCTGGTGAGCACCTATCAGACGAAATGCAAACCTTATGGGAAGAACGCTTCAATGCACCCATATATGAAGCAATTGGTATGTCCGAAATATCCTATTATATCTCTCAGCATAAACAGGCTAAGGTAGTACCTGGAGCCGCAGGGTTTATTCAGCCGGGCCATAAGGTTGAGTTATTAAATGATCAGCTTGAGCCTGTGGCTAACGGCGAGGAGGGGATGATCTGTATTCGTGCCGATGATCCTGGTTTGTTTGTTTCCTATTGGAATCTTCCTGAAGAAACTGTAAAAGCTGTTCATGATGGTTGGTTTTTTACGGGTGATTATGCCAAGCGTGATGATCAGAATTACGTTTGGTTTCTGGGACGTAAAGATGACATTATCAATACTTTTGGTTTTCGGGTATCGCCACACGAAGTTGAACGTGTAATAAAGGCTCATCCTGAGGTGGCAGATTGCGTTGCTTTAGGTGAAGACGTTGGAAAAGACAAAACGCTGATAGTGGTATGTGTTATCCCAGAGCCTGATAACAATATAACCGAAGAGCAGATTTTAGATTACGGGCTACAAAAGTTAGCCAAATATAAAGCTCCCAAAAAAGTATATCTTGTGCGTGATTATCCGCGTACCAAAAATGGCAAAGTGCTTCGTAAGAAGTTATTGCAAAACCTCGAACAGTATTTAATCAAAAGTCACCAATGACCTAGACACTAATTTTCAAAGGATAAATGATGGAATCAACGCTGAATTATCGTCCTCGCAGAACTATGTTGTATGTTCCGACACATGTTGAACGTTATCTGGAAAAAGCCAGAGGATTAGCGGCTGACAGTGTTATCTTTGATTTGCAGGAGTCAGTGCCGCCTCAACATAAACAAACCGCACGCGATGGTTTGATCAAGGCATTTTCCCAGTCAAATGACTTTGAGTATTCAGAGCGGATAGTACGCGTTAATCCCCTTCATACCGAATGGGGCAAAGAAGATCTGGAAGCTATTAAAAATCTCGATATTGATGCGATATTACTTCCTCGGATCGAATCCGCTGACTCCCTGATTCAGTATATACAGCAAATCGATGCTATTCGATCGGATGAGCTTGATATCATGATTAATATCGAAAGCCCACTCGGAGTTCTGCATGCAGAAGAAATATGTGCAGCCAGTGATAGAGTGAGCTGTGTAGTGATGGGGGTGACAGACTTATCCAATGAGTTAAAAATTACTCAAACCAACGATCGTTCTGGTTTATTGACCAGTTTGTCATTGGTTGTTCTGGCGGCAAGAGCTTATAAAAAATGTGTCATAGATGGTCCGCATTTTGATTTGAAAAATATTCAGGCCTGCGAGTTTTCCTGCCGACAGGCTCGCGATCTAGGGTTTGATGGTAAGGCGGTCGTGCATCCTATCCAGTTGGCATATACCAACGATGCCTTCACTCCAAAACTGGACGACATTAATCGTGCTAAAGCGATTATTGCGGCAATCAATCAAGCCAATGAAGAAGGTCGCAATGTTGCAGTAATCGATGATCGCTTAATCGAGCCTTCTTTGAAAGAGTGGGCTGAGCGAGTTCTAACGCTATACAACACAGTAAAAGAGTTAGGTCAAAACGAGTTAATTGGGGCTAGCCGATAAGAATGATTTCAGGTAGTGTTTAAACAATAAGACAAACTAAAAAGCGACAGCACATGAATAAATCATCCGTCGGACGGTTCTTTGAAGACTTTTCTTTAGGGCAGCTTATTGAGCATCCCATTCCGCGCACCATTACAGAAGGTGATGCTAGTCTGTATATAGCCCTGACTGGTAGCCGTTTTAGTTTGTTTTCCAGCCATCACCTTGCGCGCAAAGTTGGTTTTGCTAAACCACCAGTTGATAACCTATTACTATTTCACATTGCCTTCGGTAAAACGGTTCAGGATATCTCTCTCAATGCAGTGGCTAATCTTGGCTATGCTGAGGTGCAGTTCGTACTGCCAGCGTTTATTGGCGATACCATTTCAGTGCTATCAGAAGTCATTGGTCTAAAGGAGAACTCGAACGGAAAGACTGGAATTGTTTACGTTCATTCTCGAGCTACCAATCAGGATGGTCATCTGGTGGCCAGCTGGAAGCGTTGGGTTATGGTACATAAGAAGCAAGAAGGTATGCAGAATACTTATGCTGTTCAACCACAGCTCAACTCAGAGGTTAGTCCTGCGCACCTTGCCATGCCCGATCAGTTTAATGCTGATAACTACAGCTACATTTCAAGTGGAGAAACATTTGTTTTCAAGGATTACCAGATAGGGGAGTGGATTGATCACATAGATGGTTTGACGATTGATTCAACTGAACACACCATGGCGACTAAGCTCTATCAGAACAATGCCAAAGTCCATTTTAACTATCATCAGATGCAGGACAGTCAGCATCAGCAGCGTCTGGTTTATGGTGGCCACATTATCTCGTTATGCCGCTCACTTTCACATAATGGCCTCGCTAACGCACAATGGCTAGCTGCGATTAATGGCGGTGCACACCTAAATCCTAGCTATGCAGGTAATACCATCTATGCGGCAACTCAGGTACAAAATAAATACGATCTTGGGTTTGGTATGGGTGCATTAAGATTAAAAACGATTGGTTTTAAAAATATTCAATGGTCCTCCATTAAAGAACAGGTTTGTTCAGCAAATAGTTCTAAAGACTACCCGGACAATGTTGTTCTTGATTTAGACTATACCGTTCTGATACCTAATCCAAAATAGCTTAATCATGTAGGCCTAATCAGGTCTTTGTGGTAAGTTGCGTTTTCTAATGGCTCTTTGCCTGAGCCACTATTTTAATACTGTATAGAGAGCATGATATGACGTTCGGTTTGGGCGAGCTGTTTGCACTATCGTCAGCTATCTGCTGGGCCACAGCAATTATATTATTCAAACACTCCGGTGAAACGCTCAGCGCCAGCGCACTCAATCTATTCAAAAATATTCTAGCAACATTCCTCTTAGTACCAACAGCGCTTTTTGTTGAGGGCATTCAATTTCCCCAGCTTGATGCCTATCAATGGACTATTGTTGCCATTAGCGGTTTTATTGGAATCGCTTTGTCTGACACCTGGTACTTCCTGGCGCTAAGAAAAGTGGGAGCCGGTAATACCGCCATTGTTTCCAGTCTTTACAGCCTGTTTGTCATAGTGCTGTCAGTTTTGTTCCTGAATGAAACACTGCATTGGACTCAGTTTATCGGCTTTTTGATGGTATTGATTGGCATCATTTTGGTTACCTGGCAGCGAAACAGGAAGAACGTTGATACCCCAGTACTTTGGCAGGGTCTTGCTCTCGCTGCAGGTGCTGTATTCCTGAATGCCGTTGGTGTGGTGATGGTAAAGAGAATTCTTGAAGGTGATGGCTTTTTCTGGATTATCAGTTTGCGACTGATCGGTGGAATTCTTGGCTCAATTGGACTTTTGTTAGTTAGCAGGAAACTTTTAAAGGTGATTCATGAAATAAAGCAGCCCAGAGATTGGCGAATATTGATTATTGCCAGTGTGCTCGGTACTTATATTTCGATGATTCTATGGCTTTCAGGCTATAAATACACGGATGCAATAATTGCATCCGTTTTAAATGAAACTTCGGTACTGTTTATTGTTTTATTTGCCTGGATTTTTCTTAAAGAAGAAGTCAGTCGTCGCAGACTTACTGGTGTTGTTTTAGCCTTCCTTGGCGTTTTGGTATTCGTTTATAACAGTGGTGGTCAGGGGTAATTATGTTTCAAGAGAGTAGGCTTCTTAATGAACCTGACCAACACGAACAATCTTCATGGCATTGGTACCGCCCAGTACGCCCATCGAGTCACCTTTAGTGATGATGACCAGATCGCCATCTTCCACAAAATTTCTCAGACGTAACTCTTCAACTGCTAATCGGTTAACATCATGCTTGGCCAGTACGGTTGGATCAAATTCGATGGCTTCAACACCGCGATAAAGCGCCACTTTACGAAGTGTCTGCTCGTTTCGACTTAATGCAAAAATTGGCATGCCGGAACGAATCCGCGATAACCATAAGGCCGTAGAGCCCGACTCGGTGAGTGCAACGATTGCCTTAACACCTTTGAGGTGATTGGCGGTATACATGGTTGCCATGGCAATCGCTTCATCAATCAGGTCAAACGACATCTCGTTACGGTGACGAGACATTCGAATCATGGATTGCTTTTCTGCCCCAAGGCAGACATTAGCCATTGCCTGAACGGTACGAGCAGGGTTATCGCCAGTTGCTGTTTCGGCACTAAGCATTACAGCATCAGTTCCATCCAGCACGGCATTAGCGACATCGAATACTTCTGCGCGCGTCGGAATAGGATTGTGGATCATGCTTTCCATCATTTGCGTTGCAGTAATCACTACGCGATTTAAAGCACGCGAACGCGAGATAATGTGTTTTTGTACGCCAATTAGCTGCGCATCGCCAATTTCAACGCCCAAGTCACCACGTGCTACCATGACGGCATCAGAGGCCATAATGATTGCATCAAGAATTTTGTCGTCATTAACGGTCTCAGCACGTTCAATTTTGGCAACGAGGTTACTGTTACCACCAGCTTTTTGTAGAAGCTTACGTGCTTCATGCATATCATCAGCACTTCTTGGGAACGATACTGCTAAATAATCGACGTGCATGGCTGCAGCAATTTTGATGTCAGCGCGATCTTTATCTGTCAGGGCAGGGGCGGAAAGACCACCTCCCAGCAAATTGATACCTTTGTTATTGCTCAGCACGCCACCAATGATCACTTCAGTCACAATTTCAGTTGACGTTAAACGCTTTACTTCTAGCTGGATTCGACCATCGTCGAGCATCAGGTGATTGCCTTCCTTTAAGTCAGAAGGAAGTTGCTTGTAATCAATGCCAACACGCTCTTCGTCACCAGCTTCTTTTTCCAGCTCTGAATCCAATATAAAAGTAGCGCCAACCTCTAAGTTGATTTTGCCTTTTTTAAATCGGGCGATGCGAATTTTTGGCCCCTGGAGATCGCCTAGTATGGCGACATATCGATTCATATCTCTTGATATACGACGGATTTGCTCTGCACGGTGAATATGATCCTTGGCTTCTCCATGTGAAAAGTTAAGGCGGAATACATTGGCACCAGCTTGAATTAATGAGCGAATGGTGTCGTCGGATTCTGTAGCGGGACCTAGGGTGGCAACTATTTTGGTGCGTTTAAACATATAATTTCTGCTCAGTTTTTGATCGATATGTTTGATAGGTTACAGTGTAAAGACAAGCTTAAGAAAAACAACACCATTGTAGTGAAAAAAGAGTAGGGCTGCTATTGATCAATATTAAGTTTTTATAAAATAGGTGTACATAAAAAAAGGGGCGCGATGCCCCTTTGCTGTATTGCTTGACGTCTTAATTATTTTCGTACGCTTCTTCCTTTTTGCTTAGACTTTTAGCATCACGACCAAGGAACCAGTCTTTGATACTGCCTAAGGTTACGTACAGGCAAGGTACCCAGATTAGCGTAATTACTGTAGCAAATACGATACCAAAGGCTAGTGAAACAGCCATTGGGATAACCAATTGCGCCTGCAAGCTGGTTTCTGTGGTAATTGGAAGCAAGCCAAAGAAGGTAGTGAGTGACGTTAGGATAATGGCGCGGAAACGTCTCGTACCAGCATTGATTGCTGCCTCAATTCGTGACATACCTTCTGCGCGAGCACGTCCGATGAAGTCCACCATCAATAAGCTATCGTTCACTACAACACCTGACAAGGCAATAATACCGAAGAAAGAGAACATGCTTAGATTGATGTCTAGCAGCAGGTGTCCGACCATGGCACCAATAATACCGAATGGAATGGCTGACATGACGACTACTGGTTTAATATACGACTTCAAAGGAATAGCCATTAAGCCGTAAATTAAAATCAACGCAATTAAACCGCCAATGCCTAATTCCTTGGTAAGTTTTTGCTGATCCTCACTTGGGCCGCCTGGCTCAAGTTTCACCGTAGGGTGTTGTGCCAAGATGCCAGGAATGACATTTTGCATCATATCTTGATGGATTTCTCCAGAAGTGATCGCAGCCTGAGGGCTGACATCTGCGCTAATGCGATTTGCACGAACGCCATCAATTCTAGAGATACGCGAAAAGCCTTCCTGCACATCATAATTAGCTACATCAGTGAAAGTTACGTATTCACCTGACGGAGTTCGGATAGGCATTTGCTCCAGATTACCAATAGAGCGGCGGTCTTCCAGAGGATAACGGACAAACACTTTAACTTCTTCATTGTCTCTCAAGAAACGCTGCGCTTCAGAGCCGTAGAAGGCATTACGAACTTGCTGAGAAAGAATTTGTGTACTCAATCCAAGGTTGTAACCGTGAGGTTTTACTTCAACCACGATTTCTTCTTTACCGCCGGAAAGGTTATCACTGATATCGTAAACACCGTCATATTCGGCAAGTTTTGCACGAATTTTTTCAGTCACGATTTGTAACTCTTCGATATCTGTACCAACCAGACGATAACCGACACCATCACCACCTGGGCCGCCGCCACCGCCGCCAAAACTGATTTCCTCGACTGCGGGTAGGGTGCCGACCTTATCGCGCCAGCGGTCGATCAGATCAAACTGGTTAATGGGTAAGTTTTCACTTTTAACCAGCTCAGTCCACATGTAAGCACCGGTATTTTCACGAGTCCACATAAAGGCGTGCTGGAATACACCAATACCATGCTCAGCTTCTACTTCGTTATGCAACTCATTGAGCTTATCCCAAACAATTTGCACATTGCTCATGGCTTGGTCAGCAGTAGCACCTTCAGCCATTTTGATTTCGACAAAGACGCCATCATTTGGAATGTTCGGGAACAAACTGGTTTTAACCCAGCCACTTCCGATAAAACCAATGGTGGTAATGAACAATAAACAAACAAAGGTTAAAATTGTCAGACCTCTGTAATTAAGGAAAGTCTCCAGCTTTGGCTTGTAAACATTATTAATAAAGCGTGATAAGAGATCTTTTACCTTAAGGCGGATAGCTCTGAAGAAACCTTTGACCGCTCGAAGTTTCGGGCTTTTGGTATCTTCCAGTTTGTTCAATTTCATATGAGCCAAGTGGGCCGGCAAAATAATCTTCGACTCAATTAACGAGAACATCAAACAGAACATTACCACCAAGCCCATGGATGCCATTGCATTACTCCAAGGCCCGCTGATTGCCAGCATTGGGTAAAACGCTGCAATGGTGGTTAAAACACCGAAGGTTGCAGGAAGGGCGACTCGCTTTGCCCCTTCGACAACGCTATCAATGCTATGGCCTTTTTCTTCAATCGACGCCCAGGCGCTTTCTGCAATGATGATCGCGTCATCGACCACGATCCCCAGCACCAGAATAAAGCCAAAGAGGGTGATCATGTTGATGGTCATGGCAAAACCGGGATACATGTACATCAGGGCAAAAGCACCCAGGAAGCACAACGGAATGCCAATCATTACCCAGAAGGCAAGTTTAAACCTTAAGAAGAGTGCTAGAACTATGAACACCAGAATAATACCGGCAAGCATATTCTTCTGCATCATCTCGAGACGACCTTTCAGGTAATAAGTACCATCGCCCCAGGCTTCGATTGAAATACCAGCTGGTAAAGTCGGAGTTTTCTTGTCTAGATAATCGTAGATTTGTTCAGCAATTAAAAGGTCATCAGACTCAAGAGATGAGCGGACCCTAAGGCTTACAGTGGGCTTACCATCAAAGCGTGACAAGAAGTTCCACTCAGCAAAACCATCGTCGATAGCTGCAATGTCTGCAAGCAATAAAGTTGTACCGTCAGGACGTGTGATTACCGGAATCTTCGCAAAGTCATAAGCATCGTAAGCCTGATTTTTGGTCCTTACCAGAATGTCACCACCAAGCGTTTTAATAGTACCGCTTGGTAAATCAAGAGAGTGGCTTCGTACTGCATTAGCAACGTCTTGAAGAGTTAATCCATATTTGCGCAATTGGTAATCGCTGACTTGAATGCCAACTTCGTAAGGGCGAGCACCTTCAACTTCAACCAAGCTGACGTTAGGTAGTGCCAGTAGCTCGTCTTTAATATCTTTTGCATACTCTTTCAGGGTGCGTTCATTGGCATCGCCAAATACATTTAAGCGCATAACCTGGCGTTGCATACGGTTTTCATAAATGACCGGACGTTCAGCAAGATCAGGTAAGTTAGGGATAGCATCGACCCTAACTTTTATCTCATCCATGACTTCAGAGACTTCATAGTTATCTTCAATTTCGATATTAATGCTTCCCATACCTTCAGAAGCAGTTGAAGTCACTTTTTTGATCCCTTCAATGTCCTTAATATTTTCTTCGATCAGGATAACAATGCCTTCTTCGACTTCTTGTGGAGCCGCTCCTGGATAAGGAACCTGAATACTTACTGAGTTAATAACAATATCAGGGAATACTTGTTGACGAAGGTGGCTAAGCCCAATAAATCCCGCAACAATGATGAAAATCATCAAAAGGTTCGCAGCAACAGAATTGCGTGCAAACCAGGAGATGATTCCGCTATGTGTATCGTATTGTTTGACCATCTGCGAATTCCTTATTGCTTAGCTGTATCAGCGCTGGTGTTAAGAGCGGTGTCATTGTTATTTGCAGTACTGGTTTTCGCCTGAGAGCCAACTTTCTGAACTTTCATACCGTTTACAGGGTTGTGAACCGGTGTCACGATAACTTCATCGCCAGATTGCAGACCGCTATCAATATAAATGGTATTTGCTTCAGTGCGCGCAAGAGTAACTTCTTGCAAACGAACTTCACTTTCATTTTCTAGAATTAAAACTGTATTACCAAAGTAAAGTGCCTGTCTTGGTAAGGCAATCAAACCTTCTCGTTCTTTACCGGCAATTTCGGCTCTTACGAAAGTACCAAAACGAAGTGGGGTGCTGTTATCTCTTTTGTTTTCCAGGTTGTATGGATCCGCAATTTGAGCAACCAGGTAAGTTAAACGGTTGGTTTGCTCAACAACACCTTCTGTGCGAACAAGTTTGCCAAACCAGATTTGTTCCTTGCCAGCATAGGTGCCAACTAAACGTACTGCAGGCTGTTGTTGAGGGTTGTCGATGTCTGGAACATCCAAGAAGGCAAGTTCCTGATCAGGAACAGGCAAGCGAACTTCTGCGTATTCTGTTCCATAGACTGTTGCAACCTGGCTTCCCACATTGACAAATTGACCTAGGCCAACCATTTTGCTTTGAATCAATGCATCAAAATTAGCTTTAACTTTTGTTCTGTCTAAATCACGACGTGCACGCATCAAGTCTGCTTCAGCTGACTGGACAGCCGCTTCGGCCTGTTTTAATTGAGGAAGTCTTAATACCAGATCGGAAGGCTCGCCTTTACCAATTTTTTTCCAGTCCTTACGCGCCTGTTCAGTTCTTGCTTTGGCGTCCTGGTAGGTTGCCTGTGCTTGAGCCAAAGCTGCTTCGGCACTACGCACATTAGCAACATAGTTAGCAGGGTCAATGGTGAAAAGGACTTCGCCTTTTTCAACAAAGGCGCCAACACGGAAATTATCCGAGACGTCTGTAATACGTCCACTGACTTCTGCAACCAGTGTTGAGTTCTCAACTGGAAGAACCGGTCCCTGGCTATCGACAATGAACTGAACATCCTGAGCTTCAACGGCCTTGGTATCAACCACAATAGCCTGAACGAATGGTTTCTTCTTCGGTGGCTCGGGCTTCATACTTACAAGGCCGACAATAATTACTATGGTTGCAATCAATATTGCTGAACCAACTAGGATTCTCTTGGTCATTATTTTTTCCCGCTTTCAAAAAATTTTAGGATTACTCCAACTCTTGGTCATTATAACGCTCGGCAATTTCCAGAGCCTAATGTTCAGTAATGACAAAAGGTTAACAAATGTTTCAATACTGTATTTTATAGGGTGAAGTGTGAAAAAAAGGTGCCCGGAGGCACCTTTTTACGTCTTTTAGATAGTAATTGGCTATGGAAGGTTTAGTTTGATAGTTAAATTTATTCCTCATTCAACCATTGATGTAACCAATTATTGACAACCTGATGCCATTGAATGCTGTTATTTGGTTTTAAAACCCAGTGATTTTCGTTTTCAAAAATCAACAATTGGCTAGGAATGTTTTGACGCTGAAGTGCAGTGAAAGTCGCCAGAGATTGAGTTTCAGGAACTCTATAGTCTTTACTGCCTTGTACCACCAGCATAGGAGTTTTCCAGTTTTTAACATAATGAACTGGGTTGTATTTTTCAAAGTTCTCGGGCTTATCAAAATAGGTGCCGCCATTTTCCCATTCAACAAACCATAACTCTTCGGTTGAGTAATACATCATACGGTTGTCGAAAATGCCGTCGTGGTTAACCAGACATTTAAATTGATCTGACCAATTACCGGCAATCCAATTGATCATATAACCGCCATAAGAAGCTCCCAGTGCGCAGGCATTGTCGGTATCAACAAAGTCATAGTTTGAGTCGATATAAGCCATGCCTTTTTGCAAGTCTTCCAGTGGCTTGCCACCCCAGTCGCCTGTAATTGAGTCAGTAAAGTCCTGGCCATAGCCGGTAGAGCCGTGGAAATCGATCATTACTGCGACAAAACCTTGGCCAGCATAGGTTTGTGGATTCCAGCGATAATGGAAGTGATCACCGAAACTGCCTTGTGGGCCACCATGAATCAAAAATGCGAGAGGGTAGTTTTTGTCTTCCTCAAAATCGACAGGCTTAACAATATAGCCATAAACCGTTTCATCGTTCCAGCCTTTGAAGCTGAACTGTTCATAGTCACCAAATTCAAGTTCAGACATGACGTCCTGATTAACTGCCGTTAGCTGACGTTTATTAGAACCATCAAGACCCATGACATATAAGTCTGCTGGTTTTTTCAGATCATCATACTGGTAAACAATTTTGTCTTGGCCAACATCGAAGGCAGCAACGTAACCTGTATCGGTTAATTGAGTATGCTGTTTGGTTTTCAGATCCAGTGACCAGATAACATTCTTACCGATATGGTTGCCGTACAAGAAAACCTGTTTGCCATCTTTACTGAACTTAAAGCCATAGAATGATCGATCCCAGTCTTTAGTGATGTTCTCAGTTTTACCAGTTTTTAAGTCGCGAATCTTAAGCTGACGACGATCAGCTTCAAAGCCTGGACGATCCATTGCCAGCCAGGCCAGTTTTTTACCATCTGGGCTGAATACCGGTTGGGTATCCCAGGCCAGGTTTTCCTTTGTCAGGTTCTTAACTTTGCCACCGGTGATTGAAACCTCATAAAGATCGAAGTTAGTCGAAGTAGGCTCTTTGTTATCGGCAATGCGTAAAGTGAAGATTACTTTTTGGCCATCAGGACTAATTGTGTATTCCTCATCACCACCAAAAGGACTCGAAGGAACATTGCCATTTAAGCTGTGAGAGAGGGGCGTAGCATCACTCAATGGCTCATCAGAGAGCTTCGCGCTGAACAGACGGCTTTGGGTACCGTCCAGCCAATGATCCCAATGGCGCACAAAGACTTTGTCATACAGTTTTCCTTCTTGTTTATTTTCGGCTGCAGCTTCCATTTTTTCTTTACTGCATACTAAGGTTTCACAATCTGGATAAACCGACGCACTGAAAACAATTCGATCATTCTTTGGTGAAAGGTGATAAGTACCAATACTTACAGGTAGGTCAGAAACCTGTTCGATATTGCCTGACTTAGCCGAGTGACGCCAAAGCTGATTGCTTCCACTGCGACTTGATAAGAAATAAAGGTAGTTGCCATCTGCAGACCATTTTGGGCTAGTATCAGAAGCAGGGTCAGTGGTAATTTGTTTGGGCGTATTTTCTCCAGTGGCAGTACTGACTGTGTAAATGTCATAAGTCCCTTTATCAGCCTCAAGGTCAGTGGTTCGTAGCATGTATGCCACTGTTTTGCCATCAGGAGAAAGAGTAGGAGAGGCCACCCTCTTCATAGTTACCATATCTTCCGCCGTGAATGGCTCAAAAGCCTGAGCTTCACCAGCATTGAATGCCAGTAAGCCTAATAATAAAAATAAAGGTTTCATGTCTGACTCTGTAATTTGTCTATGTGAGGTGGCCAAAACTATACTGAGCTTTTCGCGCTAAGTCGATAATTTGCATCAAAATTCAGTTGACAGTAACAAGCTCCATGCTAAAATGCGCGCCATTGTTTTGGGGCTATAGCTCAGCTGGGAGAGCGCTACACTGGCAGTGTAGAGGTCAGCGGTTCGATCCCGCTTAGCTCCACCAATTTTGACTTATTGCTTTGTTGGATGAATCGTCGTTTGCTAAAGCAAACTTCCTTATCATCCGTCTCGCACTAAGAACAAAATAAAGATACAAGTGAAAAACAGTAAGAATTGTGTCCCGTTCGTCTAGAGGCCTAGGACACCGCCCTTTCACGGCGGTAACAGGGGTTCGACTCCCCTACGGGATGCCACATTAAGAAAGCCCGACCTTCAGGTCGGGCTTTTTTTATGTCATCTGGAAAGGGCAGGAGAACCAGTTCGACAAGCACCATGGATGGTGCGAATGCAGAGTTTGCAGGAGCAAAACTCTGCGCCCTGAAGCGTCACCTAGATGTGCTGAGTACTCCCCTACGGACAGCCGACCGAAGGAAGTGCCTGTGGTGCAATGCTCCAGGCATTGTTGCTGCATTCCCCACATCCCTGTGGGTCAGTGCCATATAAACAAAACCCAGCCCTTGTGGCTGGTTTTTTTATATCTGTGTATTTTGTAGGGGAGCCCTTAAACACTTCGACGACCGCCATGGATGGCGGGAGTGCAGAATTTGCAAGGAGCAAAATTCTGCCTCCCCGTTCTTGATTTCGCTTGATTGTGCCAATTTCTTTGTTGTAGGGCTTTTTTTATGTCATTACGAAAGTGCAGGAGTTAGAGCAACGCTGGAGCGGTTGCCGATGAGCAAAACTCTGCCTTCCCAAAATTTACAGTTCTTTGTTATAGATACCTGATAATCTCTTCTAGTTAGCTGACTTCATACCAGCTGTATCTTTCTTAACCTATCTGATTGATAAATAGTCATTTTCAATGAAAAGAATAAAAAAACAAAAAAATCCTCATAATTTTTTTGACAAACGAGGGTAGGGGCATTATTATTGCGCCCGCGTTTGAGAGATACAGTTCTTAAACATTGCGTCCCGTTCGTCTAGAGGCCTAGGACACCGCCCTTTCACGGCGGTAACAGGGGTTCGACTCCCCTACGGGATGCCATATAAACAAAACCCAGCCCTTGTGGCTGGGTTTTTTTATATCTTGTCGAAAGTGAAGGAGAACCAGTTCAACGACAACCAATGATGGTTGAAGTGGCGAAACGCAAGGAGCAGTTATGGGCCTACCCGTTAGCTTTAGATCGTGGTACAGAAAACTTCCTTGGTTCGGTTCTTTATATGTCACTACGGAAGTATTAATAGCTGAAATAAAAAGCCCAGCACATGGCTGGGCTTTTTGTTCGCTGTTAGGTCTACGCAGTTTCTTCTGGCTCTTTATCAGAAGGCGCCATGAAAAATAAAACAGCACCAACTACTACTAAGCCACCGCGAATAGTCCAGGCAATATTGTCACCCCAGTTATTTATCCAGCCGAGAATTTTTAACTCATAATCAAAAAAGAACAGAGCGATTGAAGCTAAGCCCAAAATTGCTATAAAAGAACCTAAATTTTTCATAATAATTCCCCATATGTTGTGTCTTGTTGTATTGTTCAAGAAACAACCTACTTAATAACTGCACAAAAATCAATTGGTTAATTTAGTAGACGCGCTGTTATGTCTTTAGAAGTATCTGTATCTTAGCTATCTAAACTATTGAGTGGTGAACTCTTATAATGACAATAAAATGGTAATTATTAATTCATTTGAGGTTGCGGCAAATATGCTATAGTCGCTAACAATTATGAGTATGCATTCTAAGAGTAGTACAAAGATGTTAGACACATTAATTAATAGAGTTTCCTGCGGCAGGTTGAAGGCGCCAGCTCCTGGTAGAGAAGAAATGACCCAAGTATTTAAAGCTGCCTTACGGGCGCCAGATCACAAGCATTTAATGCCTTGGCAATACATTGTCTTCGAGGGTGAAAAGGCACTTAATGAACTTGGTGAGAAGTATCGCCTGGCAAGTATTTCCGAAGATCCTAATATTTCTTTGGATAAGCAGGAGCGTGCTTTGTCTTTGCCCCATCGCGCTCCTATGGTTGTAGTTGCGGTTGCAAAAGCACGTGGAAATGAAAAAGTTCCTCATGTTGAAGAAGTTCTTTCAACAGGAGCGGGTGTACAAAACCTTATACTGGGGTTGGATAGCTTAGGATATGGGGCCTACTGGAGAACGGGCCCGTTGGCGTTTAATGAGCACTTAAAGCCACTACTGGGGTTGGAGCATAGTGATACTATCGTTGGCTTTATCTATGTTGGGACGCCTGATATGGAGCTTAAAGCAAAGCCAATTCCTGAGG
Source organism: Kangiella profundi (assembly GCF_002838765.1). Taxonomy (NCBI): domain Bacteria; kingdom Pseudomonadati; phylum Pseudomonadota; class Gammaproteobacteria; order Kangiellales; family Kangiellaceae; genus Kangiella; species Kangiella profundi. Next base: position 1,572,031 of record NZ_CP025120.1, on the reverse strand, counting down.
TCGATGACTTTGTAAGCTGGGCCTAATTTATTAAGAATAGTCTCGTAAGAAGTTTGTTGGGAAGGCTTAAAAGTCTTCCCATAATTTTGATTTTTTATCTTTATAATCTGGATTGTCCCGTTTTTCGTTTATTTCATCATATTTAGCTTTTTCAGCTCGGCGGGAAGGTGAGTCAGGCTTGATGGTTTCATCTAGCTCTTTAAGAAAGTCTGTGATTTCGCTGGTGTAGTTCTTTTTTGACATCACTTAGCCTCAGATTGGGTAAGACATTTTCTCTGGATAATTTGATACTAGCGTAAAGTATTAAAAAAGGCCACTGAAGTGGCCTTTAGCATTTTTAATACGCGATTAAAACTTAACGTTGTTTGGTACGCGGGGGAAGGGGATCACATCTCGAATGTTTTGAACACCGGTAACATAAGATACACAGCGATCAAAACCCAGACCAAAACCAGCGTGAGGTACGGTACCGTAACGACGCAGGTCGCGATACCACCAGTAATGTTCAGCCGGTAAGCCTATTTCTTCAATACGCTTATCAAGCACATCTAGACGCTCTTCACGCTGCGAACCACCAATGATCTCACCAATGCCCGGTGCTAATACGTCCATAGCGGCAACGGTTTTGCCATCGTCATTCATGCGCATGTAGAAGGCTTTTATATCCTTCGGATAGTTCATAACTACGGTTGGGCGGCCCACATACTCTTCAGCAATGTAACGTTCATGCTCAGATTGCAGGTCAATTCCCCACTCGACTGGGTAGTCGAATTTCTTGTCAGCCTTTTTCAGTACTTCAATTACGTCAGTGTAATCCATGCGCTCGAAGTTGTGATTGATGACATTTTCAAGACGGTTGATACAGTCCTTGTCGACACGCTGCTGGAAGAAGGCCATATCGTCGGCGCACTCGTCGAGAACTGCCTTAAATATGTACTTCATCATGGCTTCGGCCAAGTCTGCATTATCTGACAAGTTAGCAAATGCGATTTCTGGTTCCACCATCCAGAACTCGGCCAGATGACGACTGGTGTTCGAGTTTTCGGCACGGAAAGTTGGTCCGAAGGTGTAAACCTTGGACATTGCCATGCAGTAGGTTTCAACGTTCAGCTGACCAGAAACGGTTAAGAATGACTCTTTACCAAAGAAATCTTCACTGTAATCAATATTGCCTTTGTCATCTTTGGGCAGGTTAGTCATGTCCAGGGTGCTGACACGGAACATTTCACCTGCGCCTTCTGCGTCAGAAGCCGTGATGATTGGTGTGTGAATCCAGTAAAAACCTTGCTGGTGCATAAAACGGTGAATCGCCTGTGCCAAGCAGTTACGCACGCGTGTTACTGCACCAATCAAGTTAGTGCGTGCACGTAAGTGAGCATTTTCACGCAAGAATTCAACAGAGTGTGGTTTTGGCTGGATAGGGTAGGTATCAGGATCATCAACCCAGCCCAGCACTTCAACCGCTGTAGCCTGAATTTCGAAAGACTGGCCTTTACCCTGTGACTCTACCAGCTTTCCGGTTACTTTGACCGAACAGCCTGCAGTTAATTTAACGACTTCGGACTCATAATTAGCCACATTATTATCGACCACTGCCTGAATAGGATTAAAGCAGCTGCCATCGTGAATATTAACGAACGAAAGTCCAGCTTTCGAATCACGACGAGTACGTACCCAGCCTTGTACGGTGACTTGCTCACCGACGCCGGGTTTGCCCGCGAGGGCGTCGACAATAGATACTAACATGATAATAAGGCTCCGATTTACCTTCTATTTGAAATGAGAATATTTATTAATATTGGTGTTAAAACTTCTGTTTTCCTTCGAGTTTCAGACGAAGATTTACGGCTTTTTTCTGGTCATCTGTGAAAGTATGCCAGTTAAGCACCTCGTCGAATGTTCGACCACAACCACGACACACTTCATCACCTAAAACCGTACTACAGACGCCAATGCATGGCGAGGCAGTAGGACTTCTTTGGCCTTTGCTTGAAATGGACACGATTTCTCCTGCGAAACTCACGAAAAAACAAACGCCGTATGTTACCGTGACATGCGGTAGATGGCTAGTGCTAATCTTATATCAAAACTACTATATATTGTAACGATTGCTCACAATCTAACCCTTGTAATTATTGGGGCTGTCAGCTATCTTGCCGCTATTCTCAATTTGATGTGTATACCATGTTCCAACTAGACGAATCCCAAATTCAAGAGTATCGAAACGACAAACCTGAATACTATCGTCAGTTAGCGCTTCAATTAGATGCCTTATTGGCCGAAGACAGTAACTGGATAACCAATATGTCGCAAATGTCAGCCTTTATCTTCCAGATGCTGCCTGAGCTTAATTGGTCTGGTTTTTACCTGGTCAATCCTGAAAAGGCTGACAGCCTGATACTTGGTCCGTATCAGGGCAAGGTGGCCTGTGTTCACATTCCCTTTGGTCGTGGTGTCTGTGGAACGGCGGCTTCTACGCTTGAAACTCAGCTAGTTGAAGATGTTCATCAGTTTGCTGGTCACATAGCCTGTGATGCTGCTTCGCAAAGTGAAGTGGTGATTCCTGTAGTTGTTGATGGTGAACTGAAGGGCGTTCTGGATATTGATAGCCCAATCACTAATCGATTTGATCAGGAAGATGCTGATGGGTTGACAGCGTTGTTAGAAACCTTTATCAAGCGCACACAGTTCCCATAGAGGGTTATTTATGAGCATTCGTCCGTTTCATTTAGCCATTCCAGTCCATAATTTAGAGCAGGCCAGAGAGTTTTACGGCCGGGTACTGGGTTTTAGCGAAGGTCGCTCTAGTGATCATTGGATTGATTATGACTGCTATGGGCATCAGTTGGTGGCCCATCTTGATGAATCAATGGAGTCAGCAGACAAAGCTCATAACCAGGTTGATGGCCATGCCGTCCCAGTGCCGCATTTTGGCGTGGTTCTGGATATGGAAACCTGGCAGCAGCTGGCAGACCGATTAAAAGAGAAGGGCATACAATTTGCCATAGAGCCTTACATTCGCTTTAAGGGCCAACCCGGCGAACAGGCCACCATGTTCTTTTATGACCCCTCAGGCAACGCATTGGAATTTAAGGCTTTCAACGACTTAAGCCAGTTGTTCGCTAAATAGATTTAAATCAATAAAAAAGCAAAGCCTCGGCTTTGCTTTTTTATCTTCAATATTCTACTTATTACTTAATCTAAAAATTCATCGCCTTAATCACTTCTTCCGGCAACTCAGGCAGTGCTGAGCGTGGAATCAGGAAGGTCGTCAGGTTGAACAGGTCGCGAAAGAAACGGTTGTTCTGAGTGGTTTGACGAAGATAATCATGACCTGCCGAGCCACCTGTTCCTATCTTGGAGCCAATCATACGCAACACCATGGTGGTGTGGCGATAGCGCCAAGTGGTGAATTTCTCATCAATTTCAACCAATCCCTGCAACAATCTAAACGGACCATTGAGCATAGGCTGTTCACGATAAAGGTTAATGAACAGGGCACTTAGCGTTGCTTCCTGGCTCATGCGGAATCGCCCCTGAGTTTTGAGCTCGTCATACTTGTCTTTATCAAACAAGGCATCGAAAGTGGCGCGGGTATTTTCCAGGTCATTCAATTGGAAAGTTTTTTCTGCGTCACTAAGATAATCGGCTTCTTTCAATACCTTCTCATCATGATTGAGCATGGTTTCGACTGCTTCTTTGAAGATGTTCCAGAATTTAAAATCACCAAACTCAAGGAAAGGCATACGCTCCAGCCATTTTTCAACCGCATCAAATAATGAGGGTTTCTCTTCAAGATCCATTAAGTAATTGCGATCCTGTTCATTTAAGCGGCTGTAGAAAGACTTTTTGTCGAAGTTGATACGATATTCGGATTTCAGCCCAAGCAGAATTTCAATCTCTTTAAATTGAATGCTTTGAAAGCCTGAAGCCGGAATCAGGTAATCACGGAAGTCGAGAAAATCCAGCGGAGTCATGGTTTCCAAAATATCAATTTGGTCGACCAGAACATCCTGAATACGATGAACACGCTCCAGACGCAGGTTTACGGTACTGATTTTACTTTCGTCGACATGGCTTTGAGACAGAACGGGCAGGATGGAGTGAATTTCATGCAAAATTTGCTTAAACCATAATTCGTAGGCCTGATGGACGATGATGAAAAGGGTTTCATCATGGGCTTCGGCACCATACTTTTTGCTTTCTGGGTGCTGTGCGTCGAGTAATTTATCCAGCTGTAGATAGTCTGGGTAATAACAGGGTTTGGTATTTTTTTGCATGGTCCACCGCTTTTATTAAGAATGACAGGCTGTATCGCCTTGCTCTTTTTTTAACTGTTAAAGACTTTTATTTGGCAAATAAAAAGGAGCACTCGAAGTGCTCCTTTAAATTATAGACCTTTGAAAAAAATATTGTCAGCAATAATTTTTCAAAGTCAGGTGTTTGTTGCCCGATTAACGTTTATTGATATCCACGTAATCGCGCTCTGTGGCACCTGTATATAACTGACGAGGACGTCCGATGCGACGGTCATCTTCTCCAATCATTTCATGCCATTGAGATACCCAGCCTACAGTACGTGCTAAAGCGAAAATCACTGTAAACATATTGGTTGGGATACCCATGGCATCAAGTATAACGCCAGAGTAGAAGTCTACATTCGGGTAAAGCTTCTTCTCGATGAAGTATTCATCTTCAAGGGCAATTTTCTCAAGCTCAAGTGCAACCTTGAAGATTGGGTCATCATGCTTGCCCAGTAGATCCAATACTTCGTGAGCACTTTCACGCATAACTTTGGCACGTGGGTCAAAGTTTTTATAGACGCGGTGACCGAAGCCCATCAAGCGGAATGGGTCGTTCTTATCTTTAGCGCGCTCAATAAATTCAGGAATGCGGCTAACATCACCGATTTCACGCAACATGTTCAAGCAGGCTTCATTAGCACCACCATGCGCAGGGCCCCATAGGCAGGCAATACCGGATGCGATAGCAGCAAACGGGTTAGCGCCAGAAGAACCTGCAAGGCGAACTGTTGATGTAGATGCGTTTTGCTCGTGATCCGCATGAAGAATAAAGATACGATCCATTGCTTTGACTAATACTGGATCAGGTTTCCAGTCATTGGTAGGCATGCTGAACATCATATTCAGGAAGTTCTCAGCCAGGCTCATATCGTTATCAGGATAAACGAATGGGTGGCCAACGCTGTAGCGGTAACACATTGCAGCAATAGTAGGTACTTTCGCAATCAGGCGCAGGGCGCTGATATCACGGTGCTGAGGGTTATTGATATCCAATGAATCGTGGTAGAAGGCAGACAGTGCGCCAACTACAGAAACCATGATAGCCATCGGGTGGGCATCACGGCGGAAGCCATTGAAGAAGTTCATCATCTGTTGATGAACCATGGTGTGATTGTTAATTTTGGCAACGAAGTTTTCGTATTCTTCTTTGCTAGGTAATTCACCGTTTAATAGAAGGTAAGCAACTTCCTCAAAGTTTGACTGCTCGGCAAGCTGCTCAATTGGGTAACCACGATAGAGTAGTTGGCCCTTTTCTCCATCAATGTAAGTAATTTTAGATTCACAGGCACCAGTCGATACATAACCTGGGTCATAAGTGAAGTAGCCAGCTTTGCCTAACGCTCTTACGTCGATTACGTCTTTGCCCAGAGTAGGGGAAAGTACGGTCAAATCCAATTCTTCGCCATTGGGTAAGCTAAGTTTAGCTGTTTGTTGCGACATAAAGTCTCCTTTGGACTATAAATTGCTTACTTTTTACTCAATAAATCGAGTCTAATCTCAATCAGGTGGTGCATTCTACAAAATTTTGTCACATTTTACATGAGATATTTTTGTGACACTTGATGATGATCAATAAGATTTTGGCATATATAGGAAATCTATCGGGTTAATTAATTGTAATCACCGACAAGCACTTATATAATTTGCGTCCGAAACTTTGTATCACTACGGGGTTCCTGTCTGCAGCGTATTTCGGTCGCATTTCACGCACTCATGTAAGGCAGGACACAGAGACTCTCACGCCCTGGCGACCTGGGCAAAAATAGATAAGATACGTCGTGAATCAAAAGAGACCAACAAACCTGAATCTTGCAACGATAAGATTCCCTGTACCTGCAATTTCTTCAATTTTGCATCGTATTACAGGCGTCATATTATTCTTCGCTGTACCTATCCTTTTATGGATGCTACAAAAATCCTTCACACCAGCTGGCTTTAATGAGCTTAAGACCATGTTTGCCGAGTCATTCTTATGGCAGTTCGTTTTATGGGCCATCACTACCGCTGTTGCCTATCACGTTATTGCAGGTGTTCGTCACCTGTTAATGGATATGGGCATTGGTGAGTCGCTAGAAGGTGGCCGTCGTGGTGCCTGGCTGGTAATTATTCTATCTGCGATTGCTGCAGTCGTATTAGGAGTATGGGTATGGGCGTAGTAACAGCATCAACAAGCCTTGGTCGTTCGGGCCTGCATGACTGGATCATCCAGCGTGTGTCAGCAATTGTAATGTTGGCCTACGTAATTTTCCTTGGCTACTTCATTTGCACAACTCCTGACTTGTCATTCCCAGTATGGCAGGAGTTGTTTGCATCGACCTTTATGAAAGTTTTCTCGTTATTGGCATTATTGTCAGTAATCGGACATGCTTGGATTGGTCTGTGGATTGTGTCCACTGACTATATGCCAAAACTGGCAATTCGTTTTGTCTTCCAAGTACTTGTTATTCTCATCTGCCTGGCGCTGTTAGTGTGGGGCATTCAGATTTTGTGGAGCCTATAAAGCATGTCTAACCAAATCTCCTCTATTCCAACACATACCTTTGATGCGGTAATCGTTGGTGGCGGTGGCGCTGGTATGCGTGCATCGCTGCAATTGGCACAAAGTGGTCAAAAAGTCGCATTGATTTCTAAAGTATTTCCTACTCGCTCGCACACAGTATCTGCTCAAGGCGGTATAACTGTAGCTTTGGGTAACTCTCACCCGGATGACTGGCGCTGGCACATGTTTGATACCGTTAAAGGTTCAGACTATATCGGTGACCAGGATGCTATTGAGTACATGTGTGAAAATGGCCCAGCTGCTGTTTATGAACTTGAGCACATGGGCTTACCATTCTCTCGTCTAGATAATGGCAAAATTTATCAACGCCCATTCGGTGGTCAGTCTAAAGAATTTGGTGGCGAGCAGGCAGCTCGTACTGCTGCGGCTGCTGACCGTACTGGTCATGCCTTATTGCATACTTTGTATCAGGCCAACCTGAAAGCCAATACTCAATTCTTTAACGAGTGGTATGCAATGGATTTGGTGCGCAATGAGGACGGTGACGTTTGTGGTGTCACTGCAATGTGCATTGAAACCGGCGAAATTGCCTTGTTTAAAGCGCGTGCTACGGTATTTGCAACGGGTGGTTCTGGTCGTATCTATGCGTCAACTACTAATGCATTGATCAACACTGGTGATGGTGTTGGCATGGCGTTGCGTGCAGGCTTACCGGTTCAAGATATCGAAATGTGGCAGTTCCACCCAACCGGTATTGCTGGTGCTGGTACTTTGGTAACAGAAGGCTGTCGTGGTGAAGGCGGTTACCTGATCAATAAAGATGGTGAACGCTTCATGGAGCGTTATGCACCTAATGCTAAAGATTTGGCATCGCGTGACGTAGTTGCTCGTTCAATGATGAAAGAAATTCTAGCTGGTCGTGGTGCTGGTCCTAATGGCGATCACGTTTTCTTAAAGCTGGATCACTTAGGTGAAGAGGTCTTGAACTCTCGTCTTCCAGGTATTAGTGAACTATCGAAAATTTTCGCTCACGTTGATCCTGCAAAAGATCCAATTCCAGTAGTTCCGACCTGTCACTACATGATGGGTGGTATTCCTACCAATAAGTATGGTCAGGTGATTGACCGTACACCAGCTGGCGAAGAAAAGGTTGTTAAAGGTTTCTACGCTGTGGGCGAAGTGGCCTGTGTATCTGTGCACGGTGCTAACCGTTTGGGCGGTAACTCACTGCTTGACCTTGTGGTCTTTGGCCGTGCTGCTGGTTTACACCTTGAAGAGTCGCTACGTGAAGGCTTGCCTTTCTCTGACTATAACGATTCAGACACAGAGCGTGCACTAAATCGTATTAATCGTTGGGACAGCACTAACGAAGGTGAAGATCCAGTTGAGTTGCGTCGAGAGCTTCAAAACACCATGCAGAATCACTTCGGTGTATTCCGTACCGGTGATTTGATGAAAGAAGGTCTGGATAAGATTAAGTCGCTACGTGAACGTTTGAAAAACGCACGACTAAAAGACAAGTCTAAAGCCTTTAATACCGAGCGTATTGAGTGTCTTGAGCTTGAAAACTTGATGGAAGTGGCTTATGCAACCGCTATGGCTGCTGAGTTCCGTACTGAAAGTCGTGGTGCTCATAGCCGTGAAGACTTCCCAGATCGTGATGACGAAAACTGGTTAGCGCACTCTGTTTATTACCCAGTGACTGAAGAAATGGGTAAGCGTGATGTGAACATGAGCCCAACCAAAATCGAAGCTTTCCCTCCGAAAGCCCGTACATATTAATCTGTAGCTACAGAATACGGAGTGAAGCAAATGAAATTTAGTATTTATCGCTACAACCCAGAGACTGATAAAAAGCCTTATATGCAGGAATATGACTTAGATGTTCCTGAAGGTTCTGACATGATGTTGTTGGATGCTCTGGTAGCATTGAAGAATCAAGACCCAACATTATCTTTCCGCCGTTCGTGTCGTGAAGGTGTTTGTGGTTCTGATGGTATGAATATCAACGGCAAAAACGGCCTAGCATGTATTACAGCATTGTCTAGCCTGAAAACACCGATTGTGATCCGTCCTTTACCTGGTTTGCCGGTAATTCGTGATCTGGTCGTGGATATGGCTCAGTTCTATAAGCAATATGAGAAAATTAAGCCATTCTTAATTGCAAACGATGAACCACCAGCAAAAGAACGCTTACAGTCACCTGAGGATCGTGCGAAATTAGACGGTCTTTATGAGTGCATCTTGTGTGCCTGTTGTTCAACATCATGCCCATCATTCTGGTGGAATCCTGACAAATTCGTTGGTCCAGCAGGTTTGTTGCAAGCTTATCGATTCCTTGTTGATAGCCGTGACACTCAGACAGAAGAGCGTCTAGCCGAATTGGATGATGCCTATAGCGTATTCCGTTGCCGTGGCATCATGAACTGTGTGGATGTTTGCCCGAAAGGTCTAAACCCAACACGCGCAATCGGCCACATTCGTTCTATGTTGCTGAAGAGCGGAGTTTAACTTAGCTGATTTAAAGCATTAATACAGACGAAAAGACCGGGGCCTCAAAGCTCTGTTCTTTTCGTCTTTTTTTGCGAAAGCAACGATACTTTTTGATACATCAATTTTTTTGATGCTAGTTGAAGAAGGATTAGCTGTAGTATTTTGAAGGCAGTTAATTCATAAAAACAATGAGTTAATCAGGTTTTCTTAAACAGGACTTTTACAAATTAAAGACTTAATACTGTGTTAAGACTCCTGATTTTTAGTTATCATAGCGACTTAAATACCTAGAGTGGTGTTACGATACATGAAAAATGGGTTAGAGGCGATGTTCGAGAGCGCCTACCTGTCCGGTAGCAGCGCAAGCTATCTGGAAGAATTATACGAGCAATACTTAGAAGATCCTCAGTCTGTTGATTCTGACTGGCGAGTAAAATTCGACGAGTTCGCAAAGAACGCTGATACAAAAGATGTCTCGCATAGTGATATTCGAGAGCATTTTCGTCAGATAGGTCTTAACCGTCAAAAGATTGCCTTTACGCAAGGTGGCGGTTCTTCAGTTGCTGATCCTAAGCAAGTTAAAGTATTGCATCTGATAGAATCTTATCGTGCTCGTGGTCATCACCACGCTAATATAGATCCTTTAGGGCTATGGAAGCATCCTTACCCAACGAATTTAAGCCTGGAAAGCTTTGAGCTTTCTGAAGCTGATCTTGATACTAAATTCCATGTCGGAAATCTGGCAGGCCCTGATCAGCAGACTTTAAAAGAAATCCTACAGCGCCTGAAAGAGACTTACTCCAATACAATTGGCGCAGAGTTCTTACATATCAATGACTTAACAGAGCGTCGTTGGATTCAGGAAAAGCTCGAAGAAGCCAACTCTTCTCATAAGTTCCGTGAAGAAACTCGTAAAAAAATACTGGAAGGGCTCACAGCAGCTGAAGGATTAGAGAAATATCTGGGTTCAAAATTCCCCGGCGCAAAGCGTTTCTCACTGGAAGGTGGCGATAGCCTAATCCCAATGATGCGCGACATGATTAATCAGTCAGGCATTAATGGCGCTAAGGAAGTTGTTATTGGTATGGCTCACCGTGGTCGTCTAAACGTTCTTGTAAACGTTATGGGCAAAAATCCGCAGGTGTTATTTGACGAGTTTGCCGGTAAAAATGCTGTAGTAGAAAATGGCTCTTCAGGTGACGTGAAATACCACATGGGTTATTCCAATGATGTTGAAACAGAGGGTGGCCCTGTTCACCTAGCACTCGCGTTTAACCCATCACACCTTGAGATTGTTAGTCCAGTAGTTCTGGGTTCTGTGCGTGCTCGCCAGGAGCGTCGTAACGATAAGGAATGTGACCAGGTTATCCCAGTACTGATTCATGGTGACTCAGCTGTCACCGGTCAGGGTGTTGTTATGGAAACCTTCAACATGTCGCAAGCGCGTGGCTTCTATGTTGGTGGCTCCATTCATATTGTGATCAATAACCAAGTTGGTTTTACTACTTCAAAGCTTCACGATACCCGTTCTACTGCTTACTGTACTGACGTTGCTAAAATGGTTGAAGCTCCAGTATTCCATGTTAACGGTGATGATCCAGAAGCGGTTTTATATGTGACCCGTCTTGCTCTTGAGTTCCGTAAGAAATTTAAGAAAGACGTCGTTATTGATTTGGTTTGCTATCGTCGCCATGGTCATAACGAAGCTGATGAGCCTAATGCGACGCAGCCTTTGATGTATCAGAAGATCAAAAAGCATCCGACGCCTCGTAAAATATATGAGGACCGTTTGATTGATAATAAGGTTTTGTCTGCTGACGACGCTAAAAAGATGTTGGATGATTACCGTGACTTGCTAGACACTGGCAAATCAGTAGTAAGAAACCGTATTGAAAATCACAAACGTGAATTCAACGTAGACTGGTCACCATTTCTAAATCAAACCTGGCAGTCTCCAGCGGATACAGGCTTGAGCGAATCCAAGTTCAAAGAACTGTCAGAGCGTATTTGTCATTATCCGAAAGATTTGCCATTGCAATCACGCGTTAAAAAACTAATGGGTGAGCGTAAGAAAATGGCAAAAGGCGAAGTCAAAATGGACTGGGGCTTTGCGGAAACTATGGCCTATGCATCATTACTTGATCAAGGTTTCGAAGTTCGTCTTTGTGGTCAAGATAGTGGACGTGGAACATTCTTCCATCGTCACGCAGTATTACATGATCAAGACGATGCAGAAGTCTATATTCCGCTACAGCATATTAAAGATGATCAGCCACAGTTTACAGTTATTGATTCAGTATTATCCGAAGAAGCTGTCTTGGCATTTGAATACGGCTATTCAACCAATGAACCCAACTCGATGGTTATCTGGGAAGCCCAATTTGGCGATTTTGCAAATGGGGCTCAAGTAGTTATTGACCAGTTCATCAGTTCTGGAGAACAGAAATGGGGTCGTTTATCTGGTTTGAGTCTGTTCTTACCTCATGGCTATGAGGGGCAGGGACCAGAGCACAGCTCAGCTCGTTTGGAGCGTTTCCTACAGCTTTCAGCTGAGCATAATATTCAGGTCGTTGTGCCTTCGACTCCAGCTCAGGCCTTCCACATGATCCGTCGCCAGATGATTCGCCCATTGCGTAAGCCTTTGGTAGTGATGACGCCGAAAAGTCTATTACGTCATAAATTGGCAGTATCAACTGTTGATGAGCTGACAAAAGGGCAGTTCCAGAACGCTATTGATGAAATTGATAGCTTGGATAAAAACAAAGTAATACGTATCGTAATGTGCTCAGGCAAAGTTTACTATGACTTACTTGAGAAGCGTCGCGAACAAGAACTGAACAATGTTGCTATTATTCGTATTGAGCAGTTGTATCCTTTCCCGCACGAAGAAGTGAAAGAGATTATGGCTCAATATAAAAAGGCAAAAGAATTTGTATGGTGTCAAGAAGAACCACAAAACCAGGGTGCCTGGTATTGCTCACGTCATAACCTTGATGAAGCTGTTCCTAATGGCTCAAAAGTTGATTATGCAGGTAGAGAAGCATCAGCAGCACCGGCTGTCGGTTATGCTTCTATCCATAATGAGCAACAGGCAAAACTTGTAAAAGATGCACTTGGCATCAAATAATCGAATCGAATTAAATTAGGTAAGGTAAAAGGTTAAAACATGGCTATCGAAATTAAAGTTCCTGTGTTACCTGAGTCAGTAGCTGACGCTACGATTGCAACATGGCACGTTAAGCCAGGTGAGTCTGTTTCAAGAGATCAAAATCTGGTCGATATTGAAACTGATAAAGTTGTTCTTGAAGTTGTGGCTCCGGATGACGGTGTAATTTCTGAAATTATCAAAGAAGAAGGTGACACTGTACTTCAGGAAGAGGTTATCGCTAAGTTTGAAGCTGGTGCATCTGGTGACGCAAAAGCTGAAAGCAGAGATGACAAAAAAGACAGCTCATCAAAAGAAGAGTCTTCCAAAGAAGAGAAAAAAGAAGAAGCTAAAGAAGAAACCTCCTCAGCAGATTTGGATGTTTTATCTCCAGCTGTTCGCCGTCTGGTAGCCGAGCACAATCTTGACCCTAAACAAATTCCAGCAAGCGGCAAAGGTGGTCGTTTAACTAAGGAAGATGTTGAAAAATTTATTAAAGACGGTGGTGCATCAGCTAAATCATCAGATAGCAAGAAAGATTCTGGTTCAGCACCTGTATCAGCCGGCTTGCGTGAAGAAAAGCGTGTTCCAATGACTCGTCTGCGTAAGCGTATTGCTGAGCGTCTTGTTGAAGCGCAACATACTGCTGCAATCTTAACGACTTTCAATGATATCAACATGAAAGAAGTTGTAGATTTGCGTGCTAGATATAAAGAACAGTTTGAAAAAGTTCATGGTACACGCCTAGGCTTCATGTCTTTCTTTGTTAAGGCAACTGTAGAAGCTCTAAAACGTTACCCAGCAGTAAATGCCTCTATTGATGGTGATGATATTGTCTACCATGGCTACTATGACATTGGTGTTGCAGTTTCTTCACCACGTGGTTTGGTAGTACCTGTATTGCGTGATGCAGACACACTAAGCCTTGCTGAAATTGAAGCTAAGATCCGTGAATTTGGTGAAAAAGCTCGTGATAATAAGCTGACTGTTGAAGACATGACAGGTGGTACTTTCACGATCTCTAATGGTGGTGTTTTTGGTTCCTTAATGGCCACACCAATCATTAACCCTCCACAAAGCGGCATTCTTGGTATGAACCGTATGGAAGATCGACCTGTGGTTATTAATGGCGAAATTGTAATTCGTCCAATGATGAACGTTGCATTGTCTTACGACCATAGAATTATTGATGGACGCGAATCTGTGGGCTTCTTGAAAACGATTAAAGAGTTCATTGAAGACCCAGCTCGCATGTTGCTGGATCTATAAGCTCCAGAATCTAAGCACTGATGCCGAACTTATGTTCGGCATTGGCGTTTTTAGTTACCTTAAGTTTTAAATTCTACGTGCTTGTAAAAGTACTTATGCCAAAGTAATAGGAACATAAACATGAACCTACATGAGTATCAAGGTAAACAGCTTTTTAGAGAGTATGGTTTGCCAGTATCGGAGGGTTATGCAGTCGATAACCCTCAGTCTGCGTTTGAAGCAGCTGGTCGCATTGGCGGCAGTATGTGGGTGGTTAAAGCCCAGGTGCATGCCGGTGGTCGTGGTAAAGCTGGCGGTGTAAAGCTAGTTAAGACAAAAGACGAAGTTAAAGAGTTTGCTAAGCAGTGGCTTGGTAAGAACCTTGTAACTTATCAAACTGATGCAAATGGTCAGCCAGTCAGTAAGATCCTTGTTGAAGAGTGTACCGATATTGCTCAAGAGCTTTACTTGGGTGCAGTCGTTGATCGTTCTAGCCGTCGTGTTGTTTTCATGGCATCAACTGAAGGTGGTGTTGAAATTGAGAAAGTTGCCGAAGAAACTCCAGAGAAGATTCTTAAAGCAACAATCGATCCTCTAGTAGGCGCTCAGCCATATCAGGGCCGTGAACTTGCATTCAAACTTGGTTTAGAAGGTAAGCAGGTTAAGCAATTTACCCACATCTTCTTGCAATTAGCGAAGATGTTCGTGGAAAAAGATTTAGCACTTCTTGAGATTAACCCACTGGTTATCAAAGAAGATGGCGATCTGCACTGCTTAGACGCAAAAATTAACATCGATGGTAACGCCATGTACCGTCATCCTAAATTGGCAGAAATGCACGACCCTTCTCAGGAAGATGAGCGTGAAGCGCATGCTGCAAAATTTGAACTTAACTATGTAGCACTTGATGGCAACATCGGCTGTATGGTTAACGGTGCGGGTCTTGCGATGGGCACTATGGACATCATTAAATTGCATGGCGGTGAGCCAGCAAACTTCCTTGATGTTGGTGGTGGTGCTACTAAAGAGCGCGTTACAGAAGCATTCAAAATTATCCTTTCGGATTCAAATGTAAAAGCCGTTCTGGTTAATATCTTCGGTGGTATCGTGCGTTGTGACCTGATTGCAGAAGGTATCATTGGTGCCGTTAAAGAAGTTGGCGTTAAAGTTCCAGTTGTTGTTCGCCTTGAAGGTAACAATGCCGAACTTGGTACAAAGGTTCTTGCTGAGTCTGGCTTGAACATTATCGCAGCTGAAGGCTTAACAGACGCAGCGAAAAAAGTAGTTGCTGCAGCGGAGGGCAAATAATGAGTATTTTAATTGATAAAAACACCAAAGTTATTTGTCAGGGTATCACTGGTTCACAGGGTACATTCCATACTGAGCAAGCAATCGAATACGGCACTAACATGGTTGGTGGTGTAACACCTGGTAAAGGTGGTCAAACTCATCTAGGTTTGCCTGTCTTCAATACAGTCAAAGATGCGGTTGAAGCAACTGGTGCTGAAGCTTCAGTAATCTATGTTCCTGCGCCTTTCTGTAAAGACTCAATTCTAGAAGCTGCCAATGCTGGTATTAAGTTAGTGGTTTGTATCACTGAAGGCATTCCTACAATGGATATGCTTGAAGCTAAGATCGTGTGTGACGAATTAGGTGTGCGTCTTATCGGTCCTAACTGCCCAGGCGTTATTACTCCTGGTGAATGCAAGATTGGTATTATGCCGGGTCACATTCACTTACCAGGTAAAGTAGGTATCGTTTCGCGTTCGGGAACTTTGACCTATGAAGCCGTTAAGCAAACAACTGATTTCGGTTTCGGTCAATCGACTTGTGTTGGTATTGGTGGTGATCCAATCCCTGGTTCTAACTTCATCGATATCCTGAAAATGTTCCAGGAGGACCCAGCAACAGAAGCAATCGTTATGATTGGCGAAATTGGTGGTTCTGCTGAAGAAGAAGCTGCCGCTTTCATTAAAGAAAACGTCACTAAGCCAGTAGTTTCTTATATTGCTGGTGTTACAGCACCTCCAGGTAAGCGTATGGGCCATGCTGGCGCCATTATCGCTGGTGGTAAAGGCACTGCTGCTGAGAAATTTGCAGCTTTAGAAGACGCAGGTGTTAAAACTGTGCGTTCATTAGCTGACATCGGTAGTGCATTGAAAGAAGTGACTGGTTGGTAATCATCTAGCTAGTTATATAAAAGCCGTCCAAGCTCGCTTGGGCGGCTTTTTTTATGTGCTCATGAAAGTAATTCTCAAACTGAAAGCAATTGAAATATTTATTAACAAATAGCGACTACAAAGTTACAAGGCTTTTAAGGATACTTCATGCTCCTATTGGAATATGTTTTGCTATTGATAATTAAGAGGGATATATGACTCTAAGACTTAAAACAGCAGCTTTAGCCCTGGTTTTAACCACCAGTGTGTCTAGTGCTTTTGCTAAATTACCTAAGGGCGTAGAAAAGGTTACTACGGTCGAGGGAATTTCTGAATATCGTCTGGATAACGGCCTACAGGTGTTGTTATTCCCGGATCCAACTCAGGAATCAATTACCGTTAATATTACCTATCATGTGGGCTCCAAGCATGAAAATTACGGTGAAACAGGTATGGCTCACCTGCTTGAGCACTTGGTATTTAAAGGCACACCTGATCATAAAGATATCCCTCAGGAGCTAAGTGAACGAGGTGCAGAGCCTAACGGTACCACATGGCTTGACCGCACTAATTATTATGAAACCTTTGCTGCTACTGAAGATAATCTAAACTGGGCACTAGATTTAGAGTCTGATCGCATGATTAATTCCTTCATAGCCAAGGAAGACCTGGATAGTGAAATGACCGTTGTCCGCAATGAGCTTGAGAACGGTGAAAACAGTCCAATGCGTGTTCTGATGCAGCGTTTAATGTCAGTGGCTTATGACTGGCATAACTATGGTAAGTCGACTATTGGTGCTCGCTCAGACCTTGAGAATGTTGATATTACCAATCTACAGGCTTTCTATAAAAAATATTACCAGCCAGACAATGCGACTTTAATCATTGCCGGTAAAATCGATGAAGAAGAGACTATAAAAAAAGTCGACAAGTATTTTGGTGATATCAAAAAGCCAAAGCGTCAATTACCGGAGCTTTATACAGAAGAACCCATTCAAGATGGTGAACGTAAAGTAATCATTCGCCGTACCGGTGATGTACAGGTTGTCGGTGGCTTATATAAAACTCCTGCCGGACCTCATGCTGATTATGCAGCAGTACAAATCTTGTCACAAATCATGGGTGACTCACAGACTGGTCGTTTACGTAAAGAGTTGGTTGATAACGATCTGGCCGCTTCTGCTGGCGGCTTTGCCTTTCAATTAGCTGAGCCTGGTGCCTTGTTGTTTATGGCGCAGGTTGCTAAAGATAAGGATCTTGCCAAAACTGAAGCTGCATTCGTTGATGTACTAGAAGGTGCTGCTCAAAACCCAATTACTGAGGAAGAAGTTGAGCGTGCTAAAACCAAGCTATTGAAAGGTATCGAATTGAGCTTCAACAATACTCAAAGTGTCGCCCTGCAATTAACTGAGTGGGTTGGTATGGGTGACTGGCGATTATTGTTTTTGAACCGCGACCGTCTGGAGAAAGTTACTGCGGAAGATGTTCAAAAAGCAGCAGAAGAGTACTTGGTCAATGACAACCGTACCGTTGCCTTGTTTATTCCAGAAGAAAAGCCTGACCGTGCAGACTCTATTGCAAGACTTAATAGTGAAGACATCCAGAAAATGCTAGAAGGTTACACTGGTCGTGAAGCTGTAGCGCAAGGCGAAGATTTTGATGCTTCTTATGACAATATTGATGCTCGCAGTGACCGCACAACGCTTTCTAATGGTGCAAAAGTTGTTTATTTACCTAAGAAAACACGTGGTGAATCTGTGGTAATGACTATCAACTTGGATATAGGCAACCTTGAAGATTTGCGCAATGCAGGTGTTGTACCTTCATTAACTTCAAGCATGCTGATGCGCGGTACTGAAAACTATACGCGTGAGGAACTTCAAGCTGAGTTCGATCGCCTGAAAGCAAACGTCAGTGTCTCCGGTGGCGCTACCAATACTGGTGTACGTATTCAGACTGTGAAAGAAAATTTGCCTAAAGTTCTGGAATTAGTGGAAGAAGTTCTCAAGCAGCCAGCTTTTGATAAAAAGGAATTAGAAGTGCTTAAAAAGCAACAAATTGTTGCTCTGGAACAGCAAAAACAACAACCACAAACACAAGTATTCCTGCAGCTTAATCAGCACTTAAACCCTTATGATCCAAGCCATCCTTTGTACAGTATGAGCATTGATGAGCAGATTGAGGCGATTAAATCAGTTGAAGTTGATAACCTTAAAGCTTTCCACAGCAACTTTATTGGTGCTAAAGAAGCTGATATTGCTGTCGTGGGTGACTTTGAACAAAAAGCATTGCATGAACAACTTGATGACATCCTTGGAAACTGGGATGCTGATGTTGAGTATAAGCGAATTGAGCGAAGCGTTGCAGATGTTGAAGCGATAAATAAATTTATCGACACACCAGATAAAGCCGGTGCTGCTTTTGCTGCCATGACTAAGTTGGAGTTGAGCGATCAACACCCAGATTATGCTGCTCTTAAAATGGCTAATGAAATCTTTGGTGGTGGTTTCCTAAACAGTCGTCTAGCGACACGTTTACGTCAAAAAGATGGCTTGAGTTATGGAGCAGGTTCTTTCTTCAGTGCTAGTTCTTATGACGAGAATGCCACTTTTGGTGCATACGCTATTGCTGCCCCTGAGAACTTACCTCGTGTAGAGATTGGTTTTAAGGAAGAGTTAGAGCGTGCATTAAATGATGGCTTTACTCAAGAAGAGCTGGATAAGGCGCGCGATGGTGTTCTACAGAACAACCGTATTGACCGTTCAAAAGATGCTCGCCTGGTTAGCAGCTTGGCAGGTAATCTTGATCTTGATCGTACTATGGAATGGTCAAAGGAGTATGAAGAAAAGCTTAAGGCGCTTACTTTGAAAGATGTTAATGATGCGTTCCGTCGTCATATTAAGATGGACAACATTTCAATCATCAAAGCAGGGGATAAAGCGAAGCTAGAAGCTGAATAGTTAATGGCTTGATTCTATCTGAAAAGCCACGACTCAGGTCGTGGCTTTTTTGTTTATCAAGTTTGGGTTACAGTCTACCAGTCATATTCAACAGTATAATTAACTTTAATTTCACCATTTGCAGGCACTGTTACTTTGAAGTGTATGTGACGTGAGTCCTGCTTCTCATAATCGTGTGACTTGCGTGTTATTTTCCAATTAGACCACCGATACAATGTTTCGCGTATGACGACTGTTACTGCTTCTTCCTTGTGATTCTTTAGCGTTACTTCAAAGCTTTCGCTTAGTTCTTTTTTCTTAGTGTCTATCTGATAGTTGGTCTGTTTGCGCTCGCCTTTAACATCAAAGGCATTGCCCATTTTTATCAGAACTTCTTCATCCTTTGGTGTATGGTCGATGATATCTTCTCCAATAAATTCGAGGCTTCCATCAGTGTCCCGTTGGTTAACGCGTATTCTTCCTGCAGGAAGAGGCACTCCCAACTGGTTGTCATCCTCATTAGTAAAGCGCAAATAGACATTCACGTCTGAAGCAATATTTTTCCCATAGCTTTCATTGGTATTGATGCCGTGATACCCATAAAGCTGGCTTGAGGCATCAAAAACCAGCTCTTTATTACACTGAATATCTTTAACCGAAGGGAACAGTTCGAGTTGCTTTGTTGAATTGTTAGGAAGGTCTGCCGGACGACCTAGAGTGTATAGATGATACTCAAAGAATGCTTTTTCTTCGAAGCCTTTATCCATCATTGCTTCTTCGGCAACGCGTGATGCCATAACTCTTGGTGGTTCATTTTGTTGAGTGCGATTTACATCACCGGCAATAAGTTTCAGTTTAGCGTCGTTAAAACTGGCACCAGACTGATTAATGATACTCACCCAGCTTGATAGATCCATGTTGCAGCCCTTTGACTCATCATAGGTTACGTTGTAATCGGTCCACCAGGTCATGCCCTCGGTTTGATAACTTAGTTCAGTAGTTTGTTTACCGGTGGCAGGGGAGTAGAGATCCCAGATAAGTGTTGGCTTTGTACGCAGGCCTTCCGGTAAGTCAGGAAATATTATGCCGGCATAATAGCCAATAGTTCGAATATTTCCTTTTTCTGTCTTTAGAACCAAGTTTCCATCTGCACTTAATAACTCGCCTTTAATATCTACCAGCTCATCTCCCTGTGCTTGTTGCACTGTGACAGTTTTACCAAGGAAGCGTTGTAGGAGTTGCTGCTGATTGACCAGGTCAAATTGGTAGCTTTGCTCCAGAACTCGAGTCTGTTTATTATTCAGAGAGCGAAATGATACGGTAGTTGGGTCAATGAAAGCCGCAACATCACTAACTTGGATACGGTTTTGCCCTTTATTGAGTTGGTAGTTTCGAACTGACTTAATGACACCATAACCTGGTACTCTATAGTAACCTCGGTTTTGACCGGGTACTGGTCGGTAAAGGTCCGGATTAATGGCACCTGGCTGGGCACTGCTATAGATGGTAATGGCGTCCTGTTCTTCAGCGCTGGCGCTTGAGTTACATCCCAACAGGGTAAAGGCTATCAGCGATGGGATTATACTCCGTAAGAATAGTGGTTTTGTGTTTGACGTTATTTTCATAGTCTTAACCTTATGTTGTAATTTCATCCATATAAACGTCAGATTAACCGAAAAGGGTTAAGACCGACAACCAGTTGTTAACTGTTGAGGTATTCTTGTGTTGCTTAAGAAAATTGTAGTTCGAACCATCTTTTTATCAGGCTTAATTTTTTCAACTGGCCTGCTTGCTGATGAACCACTAGAGGTTAAAGCGGAAGAGAGCTTTATTAAGTTTAGTGGAGTTCAAAACAAGAAGACTGAGTTTAATGGTCAGTTTCAATCATTTGAGCCTATTATCGTTTTTAATAAGAATCAATTAGAGCAAAGCTCAATACGCGTGAATGTTGATCTTGCCAGCGTTGAGAGTGGAAGTGAAAAGCGTGATGGCATGCTCAAGAAAAGTAACTGGTTTGATGTTAAAAACACGCCACAGGGAGTGTTTAAAAGTCATCAGATACAGTTAGAGTCTGACGGTGTCTATAAGGTTGAAGGGAGCTTAACTATTAAAGGAATTGAAAAACCTGTGACGCTGTTCATGAATTATGTGGAACTGGGTGGCTTGATAGAGCTATCAGGAAGCTATACATTAAACAGACTCGATTTCAATCTTGGACTTGGTGCTTGGAAGAACCCTGATTGGGTACAGCACGAAGTTGAAGTTAATTATAAAGTAGTTTTAAAACAATAACCCTGGCTCGCTATCTCTAAGTTTTAAGCGGGCTTTAACCATATAGCAAAGCCCGTATGAAACATTCTGTTTTATCGGTTGTTTCGGTATGTTTAATATCGTTCAACGCACAAGCTAATGTTCTCAAAATTGATTCGCACATGGCTGATCAAATTACTTCTATCTGTAAATTTGTTCAGGGAAAAGGTCACCCCGAAGACTTGCGTCTTAAAGGAATGGCCTGGTGCAAAGTCGGTGTTGACTATTTACCCGATGAGTTTTCAGATCAGAAACTTCAAGTCAGAAAGCTCTATAACTCGAATGAGTTTAAAGAGTTAAAAGAGAACAAAAAGTTTGCCAAATATTTAAGTCAGGCTCGACGTAGAATTGCTGAGGTGTCGTTAGGAGTGGCTAGCTTCAGTGAGTAATTATAGAAAAGAATTAGAGAAAAAATTAAGTCCCACCAGTTTACTAACATAGCGATAGTAAAGCAGAGCAAATGGCGCTCTTAATTGAGCGCCTTTGCATTTTCGTACTGAGTATTTAAAGACTTTCTTAGCTAAGGCTTGGCAGTTCTAGCTCACTAACCATCTCATTGAATACACCTTCATCGATTAATGCCTTTATGGCTTCGATATCTGGTCCAAAGTGACGGTCCTTCTCGTAATAAGGAACTTTTTCACGAATCAAGTCGTAGGCTTTCTGTAGGCGAGGGGAGGTCTTCAGAGGTGCTCTGAAATCTATGCCCTGCACTGCAGACAGAAGCTCAACGGCAATGACTCCGGCGGTATTAAAGTTCATGTCACGTAGACGACGTGCGGCAAAGGTTGCCATGGATACATGATCTTCTTGATTAGCAGATGTAGGTAAACTATCCACTGAAGCAGGATGAGCCAGCGTTTTATTTTCTGAAGCGAGTGCTGCAGCTGTAACCTGTGCGATCATAAAACCAGAATTGACGCCACCATCCTGAACCAGGAAGGCTGGCAAGCCGCTCAAATGTTTATCAAGCATTAGCGCAATCCGTCGTTCAACGATTGCGCCAACCTCTGAAATCACGATAGCAAGTAGATCCGAAGACATGGCAACGGGCTCTGCGTGGAAATTACCACCAGAAATGATGTCGCCCTGCTCTGGGAATACTAATGGATTATCTGACACGGCATTGGCTTCAGTTAGAAGAACAGAGGCTGCAAAGCGCATGTGATCCAGAGCTGCGCCCATTACCTGCGGTTGGCAACGTAGCGAGTAGGGGTCCTGTACTTTTTCACAATCTTCATGCGAACTGTTAATTTCGCTGTCTTTGATCAAGTTGAGTAAGCTTAATGCCACCTGCTGCTGGCCCTTGTGGCCTCGAACCTGATGGATTCTTGCATCGAATGGTGCCACGCTACCCATGACCGCATCCACCGAAAGCCCACCGGCTACAATGGCAGCCGCAAAGTTATTTTCGGCACCAAACAATCCTGCTAAAGCAAGAGCAGTTGAACATTGAGTACCATTAAGCAGTGCCAATCCTTCTTTTGCGCCCAGCGTTAAAGGTTCCAGGCCTGCTATTTTCAAGCCCTCAACGGCAGAAATAACCTGACCATTATGACGAACCTGTCCTACACCAATAAGGGTACAGCTCATATGGGCAAGAGGGGCCAGGTCACCGGATGCTCCGACAGAACCTTTTTCCGGGATACAAGGGTAAACCTCATGATTTACTAGACTGATAAGGGCATCAACCGTTTCTCGACGAACGCCAGAATGGCCTTGCGCTAAACTGGATAGTTTGAGAACCATCAATAAACGAACAACATTATCGGACAGCAGTTCGCCAATACCAGCTGCGTGAGAAAGAACCAGGCTTTCCTGCAGTAGCTCCAGTTTTTCCTTGGGTATACGTGTTGATGCTAATAAACCAAAGCCAGTATTGATGCCGTAAACGGTTTTGTTGTTATTAATGACATCAGCGACTGTTTGCGCGGCACGGTCAATCACTGGATAGAAATCATTATTCAAGTTGATAGAAACGGATTCTCTATAAATCCGTCTGCAATCAGCCAAAGATAACTTACCAGGGGTTAAGGTAAATTCGAACATAGTGTTACTACCTCTTAAGAATTTTGTTCATTGAGCATGGGAAGATCGAGGCCTTGCTCTTTGGCGCATTGTTTAGCGATATCATAGCCTGCATCAGCATGACGCATAACACCTGTCGCTGGGTCATTGAATAGCACACGCTCAATGCGCTTGTCGGCTTCTTCAGTACCGTCACAACAAATAACTACTCCAGAATGCTGCGAGAAGCCCATACCCACACCGCCACCGTGGTGCAATGAAACCCAGGTCGCACCGCCAGCAACATTAAGCATGGCGTTTAATAGCGGCCAATCGGATACCGCATCCGAGCCATCCATCATGCCCTCGGTTTCGCGATTAGGGCTGGCAACAGAACCTGAATCCAGGTGGTCACGTCCAATTACAACCGGTGCTTTAAGCTCACCGTTACGTACCATCTCATTGAAAGCCAGGCCAAGCTTATGGCGCAGACCAAGTCCAACCCAGCAAATACGAGCAGGTAAGCCCTGGAATTGGATGCGTTCTCGTGCCATATCAAGCCAATTATGAAGGTGCGGATCATCTGCGATGATTTCTTTAACCTTTTGATCGGTTTTGTAGATATCTTCTGGATCACCGGAAAGAGCCGCCCAACGGAATGGGCCTACGCCACGACAGAAGAGGGGGCGAATGTAGGCTGGCACAAACCCTGGGAAATCAAAAGCGTTGGTAACGCCTTCTTCAAGCGCCATTTGACGGATATTGTTACCATAGTCAACCGTTGGGATACCTTGATGGTAAAAGTCCAGCATCGCTTGAACTTGAACCGCCATCGATTTCTTCGCTTCTTTACTCACCAGTTCAGGATTAGCTTGCGCTTCTTTGCGCCACTGTTCAACGGTCCAGCCAATCGGCAAGTAGCCGTTAACGGGATCATGAGCAGAAGTCTGGTCCGTAACCAGGTCAGGCTTGATGCCACGCTTGTAAAGTTCTGGGAACACTTCGGCTGCATTACCTAGCAGGCCAATCGAAATGGCCTGACCCTTATCAAGAGCTTCGTTAAGCTGAGCAATGGCTTCATCCACACTGGTTGCTTTTTTATCGACGTAGCCGGTACGGATACGGAAGTCGATACGTGTTTCGTCACACTCAACCGCAATCATGCAATATCCAGCCATTGTCGCCGCCAGTGGTTGCGCGCCACCCATGCCACCGAGACCACCGGTCAAGATCCATTTACCTTGGGTTTCGCCATTAAAGTGCTGACGCCCAGCTTCGACAAAAGTCTCGTAGGTACCCTGCACAATGCCTTGACTACCGATATAGATCCAGGAGCCCGCAGTCATCTGGCCATACATCATCAGGCCTTTCTTATCGAGCTCATTAAAATGCTCCCAGTTGGCCCAGTGAGGAACCAAGTTGGAATTAGCGATTAACACTCGTGGTGCATCGCTATGAGTCTTAAACACACCCACTGGCTTACCAGACTGTACTAGCAGAGATTCGTCATCGTTTAAACGCTTGAGAGTGTCTACGATCTTGTCATAGCATTCCCAGTTACGGGCAGCACGACCAATACCACCATAAACCACTAAGCCTTGCGGATGTTCTGCAACGTCAGGATCAAGATTATTCATCAGCATACGAAGTGGTGCTTCGGTAAGCCATGATTTTGCATTTAGCTTAGAGCCATGTGGCGCACGAATGACGCGATCGGGATCAAAACGATTCTTGTCAGTCATATCTGTATTCCTCTTTAGCGAGTCTCTATAACTCGGTTAGTTGATGTTCGGTTTTAAAGCGCCCGGTTATGCGGAAGCGGCTGGCAGGGTGATAAAGCTGACTGTAGCTGACCAGTGTTTCATTTGACCAGGTTGCTCGGTCAATACATAACACAGGTTCATTTTCCTGCAGTTTCAAAGTTACCTGCATGAAAGGGTCAGCTTCACGCGCCTCAATCTGATGCTCAACTTCAGTCAGGGGTGCCACCTTCGACAAATAGACATTCGGAGTAATGCTTGAATAATCCTGCTTCAAATAGTCTGGAGCCGCTTTGGGGTTAACATAACGCTGTTCGATTTGTATTGGCTTGTCGTTATCCTTATGCACCATGATGGAGTGGTAAATATCGTCACCTTCATCAAGCTCAAAACGAGCCAAAAGGTGAGAAGGGCATTGTTCTTTTTGTAGCAAGATCAGTTCATTCGAATAATTTCCACCACGCTCAATAATCTCTTCGGCTATATTGCGAATTTTAAGCATAGGCGAGTAAAGCTTCTTGGGAGCTACAAATGTCCCGCGACCCTGCACTCGATATAAAATACCTTCTTCAGTAAGTTCATCCAGGGCACGACGTGCCGTCATGCGGCTGACTTTGCAGGTTTCAACCAGTTCATTCTCAGAAGGCACGCGCTTATGCTCTTTCCAGCGTTGCTGTTCGATGCCTTGTTTAATAAACTCTTTAACGGTGATGTAAAGGCGAGTATTCTGTTCTGTCATTAATGCTTCCAATACACTCTGTGGTCTGTAATTACTGGCAAATGACACCTGTTAGTATTTGCCGTTTGACTAATTAAATGAGTCTTGTATGCTAGGTTGTATATACAACCAAAAATACAAGCTAAAAGCAACTCCCGAACATCATAAATTTATATCGAGAATTAATAGAGAAATCCCCATTCGTATGAATATCAATCAGTTAGTTGAACAATTTGAAGCCCAGTCTATTGCTGGTGGCGACTTTAATCATAGAAACCATCTTCGTGTGGCCTGGCACTATATCAATCACTACCCGGTATCGAGTGCCCGAGAGCGTATCCATCAGGGATTGATTAAGCTGACCAAGGTCCTAGGTGCAGAAGAAAAATATCATCGAACCATGACCGATTTTTTTATCGACTATCTGTTGCAGGTGAAATGGTATTTAAACACTGACTCCTGGGAGCAGGTAGAAGGGCGTTGTGGGTACTTATTAAAGGATGCCAAGTCGTTAATAGGAATTTATTATTCAGAGTCGTTACTGGAGTCAGAGCAGGCTCGAAAGGAATATGTCGAGCCGGATGTATTAACTCTTGATCGGGCTACACTAAAGTTAAAACCTGAAGATTACCCTGTATTTGATCTACAGCTCCATGATTCGCCGATAATTGTTTCAATGCCACACCATGGACAGTTCATTCCGCACGACGTAATTAAACAGATGACACCCGCTGCCTATGACAGTGCCGATACTGACTGGTACCTGACCGACTTATATGAGTTTTTAGATGAGCTGAACATTACACGGATTAATGCCAATTATTCGCGCTATACGATCGATCTCAATCGGGACAAATCAGGCGAGGTGCTTTATGCGGGCGCGGACAACACTGAGCTATGTCCAACCAGTAACTTTGATCGAGAGCCGCTATATACAGAAAAGAATCTGCCAGACGATGACGAAATACGTCGCCGCATTACCCATTACTGGCAACCTTATCATGAGCAACTTAAAAGCCTTATCGCAAGTGCAAAAGAACGGTTTGGGTATTGTTTGTTATTTGAGGCGCATACCATTCAGTCACATGTGCCACGCTTTTTTGAAGGTCGATTGCCGGACTTTAATTTCGGTACCAATAACGGTGCTACAGTCAGCCAGGAAATGACCTCTTTGCTGGAAGAGTTTTATACAGGGCAGTTCAGTAAAGTGATTAATGGACGATTCAAAGGGGGGTATATTACCCGACATTATGCCGATCCGGAAAACCAGATTTATTGTTTACAGCTGGAGTTATCACAGATTACTTATCTTGATGAGCAATTACGATTATTTGATAAAGCTAAAGCTCAGCAGGTTCAAATATATATCAAGGAATTTTTCCAAAATTTAGCTGTTCTCTTGCATAAAAAATAATAATCAATGGGTTCGAATTCATTAAAAGATATACAGCAAAAATGTGGCTAAATTCATGTCTTGTTCACCTTAAATTGGTATCCTAGATGCGTGTTTAATCCAACCTAAAAGGTGACAAAATGCGTAACATTTTATTAACAGTTGTTTTAGCTTTATTTGCTATGCCTTTGTTTGCAAAAGATGTTGTTGTAAACAGTGATGACGCAATGAAATTCGACGTTAGCGAAATTAAGGTTAAGGCTGGCGAAGAAATAAAACTAACCTTAAATCATACGGGTAAATTAGCAAAAGATGTCATGGGTCATAACTTCGTGGTATTGGCGCAGGGAACCGATGTTCAAGCCTTTGCTAATGCTGCTATTCAAGCAAAAGCCAATGATTATATCCCTGAAGGTAATGACAGTGTCTTAGCTCACACCAAAGTCATTGGTGGTGGCGAAAGTGACACCATAACCTTTACTTTGAAAGAGAAGGGTACTTATGAGTTTATCTGTAGTTTCCCTGGCCACTCTTTTATGATGAAAGGCGTCATCATTGTAGAATAGGCTGTAGAGTAAGTGTTTTGACTTATTATTCTCTATAAAAAGAGCGTTCTTATGAACGCTCTTTTTTTTGCCTGCACTAAGGATAATTGGCCTTAACCTTTAAATGTTCGTGTCCAGTTGCTACCTCCTAACTGGTAGCTTAATTGGTTAGGATGATCGATATCCCATAAAACCATATCGGCTTTTTTACCTACCTCAAGTGTTCCTATTTCCTTACTCAAGCCAAGCGCTTTAGCTGCATTGACTGTCACTCCCTGTAACGACTCCAGCGGTGTCATCCTGAATAAAGTGCAAGCCATATTCAACATTAGCAATAAAGACTCTGCAGGTGAGGTTCCTGGATTACTGTCAGTGGCAATCGCCATTGGAACCTGCTTGTCGCGTAGCGCCTGGATGGGCGGTAATTTAGTTTCTCTTAGAAAGTAAAAAGCACCGGGTAAAAGCACAGCAACCGTTCCACTTTGGGCCATTTTATCAATTGATTCATGTGATAAATATTCAAGATGGTCAGCAGACAGTGCACCGAAATCTGCCGCCAACCCCGCGCCAGACTGATCGG
This sequence comes from Kangiella profundi, assembly GCF_002838765.1. Lineage (NCBI taxonomy): Bacteria > Pseudomonadati > Pseudomonadota > Gammaproteobacteria > Kangiellales > Kangiellaceae > Kangiella > Kangiella profundi. The sequence goes on along the minus strand of NZ_CP025120.1, from coordinate 1,543,930 downwards.
ATAATTGTTCAGCATGAAGTTTAACCGGCAGTCCAAGCTGTTTTGCGGTTTCAAAAACTTTTTGGGTCTGCTGGTAGCTGAAACCAATATTTTCACAAAATGCATCAACTGCATCCGCCAGCTCAAGTTCTGCTATGGTGGGTAGCATTTCGTTGCGCACTAAATCGATATAATCATCAGCACGATCTTTGTATTCCGGTGGAAGTGCGTGTGCACCGAGAAAGGTAGTGGAAACCCTTACTGGAAACTCTTTGCCAAGTCTTCTTGCAACTTTCAGCATTTTGATTTCAGTTTCGGTATCAAGGCCATAACCTGATTTAATTTCAATGGTAGTGAGGCCTTCTTTCAGTAATGACTTCAAGCGTTTTGATGCAGTTTCAAACAGTTGCTGCTCAGTTGCCGCTCGTGTTGCACTTACCGAAGAAAGAATGCCGCCTCCGGCTTTAGCGATGTCTTCGTAACTGGCACCATTTAATCGCATTTCAAACTCATTGGCGCGATTACCGCCATAAACGAGGTGGGTATGACAATCAATCAAACCTGGGGTGAGCCATTGGTTATGGGCGTTGATCACAGTCTCTGCGTTGCTCTCCAGTTCATTGGGGGCGGTCAGCTGTTCTTGAGTGCCGATAAACTCAATAACCCCTGATTTAACTCCTAAACAGGCATTTTCAATGATGCCATAGTCGCCATGAGTTGCCATGCTTGCGACATTCACATTATGAATAAGGTAATCAAAGGGTTTAGTTTCTGGTTGGCTCATATTATGATCCCGTTTCTTACAAAGATTAACAGACAGGTTGACCCATCAATGACTTCTAATACTGAAAAACATATTTTCGCCAAGCAGGCTCTAACAGACTCTGGCTGGGCTAATGATGTTCTGATAAAGGTCGATTGTAATGGCGTTATCCTAGAATTGAAACCAGACACGCAGCTTGAAGCTGATTTTTCTGGCACGCGTCTGCATGGAGCGATCATCCCTGGTTTGCCAAATAGCCACTCTCATGCTTTTCAGTGGGCAATGGCTGGTTTGGGTGAAAAAAGCGGTAAAGGCGGCGATAGCTTCTGGACCTGGCGTCAGGCAATGTATGGATTCGTTGATGCCATTCAGCCAGAAGATCTGCAAGCAATAGCTTCAGCCCTTTATATGCAAATGTTAAAAGCCGGATATACATCAGTCGGCGAATTCCATTACTTGCACCATGATATCAGTGGCAACTTATATGCAAATCCTGCTGAGATGTCGCAACGCATTTTCGAGTCAGCAAAAGAGTCCGGCATTAATCTTACGTTATTACCCGTGTTTTATCGTTACAGCGGTTTTGGTGATCTTGAGCCTAATTCTGGCCAAAAACGTTTTATACATGACCAAGATGCTTATGCCACTTTACTCAATAAGGTTTCACAACTTTCCAATCAGTATCAGCAATCATTTGGTATAGCTCCGCACTCGCTAAGAGCAGTTAATGGAAATGATCTGGAGTTTGCCATTAATCATTTAAATAGTCTCAATGATAAGGCCCCGATTCATATCCATATCGCTGAGCAGATGAAAGAAGTTAATGACTGTCTGGAGTTTCATGACAAGCGTCCTGTTGAGTGGTTGACAGAACAGTGTGATGTTAATGAACGTTGGTGTCTGGTGCATGCAACGCATATGACCATTGAAGAAATTAAGAGCGTCGCGGCATCAAAGGCGGTAGTAGCAATCTGCACAACGACCGAAGCTAACTTAGGTGATGGCTTCTTTCCTATGCTTGATTATAAGCAGCATCAGGGACGATGGTCGGTTGGTAGTGACAGTCACATATCGGTTGATGCAGTTGAGGAATTACGTTGGCTTGAATATCAGCAAAGATTATCACAGCAGTCACGAACGGTATTAGTTGAGAAAGAATTTAGCTCAAATGGTATATGGTTGTGGCAGCAGGCTGCACGTTCTGGGGCTCAATCTTTAGGGCAAAAGACAGGTGTTATTAGAGTTGGTTGTCAGGCTGATTTCATTGAGCTGAGTCCCGACAGTTTTGCTTTAATGGGAAAAGAAGAAGATCAGCTGATGGATGCATTTATTTTTAATCATCAGTTTAGTAATGAAGCAATTCGTTCAGTGTGGGCAAAAGGAGAGTGTCAAGTTGAAAATGGCATTCATCGGAATGAAGAAGAAATCAGAAAGGCTTACAGCAAAACGATCAATCGCCTGCGTCAGTGCATAAATTGATTAATTTTGTTTTAAGCTGGTATATATCGATAGGCTTAGGAAGATAGTGAGCGTTCAGAGATTTAAATAATTCTGTTTCCTTTACGCTTGAGTCACTGCTGATGACCAAAATACTGGTTTTCTCCATTTGGTCATTAAGCTCACTGGCAAAGTTGGTAAAAAAGAAAGGGTCAGGGTCATGGAAAAAATCTGAGTTGACCATAATGATATCGAACTTTTCGTGGCGAATTTTCTGTAGCACTACTTGTTTTGCCGATGCTTTCTCTGTATTGACGCCTAGTTTTTCGAGATAGCCCATCAGTACCATTTTATCGATAGGGTCTGAATCAAAAATCAGGGCATTAATATCGGTTTCAATTGGCGTTACACTTTCCGTCCAGACTTCAGGTTCATCTGTCGCTAATGTCGCAACAGGTATTTCAATTCTAACCTCTTTTTCAAAGTAGAAATATTCGCCCCCAAACTTACGTAATAAATGTTTGGCTGCAATTAGGTGGACATTATTGCTGTAACAGGTAATAGGTGCTTCATGAGAAAAGTGGAACAAGCTTTGAGTATTAACACCTTCAATAAAGTTTTCAGCATCCGATTCGATCGAAATTCTTAAAATAGTGTTGTCTTTAATTGCTTGCCTTTGATCAAATGAAATACTGAGCTGATGGCCTGAGCAGACTTTTATTAATTGCTCAACCAATAGTAGTAAAAAACGCTTAAAATTATCTCTATCAATTATCAGCTGACGATTAATACGGTCACCACTATAAGTATCATAAATTGTCACTTGTTCGCTTTTTGCCAAGCTAGAGAGCTCTGTTATTACCTGCTTTAATAAGTCTCTTGACCAAATTGAGCTCTTTCGATCACCGATGTGCTGAGTAATGGACTGATAGAATAGCTGGATAGTTTCATCATCATGTTCAATAGGATTTTCGAGCAGGAAACCAAGGAATTCCTGTAACTCGGTATTTGCATCACGTCTGGCCTGAGCCACTTCCGTCTTAAGCAATGTCAGTTGATGCTCTAAGTTTTTATTCTGTAAAAAAATGTCAATAATCGCTTTAATTAAAGCCTGTGCTTCCTGTGTTTTGGTGTTATAGAGAATATTTCTTGGTAATACCGAGCGGTTCAGGGACTCGGTCATTTTTTTCATAATGCGACTGGTGTAGCTCAGACGGTAGTACATATATGCCCAAAGCATTATCATCAAAATGATGATAATTGCATTCAGCATTGTTTGATAAGTTTGTATTTCCTGCGAGGTAGGGCTATACGCCAGAGGCGTCATGCTTAGGGTTACTTCGCCTAGTCGTCTTTCGAGCTTGACGCTTTGCAATATTTCTTCATTTAATAGTAAAGAATCACTTAAAGAGCTACTTGGGCTTTGATCTATTGGTTGAGTAAAATTGATGAGATCAACATCTTCCGGTATTGATAATAGATCTCGATTATCCAGTTGAGCCATGACATTTGACTGATTGTCATAGACTGTAATCATGGCAAGCCCCTGGTTATTTCTTAGAGCTTCCAATGAATTTTTAAGGTCTACTTTGTTACCAAAAGAGAGTCCATACTCGAGTTCAATCGTTAGGTTTGCAAGAATGGACTGGCTGAGGTTTTTTTGCTGGTAAAAATGTTGTTGTTGGCTTGCTTTACCAAATAAGTAATTTGCAACAAACAGTAGCGCGATGACGGCGAGAATAAATGCCAGGTTGTATTGATTAACATATTTTGCGCGCTTCACAATTCATCCTTCTCTGAGGGTGTCTGTTCTAAGTTGTTTTCTGCTGAAAGATTCAGCTTGTTTAACTCAGATTGTAACGTCTCTATAGAGACTATATCCAGACCCAGGGAGCGAGCAACTTCGGAATTGTATTTAATATCCCAATAAGCGCTGTGTCTTATGAATCTTTTGAATCCTTGAGTCAGCATTTTACTGGTGGATTCTCTCAAGTCATCTACCAACATTTCAGGAGTAGTAAAAGTGGTTGCAACTGCACCAGCATTTACAAGCCCTACCGAATAACCAATGATCACTTTTCGCTGACGATAGCTGCTTAATAAAACCCTCGGCAAAGTCTGGCTGTTATAAATAACAGGATCAGGCTGAGCTATTATAAAGTCTGAGTCTTGGGAAAGGACAGGAAATTGTCTGGCTACCTCAGAGGCCTGTTTGATTTGGAGCGTTTGCAAGGTCAGGTCTGTTGCATTTATTGCTGGTTTATACCCCTCCAGGAAATAAGGGGAGTCCATTGAATACATGACACCAACAGATTTAGACAATGGCAATAACAGTTTGCCGAGTACAATTTGTCTTTGTGGATCCGGGTCATAGAAAATGGCGCTAACTGATGAGGGTGGGGGAGTTTGACTCACCAGCTCTTTCCATTCCTGAGAAGTGATTAGAGCTGCCAGTACAGGGCCTTGATATTCTGACTTGAGGAGTTCTTCGAGTGGGGAGTAACCTAAGCTGATGATGAGCTCGGATTGCGGCTTGAGGATTTTCCAGTCATCCAAAGAAATATTAACAATTCGATAGTCGTCAGCTAGAGAAGATAATGAGAGGCTTTTGGCGATAGTGGAGTAATTGCTGGAGAAGTGTTGCGCTATGATAGTAATTTGTTTTTGAGGCTGTGAACTTTCACTTTGCTCTTGAGCTGTATAGGCAAAAGGAAATCCTCCCGCCAATAGAAATAACACTAAAAGCAGTTTGTTATATGTTTTAAAAGCCCTAAGAAAGCAGTCCATAATCCATCAATCTATTTCTAATATTCCTTGCTACGAATGCGCAGTAATATCAAATGTACGATATTCCAATAATTTATACACTCAGTTTATGCCAATTAACCAGCAATAATCTGCTGCCCCCAAGCATAACTAACACCATTTTATAGGTGTTTGGTCATTTTCTACAAGTATTTGATTTGTTTTAGAAAAATGCTTACAGCCAAAAAAACCGCGGTGCGCCGAAAGTGGCGACGGATGCGGTGCCGTTAAGATAGTGTGTTTGGAGTTTTTTATCAAGCTGGATTTGGCCTGAGCCTGTGAACCCCATAGCAGGAATATAATTGGTTGATCTGCCCTGTTCAGTGCCTGAATGACTTCATCGGTGAATACTTCCCAGCCACGCCCTTTATGCGAGTTTGCCTTGGCTGCTTCTACGGTAAGAACAGTATTCAGAAGAAGCACGCCCTGTTTGGCCCAGCTGGTTAAGTCGCCATTTACAGGTTGCGGGCAACCGATATCACTGACCAGCTCTTTATAAATGTTTCGTAGTGAAGGGGGAAGCGGTTGTTCTGGATTAACGGAAAAGCAAAGCCCGTTTGCCTGATTAGGACCGTGATAAGGATCTTGGCCTAAGATAACAACTTTTACCTGTGCAAACTCAGTCAAACTAAGTGCTGCGAAGACTTGTTCTTTGGGGGGATAAATGGTTTTTCCGGACTCTCTCTCGGATTCTATAAATGACAATAACTCTTTGAAATAATTTTGTTTTTTTACTGGCCCTAGAACTTCAGCCCAGCTGCTAATTGGCTCAGACATTCTTAAATGATTAAGTGAATACGTGGGGTAGATTATAACGAATGTCAGTTATATGGCTACAGGGTAACCTTTTTAAGTTAAGCCTATTGGTTAATCAGCCGATGACTTTGGTATAGGCGAAAGGGCACTATTAATAGTCGTTCGAATCAATGATGTTAAGCACATCATCCAGAGAGCCTGGTGCTAAGTCTAAATCATCGCCACGGGTATAATCATCTACTTCAAGTGCGCCACTCCAATCTTCTGGCGGTGCTGCCTGACTTAGCTCGAGTAATTGCCAGCTATTAATGTCAAATTCTTCGATTTCTCCGCCAAAATACTGCACTTCAATAGTGCCTTCATCATCATCTAAGGCCACTACCTCAAAAATGGTGTCCAGGTCAGAGCGTTTATACCAATGGCCACGCTGTGGCGTTAATAACTGTGCCATGTGACCTCCTTTTTTGTGTCTTTAATCTTTCATGTTCAGAGTAGCATATTGCTCAAAAAATGCACGATTCCGGCTATTGATATTGTCTATTATGCGAAGTGGATTAACAAAGATTGCTCGCTAGTAATTGTGGTCATCATTAATTACAATGTGCGCAAATAACAGACCAACTAGTATGGAATGCATGTCTTTATCGAAATTATATCAATCTCTTATTTATAGCCTTTTGATTTTGTTACCTTTGCCAGCACTTTCCGCTGAGTGGCGCGGTGTTATTGCTACTGAAGGCCGCTACTACTTTGAGGAAGGTGATTTTGGACAGGAGCAGGAGCTAGCTTCTGTAATGATTGAGCCTGAGTTTTTTCACAGCTGGGATGAGCACAATCTTAGCCTTGTCTTTAAGCCTTTTTATCGCTGGGATAGCATGGATAGTGAACGTACTCACGGGGATATTCGTGAGCTGATGTTGCAATATATCGGTGATGAGTGGGAAGTAAAGGCAGGTATCGGGAAGGTTTTCTGGGGTGTAGCTGAGTCGCAGCATTTAGTTGATATCATTAACCAGACTGACTTTGTTGAAAATATCGATGGTGAGGATAAATTGGGGCAGCCGATGGTGGCAATATCGACTGAGCGTGACTGGGGTTTGCTAAGTATTTTTGCATTGCCGGGTTTTCGTGAAAGGACTTTTGCTGGTGAAGAGGGGCGTTTGCGTTTTCCTTATGTGATTGATACCGATAACCCTATCTATGAAGATCCCGATGGGAAGTCCCGTCTAGATGGTGCTATTCGCTGGTCAAATTGGTTTGGTGACTGGGACATCGGTGTCGCGCATTTTTCAGGAACAAGTCGAGAACCACAGTTTGTTCTGGACACATCGAACCCCAATAATCCGACACTTCGCCCAGTGTATGTAGCCATAGATCAAACCAGTATAGATTTGCAGGCAACTAAGGGTGCCTGGCTTTGGAAGTTGGAAGCTATGAGTCGATCTGGATTCGAGGCTAACCGTTATTCAGCAGCGGTCGGTGGCTTTGAATATACTTTCTATGGTGTTACAGACTCTGGTGCCGATTTAGGCGTTATCATGGAGTATCAGCATGACTCTCGTGATATTTTACCTGGTGGTTTCAAGCAGGAGGATGTGTTGGTAGGTGGCTTTCGTCTGGCAATGAATGATATTCCATCAACCGAAGTCTTGCTCGGGTATTCCTATGCCGACAATCAACAATTTATCAATCTTGAAGCCAGTCGTCGTTTAGGCGATAGCTGGAAGTTAGTTATAGAAGGGCGCTGGTTTGAAGGAATTGATGAGAACCGTCCAATGGATAGTATATTTTATCCATTACGCAATGATGATTATTTGTCGATTACCTTTGAAAGATACTTTTAAGAAAGGTACTTTTATCTGTTTGATAAAGCATAAGGCGCCCAAGGGCGCCTTTTATTTTTTATCACCGGTTTCTGTAGTCAAAATATATTCAAAAATATCATCATCAAGTCCAAGTTTAAGTGCATATACCTGACGATAAGTCATGACACGCTTAATATAATCTCGGGTTTCAGTGTAAGGAATGGCTTCTATCCAAACTTCCGTTGGGTAACGGCCATACTTTTTCCATTCCTCAATCCTACTCTTTCCCGCATTGTAAGCTGCTGAAGCATACACTGGATTTTGTTCAAGCTCCTCATATCGCATTTGCAGATAGCGACTTCCCATTTGGATATTTATCGATGGATCAAGCAGGTCACTTCTATGCGAGTAAGGGATTTGAAACTTTCTTGCAAAAGCTTTTGCTGTATTCGGCATGACCTGCATCAGCCCATAAGCACCGGCTGGTGATACAGCTCTGGGGCCGTAAGCACTCTCCTGACGAGCGACGCCCATTAACCAATGCGGTGGCAGTTGAATTTGTTTGCCCATCTTGATGTAGTCTTCTTTAAAAGCAGTAGGGAAGCGAATATCTGTATCATCCCAAACTTGTGCACGGGCAATGGTCAGAATGCTTTGGTTATACCAGCCCCATTCATTGGCAATCACTGCCGCAGCCTGAAATTCTTCAGGCGTTTTTAATTGGTTTAACAAACTACGCCACTCTCGAGTGGCATCGAGATAGCGTCCTATGGCGTATAGTTCTCTGGCTCGCTCTACATTGGCAGACTTTCTAACTGACTGCATAACTTCTTCAGGAATAATTAGTGGAGCATGATTCAATAGAATAGGCTGCTTAGTGCGAATAGCAGCTTTATAACCATAGTAATCACGCTCATTCGCCAGTTCTGTTAACAATATTTTTGCTTCTTCTTTTTGTCCCAGCTCATCCAGGGCTACGGCATACCAGTAACGCCATTGCTCGCTGCTTTGCTGATCAAAAGGTAACAGTTCATAAAGCTGAGTAATGCTTTGCCAGTCCTGGGTGCGTAAAAATGTTACCAGCTTCCAATGGTTAACCAATTCATCATCCAATTGGTCTTTTAATTTATCTTTTGCCATATCCACAGCTTTAGGGTTGTTCTGGGTAGCCAGAGCAAGGAAGAGAGTGCGCTCTACGTCCGATTTGTGTGCTCCTGCCAGTGGAATTCGGCTTTGAGTTCTTTTCCAAGCGCTGTAGGCATCTTCCCGATCTCCCCAGGCAAGGCGCTTTACGGCATATACCAAGATTGGTGCTTCCTTATTAGGCTTCTTACCCGGAAAGAAGTTTGAGCGAGTTACTACTTTTGGATTACGTCGCACCTTAAGCCATAGGTCTGCAAGGTATTGTTCGTCACGTGGCAAGTAGCGTTTGAGATAGTTAAGTAGTCCGATAGGTCCTTCGTGGGCAGTCTGGTAAAACCTTTGGTAGGCAATTTCCTGTTGTAACTGGTTGTTATCAATCCACTTTTCAAAAACCTTGTCACACTCCTTGGGTTGAGATTTAGAGACATTCCAAAGATTGGCTATTTGTTCAGAAAGCTCTTTTATGGGCTTTCCCTTTTCAAGTTGATGATTCAAGATTTGGCAATCATAGCTGGCTACTGCGCCAAATGGATAATACTGCTCCAAAAGGGCATAGTTCTTACTTTTAGCAAGCTCACGAATAAAGTCCCAACGGAGACGGCCACTCAGTGGAGATGATTCATATTTGTTAATAAAATCATCAACTTGCTGCTGACTATTTTTGTTCAGGTTATCCTGAATTTCCTGGTATTCAAGATAAGGAAGCAGTGAATAGTGAGCGAGACCCTTCTTGAGCTTCTGGTATTCCTGCTGTTTACCTTGTCTTAATGCCTTTTCAGCATCAAGAAACGCTTGCTGATCTGCAGTATAGGCTGGTTTGGCCTGCGCTGTACTAAAAAGCGTTATAATGGTAACGAGCTGGACTAATAATAGTGTTCGCATTGTCATTATCTTCCTTGATTGACTGATGGCAAATTGTTATGAGATGTATGGCGACTCTTATACAATACGTTGGTTTGATTTTTTTTCACTGTTTTAATTGCTGTTTTGAACATTTTTTCCAGTTGGGTGGGCAGTAAGTTAACGCTTGAATTTATACCAATAAGCATAGCTTGATTAAAGTTAAATTCACGTGAAATGTATTTCTAAACTTTAGTATTGCTGGATACTTAAAAGTTCCATTCGTTAAATCGAGAGTTTGGCAATTTTTACTTGTTTTCGTGGTCCAAGGTATTGATAATGTGGCGCGTAATTTGCAAAGCTAACTCATCTTGACCGATAAGTTAGCAACACTCATTAAAATATTGAAGAGGTAATTACATGGGTACAGGTACCAAGTATAAAGCCCGTCCGATGGATGAAGATGGCTTTATTCACTACACAGACGAAGAGCATCAGGTTTGGCACGAGCTAATTACGCGCCAGGAAAAACTGATCAAAGGTCGTGCCTGTCCTGAGTATTTTGAGGGTCTTGACAAGATTAACCTGCCAAAAGACCGCATCCCTCAACTGGAAGAAGTGTCCAGTGTCCTGCGAAAAGAAACCGGCTGGGAAGTAGCCTGGGTTCCGGCGCTGATTAATTTTGATAAGTTCTTTGCGCTGTTAGCAGATAAGAAGTTCCCGTGCGCGACGTTTATTCGTACGCGAGAAGAAATGGATTATTTGCAGGAACCTGATGTTTTTCATGAGATTTTTGGCCACTGCGCCATGCTGACAAATCCATATTTTGCTGAATTTACAAGTGCTTACGGTAAATTGGGTTACGCTGCATCCAAGGAAGACCGAGTATTCCTTGCTCGACTCTATTGGTTTACCGTGGAGTTTGGCTTAATCAATACTTCAGAAGGTCAGCGTATTTATGGTGGCGGTATCCTTTCATCAATAGGCGAAACGCCTCATAGTTTGGAAAACCCTGATGTTATTCGAAAACCATTTGATCCGATTGATATCCTAAGAACACCTTATCGAATTGATATCATGCAGCCTCAGTATTTTGTAATTGATGACTTTAAGCAATTATTTGATTTGGCGAAGTCTGATGTTATGTCGATGGTTGAGGAAGCCAAACGACTTGGTTTGCATAAACCTCTCTATCCACCAAAAGAAGAGAAAATGGCCAGTTAAGATATAACCGTGCCTTCTAATTCAAGCAGCCCGCGATATTGTTAATATTGGCGGGCTGTTGCATAATGTGGGGATCGTAAATAGCCACTTAAAAATCAAGCTGTTACAGGGCAAATGGCATATATGTTATTGATATTCAGTAAACAAATCACACCAACGTTTATCGTTGCCGACCAGATTCGCGCTCAGTGGAGCTAGCGTCATTCCAATTGTGGCGTATGTTTCATGCGCATTGCCGCGAGTTTCGCCTACGTTTCTGGCGATGCGGGCTAACCCTTTAAATAGACGGGCATCATCACAAGATAATGGGTCCGTCTGAATACTTTCGACAGAGGCTGCGACAACCGATTGGGAGCCTCTTAAAAAATTCGAGGAGTCAAATATGACTGATACTACATTTAATCCACTAGGCACTGATGGTTTTGAGTTTGTTGAGTACACTGCACCTACAGAAGAGGGTGTCAAAAAACTTAAAGAATTATTCGAGTTACTAGGTTTCACAGAAATCGCCAAGCATAAGAGCAAAAACGTTACCTTGTTCCGCCAAGGTGATATTAACTTTATCGTTAATGAAGAACAGAGCGGTTACTTCCATGAATTCAGTAAGCAACATGGACCATGTGCCTGTGCAATGGCATGGCGTGTTGCTGATGCTCAGAAGGCCTTTGATTATGCCGTAGAGAAGGGCGCAAAGCCTTTTGATCAAGAAGAGCAAATGTCTCATCCTGCAGTTTACGGTATTGGCGGCTCGGTTCTTTACTTCATTGATAAATGGGGCAACAAGCCTGAAAGCTTCTATGACGATGATTTCGAGTATTACGAAGGTGTAGAGAAATTCCCTAAAGGTAGAGGTCTTCATACCCTTGATCACCTGACTCACAATGTTAAGCGTGGCGGCATGGATGTTTGGGCAACTTTCTACGAGAACATCGCTAACTTCCGTGAAATTCGTTACTTTGACATCAAGGGTAAGCAAACCGGTCTATTCTCTAAAGCCATGACTGGTCCATGTAACAAGCTTCGTATTCCAATTAATGAATCTTCAGATGAAAAGTCGCAAATTGAAGAGTTCTTGAAAGAGTACAATGGTGAGGGTATCCAGCACATTGCTCTATCAACAGATGACATCTACAAAACCATTGAAGATCTGCGTGCCGGTGGTATGAAGTTTATGGATACTCCTGATACATACTACGACATGATTCCAAAGCGTATTCCTAAACACCATGAAGATGTTGAAGAATTGCGTAAGAACCGTATTTTGATTGATGGTTCTTTGGAGCATGAAGAAGGTATCTTATTACAGATTTTCACCAATACTGTGATTGGTCCAATTTTCTTCGAAATTATTCAGCGTAAAGGTAACCAGGGCTTTGGTGAAGGTAACTTTAAAGCGCTATTTGAATCAATCGAACTAGATCAGATCCAACGCGGAGTAATTTAAGATGCGTAAATGGATTGCGTTTCCTCACAAGGAAGGAACCATTTCACGTCAGGCCCATGCTGATTTGCCAGAAGAGGCGATTTATGAGCGTGAGGCCGGCCGAAGTGGTTTCTTCGGTCCAACCGCACACTTCCATCACAAACGCGCACCAACATCGTGGGAAAAGTGGGAAGGCCCATTACGCCCACGCGCCTTTGATTTGAATGATCTTGATAAGGCCAGTGCATCACCATGGAGTGCCAAAGAGCTGTTGCATAATGCAAGCTGTAAATTCCGTATCTGGGAATGTACAGAAGCAATGCCTGCGCTTGCACGTAATGGCGATGGTGATGAGTTGCTGTTTATCCATAAGGGTAAGGGTGATTTATTCTGCGATTATGGCCATATGGAGATTCGGGACGGAGACTATGTGGTAATTCCTCGCGGAACCATGTGGCGTCTTGAGCCTCAAGAGCCGATGACCATGTTGTTGATAGAAGCAACCAATGACAGTTATCAGCTGCCTGAAAAAGGTCTTGTCGGTCCTCAGGCTATTTTTGACCCTGCGATGCTTGATGTCCCAAGTGTTAATGAGAAGTTTTTAGAACAGCAGGATGACACGCCATGGTCGGTTGAAATCAAGCGCCGTGATCAATTGTCAAAAGTTCACTTCAATTATTCGCCGCTTGATGCGATTGGCTGGCATGGTGACTTATCGGTTGTCAGAATTAACTGGCGTGATATTCGTCCATTAATGTCGCATCGTTATCATTTACCACCGTCGGCTCATACGACATTCGTGGCCAGTCGTTTTGTGATCTGTACTTTCGTTCCGCGCCCAATCGAGTCTGACCCTGGAGCGCTTAAAGTGCCTTTCTATCACAACAATGATGACTTTGATGAAGTGATCTTCTATCACGCGGGTGACTTCTTCAGTCGCGACAATATTGATGCGGGCATGGTGACCTTCCACCCGTCTGGTTTCACTCACGGTCCTCATCCGAAAGCCTTCGAAGCAGGGCGTAAGTACGCCAAGAAGGAAACAGATGAAGTGGCAGTAATGATTGATACGCGTGATGCTTTAGAGGTTTCAGATGCAATGAGCAGTGTTGAAAATGTCGAGTACTGCAATAGCTGGAAAGCCAGCAAATAACTGTATCGAAATCATTAAACATATTTGAAAAGAATTTAGGAAGTAATAATGAAATTAGCAACTTTAAAAGATGGCTCTCGTGACGGACAACTGGTAGTTGTCAGCCGTGATCTAACTCGTGCTGTTAAGCCTGGCTTTGTTAAGACAATGCAGGCAGCTTTGGATGACTGGGATAACTTTAAACCAAAGCTTGATTTGCTGTATGCAGACCTTAACGAAGGTAAGGCTACAGATGCGTTTGAGTTTGACCAGACTAAATGTGAGTCACCATTACCACGTGCTTATCAATGGGCTGACGGTAGTGCATATGTTAATCACGTTGAGCTTGTACGTAAGGCCCGTGGTGCTGAAATGCCGGAGTCATTCTGGACTGATCCATTGATGTATCAGGGCGGAAGTGATGCATTTCTTGGGCCGCGCGATAATATCAAGATGGCTAGTGAAGAGTTTGGCATTGACATGGAAGCGGAAGTTGCTGTTGTTACAGGTGACGTTCCGATGGGTGCAACTACTGAACAGGCTGAAAAAGCAATTCGTTTACTAATGACAGTGAATGATGTGTCTCTGCGCAACTTGATCCCCGGTGAACTTGCTAAAGGTTTTGGTTTCTTCCAATCAAAGCCATCTTCTGCATTTTCTCCTGTAGCGGTAACGCCTGATGAGTTAGGCGATAAATGGGATGGCAAAAAAGTATACCTGCCACTCGTTACTCACCTAAACGACAAGCTATTGGGTAAGCCTGAGTGCGGTGTGGATATGGTGTTTGACTTCCCAACCCTGGTTGCACATGCAGCAAAAACTCGTCCACTTAGTGCTGGTACTATTGTTGGCTCAGGTACTATTTCCAATAAAGACCAATCTACTGGTTCGTCTTGTTTGGCGGAAGTACGTATGCTTGAAATCATTGCTGATGGTAAACCTTCGACACCATTTATGCAGTTTGGCGATCGTGTAACTATCGAAATGTTCGATGAGAACGGTGATAGTATCTTTGGCCAAATCAACCAGGTTGTTGAAAAATATCAGACCCAAGGCTAATTGAAGGAGAGGGTTTATGCTGAAATTGTATAGCTATTGGCGCTCAACCGCAGCTTATCGAGTTCGGATTGCGCTAAATCTTAAACGACTGTCATACCAGATGATCCCTGTTCACCTGGTTAAAGATGGTGGTCAGCAGCATAAACCCGAATATCTTGAGCAAAATCCGCAGGGGCTAGTTCCCTTGTTGGACGACAATGGAAAGCTATTAAGTCAATCAATGGCAATCTGTGAATATTTAGATGAGGCCTATGAAGGACCTAAATTACTTCCTACTGAACCTTTTGCAAAAGCCAAAGTCAGAAGCCTGTGTCAGGTTATTGCCTGTGATATTCATCCAATTGATAACCTTAGGGTTCTCAAGTACTTAAAAGCTGAGTTAAAAGTCAGTGATGATGCTAAGGATAAATGGTATGCGCACTGGATCCACGAAGGTTTCAGAGCCATTGAAAAGCAGCTACAAAGCTATAAAAAGCAGGGTCCTTTTGCTTTTGGTGAGCAAGTAACATTAGCCGATGTATTCATCGTAGCGCAAATGTACAATGCTCGTCGTTTTAACCTGGATTTGACAGCATATCCACGCTTAGTTGATATTGAGCAACATTGTTTAACCCTGGATGCTTTTAAAGATGCCAAGCCTGAGTCACAACCTGATGCCGAATAGTCAGTTTACTCATAAATAAATTCTTCAATATAAAGAGAAGTAGAATGAAACAACAGCAATTTAAGAAAACAGTACTTGCGTCATTGTTAGCCCTAACCAGTGGAGTGGCGTTATCAGCTCCTTATGAGATTGTAGATTTAGGTGGCTTGGATGGCAGCTATAGTGTTGCTTATAAAATTAATGACCAAGGTATTGCTGTTGGTACAGCTAATGGTCCACTAATTGATGATAATGGTGATAGAGAGTTTTATTCACATGCTACAAAATACCAGGGTGGAGGTAATGAAGACTTAGGTGTTTTACCAGACGGCGACTCAAGTGAGGCTCTAGGGATTAATTCGGCTGGGGTTGCAGTTGGTTTCGCCAATGTTTTAACAGAAATTGAACAAGAAGATGGTACTAAGCTAATCGCTGAAAGTAACTTTGCTGTAATATTTGATGGCTCTGTTAATAAGTTAGCTGAAAAAGAAAATTTATCAGGCGCGCGCGCTTATGATATTAACGATAGTAATATTATTATAGGGCATGGTCGTTTTGATGTTGATCCGGAAGATGAAAACAACGCAGTAGATAGGGGGTTTATCTACGATAACAATGATCAGTCTTATTTTATGGTATCCCCACTTGCTGATGAACCAACAAGGGCAGCTTACTTAACGGCTATCAATGATACCGGTAAAGCCATTGGTTTTTCTGATGCAAATATTCCAGATACTGAACAATATACGATTCAATCTTTTGTAGTGGATATTACTGACAATTATGCAATCACTGAAATACCGACAAAGGATGACAGAGCCACATTTGCCTACGACATCAATATCCATGATGAGGTAGTTGGTAGCATATACATTTCAGGTAGTCGTAATAATCAAGAGGCTTTTTATTATGATGCGAAAAGTGGCTCTGAGGAGTTAACATTTCTTGGCTTCCTGCGCGATGACTTCACAGACTCGAGAGCTAGAGCGATTAACGATAATGGACAAATTGTAGGTCGAGCTCTAGTTTCAGTTCCCACTCTTGAAGAGCATGCAGCTTTTATTTATGAAAATAATGAAATGAAAAACCTGAATGAATTGATTGCCTGTAATTCTGGATGGAAATTAACGGAAGCTACAGATATCAACAACGCAGGCCAGATAGTTGGTTTTGGTGTAAAGGACGGTGAAATTAGAGCTTTCCGACTCGATCCAACTGGAGGAGCCGTTGAAACGTGTGAGCCTGAAGAAGAATCAAAATCTGGTGGTGGCAGTATGCCATTCGTGTTGTTGGTATTACTTGGTTTACTAGCGTTCAGAAGATACAAATAAATTATCATGTACAAAAAAAGCGGCTGATTAGCCGCTTTTTTTGTGCCCCAATAATTACATATTGGGGTAATTAGGACCGCCAGTTCCTTCTGGTGTAACCCAGTTTATGTTTTGGCTTGGGTCTTTAATATCACAGGTTTTACAATGCACGCAGTTTTGTGCGTTGATAACAAACTTCGGATTGTTGCCATCATCATCACGAACAACTTCATAGACACCAGCAGGGCAGTAGCGTTGAGCTGGTTCATCATACTTTTCTAAGTTAACTTCAATCGGAATAGAAGGGTCTTTGAGTTGCAGGTGAACGGGCTGATCTTCTTCGTGATTGGTGTTGGATACAAAGACTGAAGAAAGCTTATCGAATGACAACTTGCCATCTGGCTTCGGATAATTAATTTTCTTGCACTCAGAAGCCTCTTTCATCTGAGCATAGTCAGGTTCCGGATCGCGTAAAGTCCAAGGCAGTTTACCGTTGAAGATATTCAGGTCGATAAAGGCATAAGCGGAACCTATCAAATTGCCCCATTTGTGCTGTGCAGGACCAAAATTACGTTGAGTATGAAGCTCTTTCCAAGCCCATGAGTTCTTATAGTTTTCGGCATACTCTACAAGATCATCATTTGCGCGTTCGCTGTTAATGGCGGCAATGACAGTTTCGGCAGCAATCATACCGGATTTCATGGCGGTGTGAGAGCCTTTGATTTTGGCAAAGTTCAAGGTTCCAGCATCATCACCTATCAACAAACCACCCGGGAAAGACATCTTGGGTTGGGATTGAAGTCCGCCTTTGGTAATCGCACGAGCACCGTAGGAAATTCTTTCGCCGCCCTCAAGGTACTGTTTGATAACTGCCTGATGCTTGTAGCGCTGGAATTCATCAAACGGACTGACATGTGGATTAGAGTAGGACAGGTCAGTAATGAGGCCGACAACAACCTGTTGGTCTTCAATATGGTAAAGGAAGCCACCGCCAGCAGAACCTGACTCGCTTAATGGCCAGCCTGCGGTATGCACTACTAAACCTTGCTTGTGCTGCTCAGCGGGTACTTTCCAAAGTTCTTTGATACCAATCCCATAGTGTTGAGGATCTTTATCCTTATCTAGTTCATACTTGGCAATCAACTCTTTGCCTAAATGGCCACGACAACCTTCCGCGAACAGTGTGTACTTGGCATGTAGCTCCATACCAGGCATATAGCTGTCTTTCTTTTCGCCATCTCGCCCAATACCCATATCACCTGTCGCGATACCTTTAACAGAGCCGTCTTCGTTATAGAGAACCTCTGAAGCAGCAAAACCCGGGAAAATTTCAACACCCAGGGCTTCTGCCTGATCAGCGAGCCAGCGACAGACATTACCCAGGCTTACAATGTAGTTACCATCGTTGTGCATGGTTTTAGGGGCAAAGAAGTTTGGAATCTTGATGGATTTTTCTTGCCCTCTAAAAAGATAAATATTGTCATCTGAAACTTTGGTTAACAGGGGAGCGTTCTTTTCCTGCCAGTCAGGAATGAGTTCGTTAAGAGCTGTTGGTTCGAAGACAGCTCCAGAAAGGATGTGTGCACCGACTTCGGAGCCTTTCTCAACCACACAAACCATTAAGTCCTGGTCATTCTGGGCTGCCAGCTGGCGAAGACGAATCGCGGCTGATAGACCCGCAGGGCCAGCACCAACGATTACGACATCAAACTCCATAAATTCACGTTCCACTTAATTCTCCCCTTATCTGTTTTTTTACTCAAAAACGGTTAAAATCTGTTCAAATTTGGCTCAAATTGACCGTTTACTATTGACCTTAAGGCCTTAAAACGTCACCATTGCGGCCTATTTTACTAAAGATAGGCGCTCCAGTCGTCTATATCTGGCGAAATTATACATAGATAGGGTTTTCATGAAAATTCTCGTTGCAATAAAACGTGTTATTGATGCGAATGTTAAGGTTCGTGTTAAGGCGGACAACACTGGCGTTGAAACTGCCAATGTAAAAATGTCCATGAATCCATTCTGTGAGATTGCTGTCGAAGAAGCAGTACGCCTGAAAGAAAAGGGTGTAGCTAGCGAAGTGATTGCAGTTTCAATTGGCAACCAACAGTGCCAGGAAAGCTTGCGTACAGCTTTAGCTCTAGGTGCCGACCGAGCCATTTTGGTTAAGTCCGAAGATGAGCTTGAGCCATTAGCTGTTGCTAAAGTCCTAAAGACGGTTGTTGAAAAAGAACAACCAGAAATGGTGCTTCTTGGTAAACAGTCTATTGATGGTGATAACAACCAGACTGGCCAAATGCTTGGAGCATTACTTGGCTGGGGGCAGGGTACCTTTGCTTCAAAAGTTGAAGTTGCTGATGGTAAAGCTCAGGTAACTCGTGAAATTGATGGCGGCCTGCAAACCTTGTCGGTCAAAATGCCAGCGATTATCACCACTGACCTTCGTTTAAACGAGCCACGTTTCGCGTCACTTCCGAATATCATGAAAGCAAAGCGTAAGCCGCTTGATGAGCTTGCAATTGCTGACCTGGGCGTTGATGTTGCACCACGCACAGAAACTCTCAAGGTTGAAAACCCACCGGCGCGTAAAGAAGGCATCAAAGTTGAAACCGTTGCTGAGCTGGTTGATAAACTAAAAAATGAAGCGAAGGTGATCTAATGGCCACTTTAATCATTGCAGAACACAACAATAGCCAATTGCAGGCTGCAACCTTTAATACAATTGCTGCGGCAAAAGAACTATCTGGCGAGACAGTAGTTTTAGTCGCTGGTCATAATTGCCAGGCAGTAGCCGAAGAAGCTGCTAAAGCAGAAGGTGTTGATAAAGTTCTTCTTGCAGAAGCAGAGCACTATGCACATTTATTGGCTGAAGACCTGGATAAATTAGTCGTTGAGCAGGCTGAAAACTTTACTCATGTTCTTGCCCCTGCAACAACCTTTGGTAAGAACATCGCACCACGAATTGCAGCACTACTTGATGTTCAACAAATCTCTGACATTATCGCTATAGACAGCGACGATACATTTAAGCGTCCTGTGTATGCGGGTAATGCTATTGCTACAGTTAAAAGTAACGACGGCAAAAAAGTCATTACTGTTCGTGCTACAGCATTTGACGCTTTGTCACATGAAGGTAGTTCGGCTTCTGTTGAGTCGATTGGTACAACTGAGCATGGCGCTTTAGTTGATTATGTCGGTGAAGAGTTGACTGAGTCTGAGCGTCCTGAATTGACTTCAGCGAAAGTGATCGTTTCCGGTGGTCGTGGTATGGGCAGTGGCGAAAACTTCGCCATGCTCGAGCAATTGGCTGATAAGCTGGGTGCAGCGGTTGGTGCATCACGTGCTGCGGTTGATGCTGGCTTTGTCCCTAATGACTACCAGGTTGGCCAAACCGGTAAAATCGTAGCTCCAGAATTGTATATCGCTGTGGGTATATCTGGCGCGATTCAACACTTGGCTGGTATGAAAGATTCTAAAGTCATTGTTGCCATCAACAAAGATGAAGAAGCGCCAATCTTCCAGGTCGCAGACTATGGATTGGTTGCAGACTTATTTAAGGTGGTCCCAGAATTGATCGAATCACTTTAGTCTTAAGCTTCTTAAGCATAAAAAAACCGCCGATTGGCGGTTTTTTTATTTCTAACTTTTTTAAGCTGCTGCGTTAGTTGATTCAAAGATCTTGTCAGCGCTTGCTGCAACGAAGCCTTGGTATAATTCACCATTCTCCATTACAAATCTTTCGGCAAACTCATAAAAGCATGAGCGGATAGGGTAGGTACCGTCTTCAAATTTCCAGTCAACGATGTTTGCCATTGTTGAACTTTGCTTGAGGCAGACTTCTTCATTACCTTTAATTTCACCACCGCTGGTATTCAGTTCAAAGTCATTCTGCTTCAGGAACTCATTTACATCTTCAAGTGTACCAAGATTTGCAAGGTGGTTTACAGAGACGGTGAAGTGGTTTGCGCGTAAGCCGAAAGCTGCAAGCCATGCAGCATATTCACTTTCTTCCAATAGCTTTTCATAAGCTGTACGAGAAATTTTTCCCCAAGGACGGCTTGGCAATTGCAGTCCATTTTTGCTGATATTCCAGTTAGCTTCTGCGATTAAGCCACGACAGAACATTTGTAGTTCAGGTGAAAACTCTTCAAGTAAAAGCTCACTGATGAAAATCTTTGGAGCATCCTTGTCACTTTCGTGCGCGAAGTGCTTTGCATATAGCTTCTTTTCTTCGAAATGATATTCACCGGCTTCCTGGTAGCCGAATTGCTTGAGATGCTCGCCAATATGCTTAAGACTAATCAAGCCGTCATTGAAGGTTCTCAGTGCAATGTGATCGTTAGTGATAACATCTTCACCTAACGCTTTGAATTTATTGTGAATTGCCAATGCATCTGGAGTGATTGCAATGTAATCTTCCCATAGCGCATTAAACATAGTATTCATATCAATAATTACCTTTGTGCTTTGTGTGAATCTGGTAAGAGGACAGACCAATTGTATAATAATTGGCCTGTCGTTCTCTAGTGAATTCTGAAAATGAATGTGTTTTGTTGTGAACTAGATGTTTTTCACGGTTTGCAAGAAGTGTTTGAAAACGCCTGGATTGGCGGCCAGGATGCTGCTTGAATCACCAGTGTATTGATTTCCTTTGATATCACTGACCATTCCACCAGCTTCTTTTACAATAAGTACGCCAGCGGCTGTGTCCCAGTCGCTTAGCCCAAACTCCCAGAAGCCATCCATGCGACCTGCAGCCACATAGGCTAAATCTAAGGCAGCAGAGCCTGCACGACGCATATCAATGCATTGTGGGTATAACGCGTGGAAATACTCTAAGTATTTTTCAAGGTCCTGACCTTCTCTGAAAGGAAAGCCGGTTGCCAAAATTGCTCCGTCTAGTTTCTTGGAGGCACTGACACGAAGGCGCGTGTTATTTAATTGTGCACCAGAACCTTTTGCAGCACTGAACATTTCATCTTGAAGTGGATCAAAAACCACTGCGGCAACTGTCTTGCCTTTTTGACGTACTGCAATTGAAACACAGAAATGGGGAATGCCACGTAGAAAATTGGTTGTGCCATCGATTGGGTCGATAACCCATTCGACATCACTCTTACCCTGATGACCACTTTCTTCTGCGAAGATAGCATGGTCAGGATAGCTTTTGTGAATAGTATCAATAATCAGCTGTTCAGCCTGCTCGTCAATATTGCTGACGAAATCATTTGTGCCTTTGCTTTGCGCGATAATGCGATCGCGATTGGCAAATGCTTTTGCAATAAAGTCACCCGCACGGTTAGCCGCGCGCACGGCAATTGTTTTGTACGCATTCATGTTGATACCACCACTGTCAAAGAACTGTTAGCTCAAGGCTAAAAACGCGCGCATCATATCAAATAATAAGCCCAGGTAAAATAATTATGATTATAAATAGGGGATTTGTGTTTGCTTTGTTATCATAGCTGTATACTGATTTATGCATAATTTCAACATCTTATGAGTCAAAACTTGTCTCAGGAACCGCAGTTTGATACTCAGTTACTCGACAGTATCAAGATAGTTCTTTGTCAAACCAGCCATCCCGGCAACATTGGTGCTACAGCCAGGGCCATGAAAACCATGGGTTTAAGTCGGTTAGTGCTGGTAAATCCAAAAGATTTTCCATCAGAAGAGGCTTCTGCTCGATCATCAGGAGCATTAGACGTACTGGATAGTGCTGTTGTGGTTGATACCATCGAGGAAGCACTGGCTGACTGTCGCTTAATCATTGGTACCAGTTCTCGCAACCGAGCCTTACCCTGGCCCTTAATTGAGCCGCGAGAGATGGGGCACATTATCCGCGAACAGACAGATGCAAGACCTGTGGCGATTGTTTTCGGCCGTGAAAGTACCGGACTTCTCAATGAGGAATTACAGCTCTGTCATTACCACGTTAATATTCCAGCCAATCCTGAATATATGTCTTTAAATCTGGCGGCGGCTGTTCAGTTGATTGCTTATGAAGCCCGACTAGCAAGTAAAGTTGTATCTTCACAGGACGTTAACGTTGAGCAAGATTATAGTAACGACGATATAAATGACTTTGATAAAGAGAGTGAGCGATTAGCAAGCTTTGAAGAAGTGGATGGTTTATATAACCATCTGGAATCTACTATGAAGCAAACGGAATTCTATAACCCCGAGCAACCCAAATTGTTACCTGCTAGAATACGCAGAATTCTAGCAAAGGCTCACCTTAATAAAGGTGAGGTTAATATCCTGAGAGGCTTTTTATCTTCCATGGATAAATATTTAAAGCGTCAAATGAAAGGTCAGTAGTATGTTTAAACGCATCAAAGAAGATATTAAAAGTGTTTACCACCGTGACCCAGCGGCTCGTAACAATTTTGAAATCTTGACCAATTATCCTGGCCTTCATGCAGTCTGGTATCACCGTTTAGCCCATAAACTATGGAATGCTAATTGGAAATGGTTGGCTCGCACTATATCTACGCTAGCCCGCTGGTTAACAGGAATTGAGATTCATCCGGGCGCAAAAATTGGTCGTCGCTTTTTCATCGATCATGGCATGGGAGTGGTGATTGGCGAAACGGCTGAAATTGGTGATGACTGTACTATTTATCACGGGGTTACATTAGGCGGAACCAGCTGGAAGGCTGGGAAACGCCATCCAACTTTAGAAGATGGTGTCGTAATCGGTGCGGGTGCTAAAGTTCTTGGCCCGATTACTTTGCATAAAAATGCAAGGGTAGGCTCAAATGCAGTTGTTGTAAAGGATGTCCCCGAAGACACCACTGTTATTGGCATACCAGCTCGCGAAGCATCTCGTTCTAAACATGACGGTGATGAAATTTTTGAGGCCTACGGCATCAGCGCTGATCAACAGGATCCACTCACACAGGCAATTCGAAGCATGTATTCACATGCTAACGCTATGGAAGCCCAACTCCATTCCATATGCTGCGCATTGAAATCAAAAGGTTTTGATCTTACGGAGTTTGATTTACCCGATATCGACTGTAAGGCCATATTGGATACTAATGGTAAACAAGACTCTACAAAGACCGATTCAAGTCAGCCAGATACGCAACCTAAATCTGATAAAAGCAACTAATCAAAAAATATCCTAGTAATTTATTTAGGTATCGCCTTGATATTGGTCATGAATTATTTTAATGCAAACGAGGGTTTAGCATTAGCTTTAGATTAATCAATGAGTTACGGGTGAATCATCCGGTTGCCAAGTGATTGGCAAAGTTGACTAATTTAGTCGGGTATGGGATCATAAGCGTGTAATTTACAGGATTAGCTTATGAAACTCAGTACTAAAGGGCGATACGCAGTAACAGCCATGCTTGACTTGGCATTACATAGCGGTAATGGCCCCATAACATTGGCGGAAGTCTCAAGCAGACAGGATATTTCACTGTCCTATCTTGAGCAGCTATTTTCCAAGTTGCGCAAAGCAAGCTTGGTTGAGAGTGTGCGTGGGCCAGGCGGAGGTTATGAACTGAAAAGACCTTCCAGTCAGATTTCAATCGCTGAAGTTGTATTGGCTGTCAATGAGCCGCTGAGTGCAACTAAGTGTAATGGTAAAGGTGGCTGTCAAGATGGTGACCTTTGCTTATCGCACCAGCTCTGGAGTGAGTTAAGCGATCAGATTTATCAGTTCCTGAGTGGCATTACTCTGGAACAAGTTATTCAAAGACGGTTTGTGAAAAAGATTGCAGAGCGTCAAAACCAGCGTTTTCGTGAAGAAGACGTTATTTTATTTAGTTAACGATTTATTAGCTGCTACATCATGGCAGTTCATAGGCAAACGAAACAGCGGAGAAAAGCATGAAATTACCCATCTATCTTGATTACGCAGCAACTACGCCAGTCGATCCGCGTGTTGCCGAGAAGATGGTTCAATACATGGGTGTTGACGGTATCTATGGCAATCCGGCTTCTCGTTCTCACAAATTTGGTTGGGAAGCGGAAGAGGCGGTTGATATTGCTCGTCAACAGGTAGCTGAATTAATTAACGCGGACCCTCGCGAAATTGTCTGGACTTCAGGAGCAACTGAGTCAGATAACTTGGCAATCAAGGGTGCTGCGCATTTTTATGGTAAGAAAGGTAAACATATCATTACCGTAAAAACAGAACATAAAGCGGTTCTGGACACCACTCGTCAACTTGAACGTGAAGGTTATGAAGTTACTTATATGGACGTTCAGGAAGATGGGTTAGTGGATCTTAAGGCTCTTGAAAACGCTATGCGTGATGACACTATTTTGGTCAGCATCATGCACGTTAATAATGAGACTGGTGTGGTTCAGGATATAGATGCTATCGGTGAAATGTGCCGTGAGCGCAAAATTATATTCCATGTCGACGCTGCACAAAGTGCAGGAAAATTACCAATTGATGTAGAAAAGACCAAAGTCGATCTGATGTCAGTTTCAGGCCATAAAATGTATGGTCCAAAAGGCATAGGCGTTCTGTACGTGCGTCGTAAGCCACGTGTTCGCTTGGAAGCACAAATGCACGGTGGTGGTCATGAGCGCGGTATGCGTTCAGGTACTTTGCCGACTCACCAAATCGTTGGTATGGGTGAAGCTGCGCGTATCGCCAAAGAAGATATGGCAAGCGATAACGAGCGTATCATTCGCTTGCGTGAGCGCTTGTGGAATGGCGTTAAAGATATGGAAGAAGTATATTTGAATGGCCATGCGGAAAAACGTGTAGCTGGCATTATCAATATCAGTTTCAACTTTGTTGAAGGTGAGTCATTGATTATGGCACTTAAAGACTTGGCCGTTTCTTCAGGCTCAGCCTGTACATCAGCGAGTTTAGAGCCTTCGTATGTATTGCGTGCATTAGGTCGTGATGACGAGTTGGCGCATAGTTCGATTCGTTTCACCATCGGACGCTTTACAACGGAAGAAGAAGTGGATTACGCCATTGAGAAAATTCAAAGCTCAATTGGTCGTTTACGTGAATTATCGCCTCTTTGGGAAATGTACAAAGAGGGTGTGGACTTGTCTAAAGTTGAGTGGCAGGCCCACTAAACAATCATAGGAGATATTACTATGGCTTATAGCGAAAAAGTTATTGATCATTATGAAAACCCTCGCAATGTAGGTTCTTTCGAAAAGACTGACATTAGCATTGGTACAGGTATGGTCGGTGCACCTGCGTGTGGTGATGTAATGAAGCTTCAAATTAAAGTGAATGAGCAGGGCATCATTGAAGACGCAAAATTTAAAACTTATGGGTGTGGCTCTGCGATTGCTTCAAGCTCTTTAATCACAGAATGGGTTAAAGGCAAAACAATCGACGAAGCTCAGTCAATTAAGAACACCCAGATTGCTGAAGAGTTGGCTTTACCTCCAGTAAAAATTCACTGCTCTGTATTGGCGGAAGATGCCATTAAAGCTGCTGTGAAAGACTACAAAGATAAGCACGGTCAGTAATCGAGAGTTTAACAGTTAACCAGGTAAGTAGATTAGGATTAAATATGGCAATCACCTTATCAGATGCAGCAGCAGATCGCGTGAAAAGTTTTATGGCCAATCGTGGCAAAGGACTTGGCATTCGTCTTGGTGTTAAAACCACAGGTTGCTCTGGATTAGCTTATGTCTTGGAGTTTGTTGATGAGCTCGAAGAAGATGATGTGGTTTTCGAAGATAAGGGCGTAAAGGTGATTGTTGATCCTAAGAGTAAACTTTACTTGGATGGTACTCGTTTGGAGTTTAAGAAAGAAGGTCTGAATGAAGGCTTTGAGTTTGTGAACCCCAATGTAAAAGGTGAGTGCGGTTGTGGTGAGTCCTTTACCGTTTAACTTCTTTTAAGCAAAGTAGTTACGTCTAACTCTCAACTTCGTCAACTAACAGTACTACTCTGAACCTAGACTCTGATTATGACTAAAGCACAGCAGAACTATTTTGAACTATTCGGCCTTGAGCCGAATTTTTCTATAGATGTACCAAAACTGTCTGCAAAATTAAGAACGCTTCTTAATAGCGTCCATCCCGATAGGTTTGCAAGTTCTGGCTCTCAACAGCAGATGCTTTCGATGCAAAAAACCACTCAGTTGAATGATGCATTTGCCGTACTCAAGAATCCGGTAAAGCGTGCGCAATATCTGTTGCATCTTAAAACAGGTATTGATACTTCAAAAGAACATACCGTTAATGACCCTGAGTTCTTAATGCAGCAATTAGAGTTACGCGAGGAACTGGAGGAAATCTCATCCAGTAATGATATCGGTCAGCTCAACCAGTTTGCTGATAAAATTGATGAGTTAGAAGTTGCTCAGGAAAAGCAAATGTCTGAGCTGTTTTCGCAGGAGCCCCTGGATACAGATGAGCTTCAAAAAGCTATTTATAAGCTACAATTCTTGCATAAGACCTTGTCTGACATAGAACTCGCTGAAGACAAGCTTTTAAGCTAAAACCTCAAACAGTAAGTATTATTTATGGCGTTACTTCAAATTTCAGAACCCGGCAAAAGTACAGACCCACATCAGCATAGACTGGCAGCGGGGATTGACCTGGGCACAACTAATTCGCTTATAGCCACGGTACGCAGTGGTAAAGCTGAGACTTTACCTGACTTAGAAGGCGACCACATTTTACCTTCGATAGTTCATTATGCAAAAGATGGTACTGTGTCGGTGGGAAAGTCTGCGAAACTGTTTGTATGCTCTGATGCTAAAAACACCATTAGTTCAGTTAAGCGTTTGATGGGCCGAGGCCTCAAGGACGTGCAAAAGATTAAAGAGTTCAGTGCCAACCAGTTGACTGCATCGGGTACAGGTATGCCAGCGGTCGAAACCGAGAACGGCATTAAAAATCCTGTTGAAGTTTCCAGTGAAATTTTAAAGGCTTTAGTAAAGCGCGCCGAAGACTCGCTTGGTGATGAGCTTGGTGGTGTTGTTATTACCGTACCTGCATATTTCGATGAAGCACAGCGGCAGGCAACCAAAGATGCTGCGCAAATTGCGGGTGTTAAAGTTTTACGTTTAATCAGTGAACCGACAGCCGCGGCTCTAGCATATGGGCTTGATACAGGCAGTGAAGGTATTCACGCCATTTATGATCTGGGTGGTGGTACCTTTGATATTTCAATCCTGCGTCTGGAAAAAGGCGTCTTCGAAGTTATGGCCACTGGTGGCGATAGCGCACTTGGAGGCGACGATTTTGACAGAGCGATTGCAGGTTATCTTGTTGAGCAGGCTAACATTGATAAAGGTGATCGTAGCGCCTATCAGATGGCCATGATTAAAGCGCGTGAGGTTAAAGAGGCCTTAACCAGCAAAGAAAGCGTTGATATTAACTTTATGCACTGGAAGGGCTCAATGGATCGGGCTTTGATGGAGTCCTTAATTGCTCCAATTGTCGATAAGACTCTTGCTGCCTGCCGTAGAACACTTAAAGATGCTGGTCTCAAAGCTTCTGAAGTGCAAGATATTGTCATGGTTGGTGGCTCAACTCGCGTACCATTGGTTCGCCAAAAGGTTGAAGACTATTTTGGTAAAAAGCCATTGACCGATATTGATCCGGATAAAGTGGTCGCCATTGGTGCTGCTATTCAGGCTGATGTTCTTATTGGTAACAAAAGCGATGAGGACATGTTGTTACTCGACGTTATTCCTCTTTCGCTGGGTGTTGAGACCATGGGTGGCCTTGCTGAAAAGATTATCCCAAGGAATACGCCAATTCCAATTGCTCGAGCTCAGGAATTTACCACCTATAAAGATGGTCAAGCGGCTATGGCCATACACGTGGTTCAGGGAGAGCGAGAACTGGTGGAAGACTGTCGTTCATTGGCCCGCTTTGAATTGCGTGGTATTCCGCCGATGGTCGCAGGAGCAGCACGGATTAAGGTGACTTATCAGGTT
The DNA here is from genome assembly GCF_002838765.1 of Kangiella profundi. Classification (NCBI taxonomy): domain Bacteria; kingdom Pseudomonadati; phylum Pseudomonadota; class Gammaproteobacteria; order Kangiellales; family Kangiellaceae; genus Kangiella; species Kangiella profundi. The sequence goes on along the minus strand of NZ_CP025120.1, from coordinate 1,515,717 downwards.
GATGCTGATGGATTGCTCAAAGTGACTGCCGAAGAGACTATAACCGGTGTAAAATCGGATATTGCTGTAAAGCCTTCTTATGGCCTTAATGATGAACAGATCACCTCAATGCTGCAATCGTCAGTGAGCCATGCCGAAGAAGATATGAAAGCGCGTATGTTGCGTGAGCAGCAGGTAGAAGGTAAACGTGTGATTGAGGCTGTTGAAGCTGCATTAGCAGAAAATGGCGATGAGTTGCTCTCAAAAGATGAGCGCCACGCTATTGAAGAAGCGTTAAAGCAGTTGGCTTATATCACTGAGAATGGCGATATCGAAGCCATTGAAGAAGCAATTAAAGTCGTAGATAAGAGTACCGAAGAGTTTGCTAGCCGGCGGATGGATGCGAGTATCGCAAAAGCTCTGGTTGGCCATGAAATTGATGAAATATAAGGGTTTATAATGCCTAAAGTAATTTTCTTACCGCATGAAGAGTTATGTCCAGAAGGGGCCGTTTTCGAGGCTGAGAAGGGCGAAACGATACTGGATGTTGCCTTGCGTAATGATATTGAAATTGAGCATGCCTGCGAAATGTCGTGCGCATGTACCACTTGCCACGTTGTTGTTCGTGAAGGCTTTGATTCACTTGAAGAAAGTGATGAGCTGGAAGATGACATGCTGGATAAGGCCTGGGGATTAGAGCCTGAATCGCGTTTAAGCTGTCAGGCTGTGGTGGATGATGAAGATCTGACAGTCGAAATTCCAAAGTACACCGTGAACCAGGTTTCAGAGCGTCATTAGTAGCCAGTTTTAAGAGAGCACTCCTATGAAATGGATAGATAGTTTAGACATAGCCATCGAGCTTTATGAAAAGCACCCAGAGGTTGACCCCAAAACGGTTAATTTTGTGGATTTGCAAAAAATGGTCATGGGTCTTGAAGACTTTGATGATGACCCAAAGCGCTGCGGTGAGCGAATCCTTGAGGCCATTCAAATGGCTTGGATAGAGGAAGCCGAATAGGCCAATTTTTGAGCGTATAAAATTCAGAAAAGAGTCAACAAAAGGTTGTATTTTCTGCAAAAAACAGTATTATACGCGTCTCACCAAAAACGCACTTTGGTGACTCTCGAAAGAGAATTTGGGTTGCTAGCTCAGTCGGTAGAGCATCTGACTTTTAATCAGGTGGTCACAGGTTCGATTCCTGTGCAACCCACCAAATTCTTAACCCTCGACTAGAGGGGACAAAAAAGCCGCAAGTGGAAACATTAGCGGTTTTTTTATGCCTGTAATTCTGAGTCTATTACTTCCTGAAATAATGTACCGATAGAAAACCTCAATAAAGTCATAATTTCTCTGAATTTAGACTTGAGTTTTCAGCTCAAAACGGTATTATACGCGCCATCGAGTTAGGCATGGCCTGACAAGAGATTTGGGTTGCTAGCTCAGTCGGTAGAGCATCTGACTTTTAATCAGGTGGTCACAGGTTCGATTCCTGTGCAACCCACCAAATCTTTTCCTTCGGGAATTAAGAAGCCGCTAATGGAAACATTAACGGCTTTTTTTGTGTCAGAGAGGTTTTCTCGTCATTGCGAGGACTTTAGGCCGTGGCAATCTCTTTACAGTATCCGTAGCCCGTGACTTAGGAATCACTTTAGAGGAAAAAAGTAAGCTTGTTCGAGGTTTATCAAGAGCAACCCCGAAGTCACTTTGTTCCTTCGAGGCTACACTTACTATTCAAGTATTCTTGTCAATACTGTAAAACCTGGCCTCGACAATTAACCCTAGAATACCTAAAGTCATTAAAAATACCGCCAGGATTAGGAAGATATTGTTGGCAGTACTTCTTTCATTGATTTCTTTTTTTAGAAAATAGTCCCTAGAACCTACATCTAAGTTAATATTAAACGTTGAACCACGGTAAGTTTTTGTGATTATAGTGTCAGTCGTGCCATTCCGAGTTGGCTGGGGATACATATTTGGCATGTATAAGCCTACATATTTCATATAACAAAGCTTTTCTTCTTTAGATTTAATGCATGCATTTATTTCGTTCTTATAGTCAACTCCAGGTGAACTATATTCGTACTGGTTATTACTCGAAAGCAGTTCTAGCTGAGCAATAAAAAGAAATAGCACGGCCACCAGGATAAAGGTAGAGCAAACAATAACGGCTGCTTTTCGTTTGCCTTTAGCAATTTCATGCTTGTTGTTACTGGTGTTTGCGATGATAGGGATGTGCATCAGGTTTTTACGAATATATTCTTTATCCAGATCCTTTATCATCTCATCGGGCGTAACCTCATAAGCGGTGCATAGCTTGTCGAACATTTCCGTGGAGGGGATACTTTTGTCATTTTCTAACTTTGAAAGATAGGATTGTTCAATCCCAAGCTTTCTAGCAAATTCAGGCTGAGTCCAGCCGCTGGTTGAGCGTAAAGCGCGTAGTTTTTCACCAAGTGTCATTGTTGTTTCTCCGTAAAATTAATGTCGTTAGCCACAAAAAAGTGACCTTATTATTGTTTTTAAAAGCTTCAGGAATAACCAGATGAATAGATTGTAATAACAAGGAATATACAGGAATCTTTAAGAATTTGAATCGGTTAGCTCTTATTTCTCGGGTTGTTTGTGCTTATTATGAAAATTCTATTAAAGGAATAAAAAAGCCGCAGGCTTTGCAACCCGCGGCTTTGGCATAGGGCTAGTCGACCCTATTGCTCGAACGCTTTTGTAGGCACTTGCGTTAGTAGTGCTTAGCCTGGCCTTGACCAGTAACCACATATTTTTCAGTGGTTAATTGAACCAGTCCCATTGGGCCGTAGGCGTGCAGTTTACTGGTTGAGATACCGATTTCAGCACCAAGACCTAGTTCGCCACCATCTGAGAAACGTGATGATGCATTGACCATAACTACTGAAGAGTTAATTCGACGGATAAATTCGTTACCGCGGTCAATATTCTCTGTGACAATTACTTCGGTATGGCTCGAGCTGTGCTCTAGAATATGAGCAACGGCATCATCATATGAATCTACCTGTTTAACGCTCATGGCAAGGCTCAAGTACTCGTTGTGGTAATCTTCTTCGCTGGCTTCAGTGGCATTATCCAGTTGTGCAGCTGAGTCTTTATCAGCTTTGAACTGAATACCAAACTCGTTACCAAGTTTGTTCACACGCTTTAGAAATTTATTGGCAATGTCTTTGTGAATGACCAAGCTTTCTAAGGCATTACAAACGCCAGGACGAGATACTTTACCGTCTTTCAATAGCTTCTCAGCTTTATCAAGATCAGCAAACTTGTCGACATATAGGTGGCAGACACCTTTAAAGTGTTGAATAACTGGAATCTTACTGTTGTCAGTTACTGCACGAATCAGTCGCTCGCCACCACGTGGAATGACCAAATCAATGGTGTCACGGAACTGTAGCAGGTGATTGACTGCTTCATGGCTTTGCGACGGTACCATGCAGACCATTTCTTTGCTAAGACCACAGTCTGAAAGGGCATCGTGCCAGCACTGAATTAGTGCCTGGTTTGAGTGCCAGGCTTCTTTACCACCGCGCAGAATCACAACGTTACCTGATTTTAGGGTCAGGGCAGCAGCTTCTACAGCAACGTTAGGACGCGCTTCATAAATCATCAGAACTACGCCTAATGGGATACGCATTTTGGCCACTCGAATACCGTTCGGACGAAGTGTGCTTGGACCCATTTCACCGACAGGGTCGGCCAGGCTCATGACATTATGTAGGGCATCTACCATGCCATCAACACGCGCTTCATCCAACAGCAGTCGATCGACCATAGCATCAGAAAGATCGTTTTCTTTGGCGTATTCGATGTCTTTTTTATTGGCATCCAAAATCTGGTCCTGGTTGGCTTTCAATCGCTTAGCCATTGCCGCTAATACATCGTTTTTCTGACTGCTGGTTAAGTTACCCAACATTTGTGCTGCCTGCTTGGCACGCACAGTCAGTTCATACAGCTCTTGCTGTTCTTGACTCTCAAATGATTTCTCTTGCATCGTCATAAATTCCTCCTAAGCTACCGATACTTCTTTACAAGTTCGGTGAATTAAAGTCCCTGGATTCTGGTTATCAAACAACCTCATATAACTCTCGTTCTTACCATTACAGATAATAGTGTCGATACCATTTTCTGATGCAAAACGCGCAGCTTGTAGCTTGGTTTGCATACCACCGGTACCACGAGGGTTATTAGTGTCTTTACCAACTGCCATGGTTTCATCGTTAACGCCTTTAAATTGAGTAACAAGTTCAGCGTCAGGATTAACCTTTGGGTTATCGTCGTAAACACCGTTAATGTCACTACAAATGATTAGTAGGTCAGCATCCGTTAGTGCTGCGACTTGAGCAACCAGGTTGTCATTGTCGCCAACTGTAAGCTCTTCAGTTGCAACCGTATCGTTTTCATTAACGATTGGCATAGCACCGAGCTCAAACAACGTTTGGAAAGTGCTACGGGCATTTTCTGAACGCTCTGGATTTTTGATATCCGCAGAGGTCAGCAATACCTGAGCAACCACATCATCAAAGAAACGCTGCCAGTGTCGAACCACCATAGATTGGCCAATTGCAGCCAATGGCTGTTTCTCTTTGCGTGTGAGCACTTCGGTGTCCGGCTTTACCAGGTTGTAGCCAGCAGCTACAGCACCTGAGGAAACCAGAGTGACATTCTTGCCAGCTTTGTGGCACTTACGAATAAAGTGTGCAATCGGCAGACAGTATTCGGATGAGCAGGAGCGACCATCAGGAGCTACCAAGGCAGATCCCACTTTAATGACTATATTTTTGTATTGACTAAAATCGATATGTTCGAGCATGGAAAACCTTATGTTTCATTTAAAGGATGTATGAATGGAAATGTCGAATGGAGTGCTAGAAGACAGGACTGCGAACGGTCGCTGTGACCGATGCAGTAACAACAGACGAAACACTCGACTGGCCTGAAAAGCCTGTCGTTGCTGCGTTTTTTGCTGTTGAATTAATAGTAAGCACGGTTCGCATTGTCAACATACAGCTCCTAATGTCAAACTCTATCCCGAGAAAATCTGAGAACGCCTCTAAGCGCCTCTTAGCGGAGTTTGGCCAGTTTAACTGGTAGGGTAGTTGCATTAGTTTAAGTATTGCTAACTTCCCAGCAGGCCAAACCTCAGCGATTCTGCTAAATTCTTCAAATTATTTGAAATAACAGTATCTTATGCTTCGGATAAGCTAGCTTTATCCGAAGGTGTTGCTGATACCTGTCTTTGGGGTTTGCCGAGAAACCAGCTGCCCGGGTTGTGATTCATCCAGAGCTGGCTATAGGCTTCAGTTTTTCCATTGCAGATTATACAGTTGATGCCATTATTGTTAGCGGTCAGTGCTGCCTGTACCTTGCTTAGCATGCCACCCATGGAGCGAGGATTATGACTGCCATGAGCATAAGTCTGACATCGGGTGTCATTAGGTTCGATGAATTCGATCAGCTTAGCTTTTGGATTCAGATAGGGGTTATCATCATACAAGCCATCCACATCACTACAGATGATCAGTAGGTCTGCATCTGTGAGTATGGCAACCTGCGCGGCTAACATATCATTATCACCAAACTTTAACTCTTCAGTGACAACGGTATCGTTTTCATTGACGATGGGCAGGGCGCCGAAACGCTTCAGCTGTGCGAATGTTTTTTTAGCATTAAGGGCTCTTGTTGGATTATTGATATCGTCAGTAGTTAGTAAAACTTGAGCAACGTCCTGGTCAAAAAATCGTTGCCAGTGACGAATGACGATGGACTGGCCTATAGCCGCCAGCGCCTGCTTCTGTTCAAGGTTGAGCTGATGCTCAGTTAATCCGAGTTGATTAAAGCCTGCCGCTACGGCACCGGATGAAACCAAAATGATATCTTTACCTGCATTACGGCATTGCTTAATAAAGTTGGCAATGGGTAGGCAGTATTCGGCAGAGCAAGCTCGCGCGTCTGGCGCAATTAAGGCTGATCCCACTTTAATAATGATTGTTTGATAGCGGTCAAAGTTAATGTTATTCATCAGTTTTCTCTCAGGCATTAAAAAACCCGCAAAGCTTTTGGCTTGCGGGTCTGTGGTTGATCTTATTTATGTTTGGTTATTGTGTTTTAACTTACCATAAAAAATACTCACACAGCGCAAGCCTAGCCTGTCCGGGTACGGGAAGACTTTGCGGGTTTGCCATAATAGGCTGAGCTGTGCGAAGACATATATTCATGACTGTGATAATCGCCGGAAAAGCTGAAATGGTCAATTAACTTTTGGTTATAAATAGTTCTGTCTTTACCTTGTTCATAAAAAAGGGCCCCGTAGGACCCTATTTATGTTTGAGCTTTTTACTTAAGCTGATCGGCTAAGTAGGTATAAATCAGTGCATATAGCTTGGCTGTTTGCTCATTATTAGCCGCACCGCCGTGACCGCCTTCTGTGTTTTCATAATACAGAACGTCATGACCCATTGCCTGCATCTTGGCTACCATTTTACGGGCGTGTCCTGGATGAACGCGATCATCTCTTGTCGATGTCGTGAAGAAGATTCTTGGGTAATCTTCGTCCTTAGCAATATTATGATAAGGGGAATAAGTTTTGATGTAGTTCCACTCATCTTCATTGTCAGGGTTGCCGTACTCACCCATCCAGCTGGCGCCAGCAAGGAGTTTATTGAAGCGTTTCATATCTAATAGCGGTACCTGACAGACAACTGCACCAAACAGATCAGGACGCATGGTTGCAACTGTGCCGACTAACAGACCACCGTTACTACCGCCACGAATGCCTAAGTGCTTTTCAGAAGTGATTTTACGCTTAATTAAATCTTCAGCCACACTGATAAAATCATTGAACGCAACGTGTCGATTTTCTTTAAGGGCTGCCTGATGCCAGTCTGGTCCATATTCACCGCCGCCACGAATATTGGCTAGTACATAGACGCCACCTTGCTCTAACCAGTTTTTACCAGTCAGTGCTGAATAACTTGGATTCAGTGACACTTCAAAGCCACCGTAGCCGTAGAGTAAAGTTGGATTCTTGCCGTTGTACTCAAGATCCTTTGGCATCACGATAAAGTAAGGGACTTTCACACCATCTTTTGCCGTAACAAAGTGCTGCTCAACTTTGTATGGCTCTGCATCAAAAAATGCAGGTAGACTTTTCAGTTCACTGAATTCACTTTGCTTCTCGTCATAGTAGAAGAGGGTGCTTGGCTTAAGGAAGCTGGTGTAGTTAACAAAAAAGTTATTATGCTTGTCACTGGTTCCGGCAACGTTTAATGAGCCAAACTCTGGCAAATCTATCTTTTGACTTTGCCACTTACCATCCGCATACCAATAGCGATGTAATTCGCTGCTGACATCTTTCAGTAAGTTTATGAGTAAGTAATCCTTTGTAGACGAAATACCGCTGATAGCTGTTCGCTCATCGGGAACCAGAACTTCGGTAAAGTTCTTTTTACCTTTTAAATAATCATTAATATCAATAGATAGAAGTGAAGCCTGTTCGTAGGTTTTGTCACCTACAGCCCAGTCAGATTTTAGCTCTAATAATAATTGTCCATTATTAATCGCTCTAAAAGAACTGTCTTTTGGTCGATCGAGTTGAGTAAGGCCATCATCATTGAGTAAGTAGATTTCTGATGTGTAAAAATCCAGCCCTTGATAGATAAGCTTATAAGACTCATCCTTATCTCGTGTTACAAAGCCCTGAACTGCAACGTCAGTTTGATTGCCCGAGAATATAGTAGCCGCATCTTCAAGTTTCTGTCCGCGCTTCCAAACTTTGACAATACGTGGGTAGCCTGAGTCGGTTAAACTGCCGGAACCAAAGTCGGTTCCTACAAAAACAGTATTTTCATCAATCCAACTCAGGTTACTTTTTGCTTCTGGCAATTGAAACCCGTCTTTGACGAAGCTTTTCTTTTCAACATTAAACTCACGCACGACTGTTGCATCAGCGCCGCCGCGAGAAAGACTAACTAGACACAGTTTGTAATCTGGGTACAAGCAGTTTGAGCCTTTATAGACCCAGTTTTCGTTCTCTTTTTCTGCTAGTGCATCAACATCAAGAATAACCTCCCACTTGGGGTTCTCTTTCTTGTACTCTTCAAGAGTGGTACGACGCCATACTCCACGTACATTGTCCTCGTCGCGCCAGAAGTTATAAAAATAGCCATTCATTTCAGTAACGTACGGAATGCGCTCATCCGAATTTAATATGTCCAGATTGGTTTCATATAACTCTTTATAGAGAGGTTGGGATTGTAGGTAGCTTAAAGAGACTTTATTGTTCTCTTCGACCCATTCAAGGGCTTTTTTACCTTCGACTTCTTCTAGCCAGATATAAGGATCATTAGGTTCTTTGGCGGAAACTGAAGTAGCCAATAAGCCACTCAGCAAGCCAGTTAACAGTAGTTTATACATTGTTTTTTCCACAGAGGCCTCCAAAAATGCGCACTAAATCTATCAAGTATTTCCAATACAAAATCGCTAATGAGCATAGCAAAGGGGAAAGTGTTCGGCTAGGATACAAATGTTTTGAAATATTACAGAGGGACAGTGGTTTGACGCATCAAAAGACAATTATAGAAGAACACTATGATACAAAGGCAAGAGTACAGTTGGACTTTAAGGGTTACATCAAAATAGCTATTTTTAATCTGGTGGGCTTGCCAGTGGTATATGCTATCTATTTGTATATTTATCTTATCTATTTAAACAATGATTCAAGTTTTTCTTTTATTAGTTACTTAATATCATTTATACCCGGTATGAGTTTGTTCTTTGTTATAGGGTTTACAACAAGTTTGATTACATATCCAATTTATCGCTGGTGGTGTGATAAGCGTAGAGGGCAAGTAATGACAGGCAAGTTTGCAATGATTCGTGAAAGACAAGAAAAAAGCGCAGGTTAGTCGCTAACACTGCGCTTTTTTTGAACGGGATGTTGCTTGATTTAACGAGCTAACTGTAAGTCTTCAATCACAGCTGCCAGGAAGCGGGCAGCTTCACCACCGGTACATGCGCGATGATCAAAAGTTAATGACAATGGCAACATTTTTGCATTGGTAATGCCTTTGTCCGTTAGCTTGAGCTCGTTACGGAAACGGCCTGTTCCAAGAATTGCTACCTGAGGTGGCGATACAACCGGGGTACCATAACGACCCGCGATTGAGCCAAAGTTTGAAAGGGTGATGGTCGCATTTTGCTGATCATCTTGCTTCAAAGATTTGGTTTCAATCTTTTCACGTAATTCCTGAACTCTAGCTCGAACCCCTGCCATATCCATGCGGTCTGCGTTATGCACAACCGGAACGTATAAACCGTCCGGAGAGTCTACCGCGATACCCACATTAACATTCGGATGCAATAAGCGTTCGAAGTTCTCACCATCAAACCAGGCATTCATTGCTGGAACCTGTTTTGCAGCAGTAACAATTGCGCGAACATAACGTGCTAGGGAGTCAGTACCTTTTGGCCATGCAGTAATGTCTGCATCTTCAACTAGGCTGGTAGGAACGACTGTAGCATGTGAATTTGCCATACCCATCGCCATGGCGCGACGAACACCACGGACTTTTTCTGGCTGCACCTCAACGCTGACAGCTGGCAGACCTTTAGCCTGTTGTGCTGACATAGCTGGTTGTGACTGGCGTGGAGCAGATGAACCACCTTTTGAGGCCTGTTCAACATCATCACGGGTAATCGAACCTTTGCGACCTGTTGGATTACAATCACCCAAATCAACACCAAGTTTACGCGCTAATGCACGTACTGCAGGCGAGGCTTTATAGGCAAGTGGGTTTGAAGTATCAACACCGGCTGTTTGTTGTGGTAGCTCTGCCGTAGTTGTTGAGGCAGTTGCACCTGACTTAGCGGCTTCTCGTACATCTTTCTGTGTGATAGCGCCATCTTTGCCAGAGCCTTTAACTTTCGTTAAGTCGACTTTCAATTTTTTGGCTAGTGCTTTTACAACAGCGTTGGCTGTTTCAGCGACAACATGATTGCCGACTTCAACGGCGCCAACCACAGTACCGCTGTCAGCGCGCTTTTCTTCTCCAGCTTCTTCTTTAGCTGGTGCCGCTGCTTTGCTTTCTCCACTAGAGCTGCCGCCAGTACCGCCGAATTCTACTAATGGTGCACCAACTTCGATAACATCACCTGCCTGACCGTAAAGTTTGGACACTTTACCTGCAAAAGGAGAGGGCACCTCAACCACAGCCTTTGCGGTTTCCATTTCAACCATTGGTTGATCAACAGTAACCGTATCACCTTCTTTAACTAGCCAACGTACAATTTCCGCATCTGGCAAACCTTCGCCTAAATCCGGAAGTAAGAAAGTGTCGCTACCAGCAGCAGGAGCTGATGCTTGTGATGGTGTCTCATCATTTGTAGTTTCAGTTACGGGTGCTGGCTCTGGAGCTTCTTCAGCTACTTCACCAACCTCTCCAAAGGTTACTAGAACAGCACCAACATCTATGACATCACCTTCTTTGCCATGCAATTTACTGATACGACCGGCGAATGGAGAAGGCACTTCAACCACGGCTTTTGCAGTTTCCATCTCGACCATTGGCTGGTCGACAGTTACTTCATCACCTTCTTTAACTAACCAGCGTACGATCTCCGCATCTGGTAAGCCTTCACCTAAATCGGGTAAGTTAAACTGTTTCATTTGTACTCCATGATTTTGCGTGCTTCATCGAGGATGCGATCCACGGTTGGCATATATTGTTTTTCTAAGCGGTAGTATGGCATGACAGTGTCGTAACCTGAAACGCGGCCAATTGGTGCGAGTAGACTTAGAATAGCTTTTTCGGCAATTTCAGCGGCAATTTCAGAGCCTACAGAGCCGGACTTAGGAGCTTCCTGTACGATACAAACACGACCAGTCTTTTGAACGGATTCAAGAATCGTATCCATATCAATTGGGCTGATTGTCGCTACATCGATCACCTCAGCATCTATGCCTTCTGCTGCTAGTTTTTCAGCAGCTTGCAAGGTTTCATGCATCATTGCGCCCCATGAAATCAGGGTAATGTCAGAGCCTTCGCGATCCACGAAACATGCTTCCAATGGGTATTCTTCGCCATTGTCTTCTACTTCATGCTTAACAATTCGATAAACACGTTTTGGCTCAAGGAAAATCACAGGGTCTGGGTCACGAATAGCGGCTAACATTAAACCGTAAGCGCGGCTAGGGTTTGAAGGGATAACCACCTTCAGGCCAGGTATATGTGCGAAGAGAGCTTCAGTTGACTCTGAGTGATGCTCTGGTGCGTGAATACCGCCACCGTATGGTGCACGAATCACCATCGGTAAAGTCAAACGACCACGTGTACGATGACGCATACGGGCAGCATGACAGAATATTTGGTCAACCGCAGGGAAGATAAAGCCCATAAACTGCATTTCTGCGATTGGCTTCATGCCTTGCGCGGCCATACCAACGGCAAGACCAGCAATCATTGACTCCGCGAGAGGGGAGTCAATTACACGGTCTGAACCATACTTCTTTTGTAGGCCGTCGGTTGCGCGGAATACACCACCGTTTTTACCAACATCTTCACCAAACAATACAACATCTTTATCATGCTCAAGCTCATAGGCCATTGCTGCATTGACTGCTTCAATTAAAGTAATCGCTGCCATTATTTTGCACCTCGCGCTTTTTCGGCCAGCTTGATCGCTGCTTCACGTTGTGGTTTTGTTAGCTCTGGTAGTTCCGCGTATAAGTGGTCGAACATTAATTCTGGACCAGGTTTTGGAGTCTCTTCATAGGCTTTCACTGCTGCTTCAACCTCTTTAGCAATTTCAGCTTTCATGGCTTCCTCGTCTTTATCAGACCAGGCTTTATTCGCTTCGAGGTATTTGCGTAAACGAACCATTGGCTCATTTTTCCAGGCTTCTTCTTTCACCTTAGGATCGTCATAACGAGATGCATCATCTGCTGTTGTGTGATCGCACAAACGATAAGTTATGGCTTCAATCAAAGTTGGCCCGCCACCGTTACGCGCTTTTTCAAACGCATATTCGGCAACCTGTTTTACTGCGATGATGTCATTACCGTCAACTTGCACGCCTTCGATACCAGCTGCGATAGCTTTTTGAGCATAGGTTTCACAAGCTGTTTGGATTTCAGTCGGTACAGAAATTGCCCATTGGTTGTTGTTAACCATGAATACAACACCAAGATTCCAGATACCAGCAACGTTAATGCCTTCGTAGAAATCACCCTCTGAAGTACCGCCTTCACCAATTTCAGTGGCGACTGCACGCTTTTGACCGCGCATCTGAATCGCTTTGGCAACACCAGAAGCATGGATGATCTGGTTAGCAATTGGTACACAGATGGGGAAGTCTTCTTTAGCAACAGAATAATTCGAACCGCTTTCATCACCGCCCCAATAAAGTAGGATTTCTTCCATGGTGATGCCATGTTTCAGCATGGCACCAGTTGAGCGGTAATAAGGAATAAGGACGTCTTCAGCAGTCATTGCATCGCCATAACCAATGCCGATGGCTTCCTGACCTAATGAAGCAGGGTAGGTACCCATTTTACCGGTACGTTGTAAGGCATATGCTTTTGCATCAAAAGCACGTAATAGCGCCATATCGCGGTAAAGTTTACGCATTTTATCCATATCTTTGGCAAATGCGGGTAGTTCCTGGGTTGGTTTACCCTGAGGATCAAGATACTGGTGGTACTTGATTTCAAAAGAAGCAACAGTTGTAGTCGTCAAGGCTACATTCTCCTAAGGTTACTGGGAAAGTTGATTCACAGTTTTGGTCTAATCGAACCTTCTCGCAAAATTTGTTCGATTATACGTGATTTATAAAGCTTTTTCGTTAACGGTTTATGAAGAGTGATTTATTATTCGTCACTTTAAAAATGTACTTATTTTTTAATAAGTTAGAGCGTTCGCTCAGCCGTTAATTTGAGCTTTCCCATGGTTAAAAACAGCTGTTTTCGGTGGCGATTGTACGGATTTTTAAGGCTTTTGTATAGTGACTGGCTCTTCTGACCAGTGATCCATCAATTCTGTTGTAGGTTGCCCGCCTAAGGATTATTAAAACTAATGCTTTCAAATGGCTTTTCAACCAAAATTCAGTCAGTTATTAACGCTTGTTTTGCATTGACGGCTAATATAAGTATCAATGTTTAAGCTTTTATATCCATCTCAAAATAGGCATGTTCGGGGCAAAAGGCGAGCCCTTTAACACAGTTCTTGTTGCACTGTTTCCATTTGCATATTTCAAAACTTAATCCACCGTGGTTTTGAACCATTAAATCAATTCTTGCATGAGTGGTATCCAGTTTTTGCCATGCGTCGCGATCCTGTACTTTTACACATATTCCAATCTGATTAGCCCTGGCAATATCAATATGCCAATACTGGCCACACATCGAACACTGATTCAAACATGCCCACTGAGAAGGATTCCAGTCTACTTCATCAAGACCATGCAGCGGATGCTGAGGATTGTTGCTGATAATTTCATCATCACCAAGCAGGATATCGGCTAGGGTTGAACATTGGCACATATTGATGTCTTTAATCGGTAAGTTTGTTTTGGCGAAGTCTTTTATATCGAATAGTTTCCATGATTGCTACAATAACGCCAATTTAGTTTAAGAATAGTATTGGACATCTAACAAAGAGCTTTTATGAAAACCAGCGATAGTATCCTAGTAAAATACCGCAAAGATTATAAGCCATCTGCATTTCTCATTAATAAAGTTTCATTAAATTTTGAGCTGTTTGATGATTACACAATTGTAACTGCTCGTTTGATGTTGCAGGCCAACCCGGCAGCCGATTCTTCAGATGCTCTGGTGCTTGACGGTGAAGATTTAGAGTTGCAGGGTATCGATGTCGCTGGGCAAAAGCTTGTGCAGGAGCAATATGAAGTTGAGTCAGAGCAACTGACTATATGGCTCAGCAAAATTGAAGGTTTGGATTATCAAGAGTCTCCTTTTGAGCTAGTTACTAAAGTCAAAATTCATCCTGCTCAGAATACCAGCCTGGAAGGCCTATACCTGTCCAATGGCAAATTTTGTACTCAGTGCGAAGCGGAAGGGTTCCGCAAGATTACTTATTATCTTGATCGCCCCGACGTTATGAGCACCTTTGATGTTCGCATTGAGGCTGAAAAGAAGAAATATCCTCATTTACTGTCTAATGGTAATCAGATTGAACATGGCAGCTTAGCCAATGGTCGTCACTATGCCATCTGGCAAGACCCATTTCGCAAACCCAGCTACCTGTTTGCCTTGTGCGCAGGTGACTATGATTTGTTGGAAGACCATTTTACGACTCGCTCAGGACGCGATATCAAGCTTGAAATTTACGTCGATAAAGGAAAGCTAGAGCAATGTCATCATGCGATGGCCTCATTGAAAAAAGCCATGGCCTGGGATGAACAAGTGTTTGGACTTGAATATGATCTCGATATCTACATGATTGTGGCTGTTGGTGACTTCAACATGGGCGCGATGGAGAATAAAGGCCTAAATATTTTCAATACAAAATATGTGCTGGCACACCCTGAAACTGCGACCGATCAGGATTTTGAAGATGTAGAAGCAGTAATAGCGCATGAGTATTTTCATAACTGGACTGGCAATCGCGTAACCTGTCGTGACTGGTTTCAGTTGAGTTTGAAAGAGGGGCTTACGGTATTCAGAGACCAGCAATTTACAGCTGATCAGACTGATCATGCAGTAAAGCGAATTGAAGACGTCAAAGTTATTCGCTCGCATCAGTTTGCAGAAGATGCAGGTCCGATGGCACATCCGATCCGTCCAGACAGTTACATAGAAATGAATAACTTTTATACGGTTACCGTTTATAACAAAGGAGCCGAAATTATTCGTATGTACCATACCCTGTTGGGTGCAGACGGGTTCAGGCGCGGAATGGATTTGTATTTTGAACGTCACGATGGTCAGGCTGTTACCTGCGAAGATTTTGTCAGTGCTATGGAAGATGCTAATGGCTACGACCTCAAGCAGTTTAGACGCTGGTATTCACAGGCGGGGACTCCGGAAGTAACTGTAACCAGTGAATATGATGAGTTACACAAAAAGCTGACACTGCAAATTGGGCAGTCATGTCCCGACACCCCCGGGCAATCCAATAAACAACCATTCCATATTCCACTAAAGCTCGGCCTGCTTGATAAAGATGGTAATGACCTGGCGCTCGAGCTGGCATCAAATAAGGAACAGCTGACTGATGATATATTGCATCTGACAGAAGCGGAGCAAACTTTTGAATTCGTCGGAGTTTCCCATAAGCCCGTGTTGTCATTATTACGTAATTTTTCTGCGCCAGTGCGTCTGTTTTATGATTACAACGATCATGAGCTGGCTTTTCTGTATGCACATGATAAGGATCCCTTTAATCGATGGGAAGCAGGGCAGAGGCTGTTTACTCGGGTGATCTGGCAGCTATGCGCAGAGCAGGAAGCCGGTGAGCCGATGCAGTTCCCACTGCATCTAGTTAATGCGGTACAGAATTTGTTAGCCGATGATTCCCTGGATGGTCGCTTTAAGGCACTGGCTCTGACTTTGCCTGATATTAAAGCTCTCATCGAAGAGGTTGAGCGGGTTAATCTGGATCACCTTATTGCCGCCCATGACTTCCTTAAGCGTGAGCTGGCGAAACAGTTGGAAATGGATTGGCTGGTTCATTATCAAGCCAATCATCATGTTGGAGACTTTAAGCAGGATAAGGCCGCCATTGCAAAACGAGCATTTGCGGGAGTGTGTTTGAGTTATCTGGTAGCGCTTGATAAGCCAAAAGCCTATGAGCTGGCGGTTAGCCAGTTGGTCAACAGCAATAATATGACCGACGCCGAAACCGCTTTACAGCTTCTTATGCACTCTAATTATAACCAGAAAAAGCAAATTGCTGACGACTTCTACCGCAAATGGCAAGATGAAGAGCTTGTGGTTAACAAATGGCTTTCTGCTCAGGCAACGGATCCGACTGATAAAACCATTGAGAGAGTTAAGGGTTTAATTGAGCATCCTGCTTTTGATATTAAAAACCCCAATAAAGTACGCTCAGTGGTGGGGGCTTTCGCTGGCTCGAACTTGCCGCAGTTCCATCGCAGGGATGGTAAAGGGTATGTATTCCTGGCAGAGCAGATAAAACAGCTTTACAGTGTAAATCCACAAACCGCAGCTCGTTTGACTGGTGCTTTCAACCGCTGGAAAAAGTTCGATGACGAGCGTCAGCGCTTGATGTGCGAACAATTACAGGGTATTTTGCAACTGCCTGATTTGTCCAAGGATGTTTATGAGATAGCGAGCAAGGCCTTGGGCTGATTCAAATTTAACCGATAAAAATACGAGTGAGTTATGTCAATTATTAGATGTATCGTGTGTGGCAAGCGCATTTCGAGTAAAGCGGAAGTTTGTACCCATTGCGGTGCTGTGCTCAAGGGTTCAAGCGAAGAGCAGTTGGAGCGCGCAGTCCATATTCAAAAATTAAAGCGCAACCGACGTTTACAGAGTTATTCGTTTTTAGCCATTCTATTATTTGCCGCAGGCTTTTTGTTGAAATACGTCCATCCGGAAGATAATGCTGAACTCTGGGTGTTAGCATCACATTATATGATTGCTGCAGGGTTTATTGGCTATGTAGCAATGCGTGTATGGATAATGTTCAACAAAAAGAAGTAGTTATTAACAGTACTTTAAGTTACCTATCAATTATTATTTAAGTGTTTTCGGAGAGCTAGATTGAAAAAAGTTAATGTCGCAATTGTCGGCGCCACTGGTGCTGTCGGTGTTACTATTCGTGAAATCCTGGAGGAGCGTGACTTTCCAGTTGAGAATCTTTACCTGTTGGCAAGCGAGCGTTCTGCAGGCGAGCGCGTTATGTTTAAGGGTAAGTCAATTCGAGTAGAGAACCTTGCAGACTTTGACTTTTCAAAGGCAGATATTGGACTTTTTTCTGCTGGTGGAGATATCTCAGCAGAATATGCGCCAAAAGCTGCCGAAGCTGGCTGCGTAGTAGTTGATAACACATCACACTTCCGATATGACGATGATATTCCTTTAGTGGTTGCTGAAGTTAACCCAGAAAGAATTGCCGATTACAAAAATCGCGGCATCATTGCCAATCCAAATTGTTCGACGATGCAATTATTAGTGGCTCTAAAGCCCATTCAGGATGACGTTGGCATTGAGCATATCAATGTTTGTACCTATCAGGCGGTTTCAGGTTCAGGCCATAAAGCGGTCGAGGAACTTGCTAGTCAGACAGCTCAACTACTGAATGGACGTGAAGCGACTAATAAAGTTTATGACAAACAGATTGCTTTTAATGTCTTGCCAAATATCGACAAAGTACAGGATAACGGATATACCAAAGAAGAAATGAAGATGGTGTGGGAAACTCACAAAATTTTTGAAGACCCATCTATCGGAGTTAGCCCAACAGCGGTCCGAGTGCCGGTTTTCTATGGCCACTCTGAAGCCGTGCATATCAAGACTCGTGTTCCATTGGACGTGGAGCAAGCAAGATACCTGTTAAAAAATGCTCCCGGTGTAACCGTAGTTGATGATATGAGCAAGCTGGATTATGCGACACCTGTGACGCATGCCAGCGGTAAGGATGATGTGTTTGTGAGCCGTATTCGTAAGGATGTTGGCATGGAAAATGGGCTGGCAATGTGGATTGTTTCCGATAATGTTCGCAAAGGTGCGGCATTGAACACAGTTCAAATCGCTGAAATACTTGTAAAAAATTACTTATAGTCGCAAAATTAGCACTTAACAATAGCTAACTTAAAGTATAATCTTAAGTTCTGACCTCAGAAAGCAGGACGTCGTTTTGCTTTCTGAGTGGAATTTTAATAAGGGTATTCAAGAGGGAGAACTTATGTTTCGTAAATTAGCTGCGACTGTCGCTGTATCGACGGCACTAATGACTTCTCAGGCCTGGTCGCTTGGACTTGGAGAACTAAAAACTGAATCAGGTCTAAACCAACCACTTAATGCGGAAATTGTTCTCCTTTCTTCAAAGGAACTTCAGGAATCTGATCTGCGGGCAAAAATTGCTTCATTTGAGGCTTATGAGCGTTATGGCGTAACTCGCGAACCTTTTCATAGTCTTCTAAGATTCGAAGTCTATACCAAAGGTGATGGCTCAAAAGCTATTCGTCTTTCAAGTGATTCCCCAATTAAAGAACCCTATGTAAATATCATTATCGAACTGGACTGGCCGCAGGGTAAGCTGATGCGAGAATATACCCTGTTATTAGACCCACCAGTTTTTAACAAAACAACACCAGTTATTACTGCTGAGCCAGCAACAACTCAGGTAACTCCTACTCAGCGTCCATCAAGGGTTACTGAAGAAGTAAAGCGTACCCCTGAACCTAGTGTCTCTAGTCAGCAAGAGCCTCCCGTTACTGAACCACCAAAGCAAACCTCATCGGAACCAATAACCAGAACTGAGCCAACTCAGCGTCGCTCAGCTCCGGTTTTTGATGGAAATAGCTGGAGTGTTGGCCGCGGCCAGACACTGTGGAGCATTGCCAGTCAGGTGAGACCTGATAATGCGACGGTCCAACAGACTTTGATTGCGCTTTATCGCAGTAACCCTGATGCTTTTATTAATAACGATATAAATCGTCTTAAAGCTGGTTATAAACTAAATGTACCAGATCGTTCATTAATAAATGACATTTCACATGCAGAGGCTTTGAGCGAATATCGAGCTTCTTTATCAGGTAGCCAGGCACCATTAGATGTTCGTAAAACAGTCACCGAGACCGAAGCAAGAACTGATTCCACAACTCAGGGCGGTCGTTTAAGTATTGCCAGTGTTGAAGATAGCTCGCTAAACCAAGCGGGTGGCTCGGAAACAGAATCAGGTTCGGTAGATGAGTTACAAAATGAAGTTAATACACTGCGCGAAGCAGTTGAGACATTAAAACTTCAAAATCAACAGCTTAAAGAAGAGTTAGAGGCGAAAGAAGACTTAGCCGATACTGGTGTAAAGTTGGAAGATGACACTTTGGCGGTGTTGTCTGGAAGTGCTGAAGTTGCCGAAGATAGTTTGCCAATTGATTCACCGCAAGAGCAAAGTGGCGCAGAAGAGAATGTCGCCGAAGATACTGCTGCTGATAGCGCAGAAAAAGAAGCCATTGCCGAAACTGCAGCTACTGATAGCAAACCGGATTCATTACCTGCAAGCAGCTCTAACGAAAAAGAAGAAGCCTTTTATCAGGCAGAGGGGTTCTGGTACTGGGTTGGTGGCGGTTTACTTGGGTTATTAGCGATAGCAGGTGGAGCCGTCTATTGGCGCAACCGTCAACCACCCGAAGAGGGCGAATCGAGCTTAATTCCAAACTTTGGTGGTTCTGGAAGTAAGAAGGAGCCTTCATCACCAAGAGATTCATTCCTCAACAAAGACAAAATGACATTTGATGATGCGACCTCTGATCCAATCAGCGAGGCCGATGTTCTAATAGCTCGAGGCAAAATG
The DNA here is from genome assembly GCF_002838765.1 of Kangiella profundi. NCBI lineage: Bacteria > Pseudomonadati > Pseudomonadota > Gammaproteobacteria > Kangiellales > Kangiellaceae > Kangiella > Kangiella profundi. Next base: position 1,496,214 of record NZ_CP025120.1, on the reverse strand, counting down.
ACGGAAGCCAATAACGTTCTAGAAAAGGCTTTGGCCAAAGAGCCAGGTAATGATGAAATCCGCGTTAAGTACATGGAGATTCTAGCCAGTCAAAAGAACTCAGCGAAGTTCCATGAGCTTAAGTCCGGTTTATCCAAAAGTTTTGATCATGACTCAAAGCTAGGACTTAAAGTTGCCAGCTTGTCAGCTTTGGTAGAACCTCCTAAACCAGCTGAACCCGTAAAAACAAAGCCTTTACCAGATGAGGATGATGTTTTCGGTTTCGACCAGCAAGAAGAAGGTAAAGAAGTTAATGTAGACCTAACTGCTGAGCTTGAAGCTACAGAAGAGCCCGAGGTAGACACTACTTCTGCAGATGACTCACTGGATTTCGATTTGAGTGACTTCGAAAAAGAAGTTGAAGAAACGGCAAGCGAAGATAAGCTTGCTTCGAAACCGGTAGCCGATAGCTCAGATTCTGATGATAATAGTATTGATTTTGCACTTGATTCAGATGATGAAGAAAAAGTCACAGAGGAGTCTGATTCGATGAGCTTTGAGCCTGTTGGTGAGCATGAATCTGATGTTAGTGAAGATGAAGTTCAGACCAAACTTGAACTGGCAAAAGCCTACTTAGAAATGGGCGATGAAGATTCTGCGAAAGATATTTTGCAGGAGGTTCAAAAAGAAGGTAATTCTGCTCAGAGTGAAGAAGCAAGTAAGTTATTAGCTAAGCACTAATTCTTACCGGCACAAATAATGCTCTTTTAATAGCACCGGGTTAAGCCCGGTGTTATTCATTTCAACACAGTGAATAGAGAATTTAATTATGGCTAAAGTCGCACTCTGCATTGAGTACGATGGACATAGGTATCATGGCTGGCAAAGGCAGTCTCATGCAGCTTCTGTACAGCAGACGCTAGAACGAGTGCTATCCAAGATTGCGGACCAGCCAATTGAAGTGTTTTGTGCTGGCCGCACTGATACCGGTGTACATGCCACTGGACAGGTAATCCATTTTGAATTGGATAATGAGCGCCCGCTAAAAGCGTGGACGATGGGTGCAAATACTCAATTACCCGACGATATTGCTGTCCGCTGGGCGCATCTGGTAGCGGATGATTTTCATGCCAGGTTCAGTGCTACAGCTCGCCGTTATCGTTATATCATTGCAAATACACCAACCAGACCAGCAATTGCTCGTTCTGGTTTAACCTGGTGTAGAGCGCCCTTGGATATTAATGCAATGAATGAGGCATGTCAGTTTTTCCCTGGAGAGCAGGACTTTGCTGCATTTCAGGCCGCGAGCTGTCAATCTAGAACATCCTTTAGAAATATCCATCATCTTTTTGTTGAGCCTATTGGTCAATTTGTGGTCATAGATATAAAGGCGAATGCTTTTTTACATCATATGGTAAGAAATATCGCGGGTAGTCTTATTGAAATTGGCCGTCATAACCAAAAGCCTCAATGGGCAAAAGATCTGATCGAAGGTCGCGATAGAACCCAGGCAGCGCCAACTGCCAGCCCTAACGGACTTTATCTGGTGGATGTAGATTATCCAGAGACTTTTGGTTTGCCCAAAGCTTCTCTGGGACCGCTTTTCCTGCCTGAAAGAGTTACCCAGTAGAGTTTTTACGAATTGAGATTAAATCGACAAAAGCTTGAAGTGGTTAAACCAGAGCATTATTCCGTTTGCCCTGAAACCTGTTACAATGCGGGCAATTTATTAAGCCACTAATGAAAAATTGAAAATATGAGTTGGTTAGAGAGATTATTACCTAAGCGTAATCCTGAGGGTTCGCAAAAAAAGAAATCCATTCCTGAAGGTGTTTGGAGCAAATGTACTGCATGCGAAAGTGTTCTTTATTATGCAGAGCTGGAGCGTAGTCAGCAGGTTTGTCCTAAGTGTGACAATCACATGCGTATTAAAGCGAGAACTCGCTTAGAGCTGTTTATGGATGAAGCTAATCGCAAAGAGATCGGTGCCAATATGAAACCGGTGGATATGCTCAAGTTTCGCGACTCCAAAAAATATAAAGACCGCATAACTGCCGCGCAGAAGAAGACTAATGAAAATGATGCTCTGATCGCTTTTAAAGGATCAGTAAACGATATCCCAGTTGTAGCATGTGCTTTCAACTTTGAGTACATGGGTGGCTCTATGGGCTCAGTAGTCGGTGAAAAGTTTGTCCGAGCTGTTAATGCTGCGATTGAAACGCGTTCCGCACTTGTTTGTTTTTCAGCCAGTGGTGGCGCGCGTATGCAGGAAGCTTTGGTATCCCTTATGCAAATGGCTAAAACCAGTGCTGCCTTGGCTAAACTCTCCGAAGCTAAACTTCCCTATATTTCAGTTTTAACCGACCCGACCATGGGTGGTGTTACAGCAAGTCTTGCTATGCTTGGTGATATTCAGATTGCTGAGCCAAAGGCATTGATTGGTTTCGCTGGTCAACGCGTAATTGAGCAAACCATTCGAGAGAAGCTACCAGAAGGCTTCCGCTTGAGTGAGTTCTGGCTAGAGCATGGTGCGATTGACATGATTGTAGATCGTCGAGAAATGCGTGATACCGTTTCACGCCTTGCTGCAAAACTACTAAACCTTTCTAAACCTGCTGCCTGATATATTCAAGACGTGCAGTGAGTGCCTCTCCTGATTTTGAAACTTTAGATGAATGGATAGCCTGGCTTGAACAGGCTCATCCTATTCATCAGATAGAGCTTGGTCTTGGTCGAATTAAGAATGTCGCAAACAAGTTAGGCTTAGACAAGCTGAATGCCCCTGTGATCACTGTAGCAGGCACTAATGGTAAAGGAACCGTTGTAGCTGCTCTTGAGTCACTGGCCATTGAGCATGGACTATCTGTTGCCAGTTATACGTCTCCCCACCTGTTAAGATTTAACGAACGAATTAAATTTGATGGACAGCCTGTTTCTGATCAGGAACTGGTGGAGGCATTTAAATATATTGCTAAGAACCAGGGTGATGTTCCTTTAACGTACTTTGAATTTACCACATTGGTCGCATTTTGGTTGTTTAAAAGCCAGCCGCTTGAGTTGATTGTGCTCGAAGTTGGTCTGGGTGGGCGCATGGATGCCGTTAATATTATAGACCCAGATGTTGCTGTTATTACGTCCATTGGATTGGATCATGTTGCCTGGCTAGGAGATACTCTGGAGAAGGTGGCTTATGAAAAAGCCGGTATCATGCGCGCTAAAACCCCAGCAATCATTGCAGATCCTCAAACGGCAGAGCTTTTATTGCCTGAAGCTGAAACAAGAAATGCAAAAAGTTACTTGGCACAGAAAGATTATCACTACATAGAAACTGGGCAGAGTTGGAATTTCAATACAGATGCTGATGGGCAAAAGATTTCACTAAGCGGCTTAGCCAATAATGATTTATTGGTCACTAATCTGGCTGGAGCATTAGAGGCTTTTGTGCTTGTTTACTCTGCTAAGACTTCAGAAAAAGCAGTGGTTAGTTCATTCCATAAATTGCAATTCCCTGGTCGCTTTCAATATTTATCAAAAGAGCCAGCCATTATTGTCGATGTCGCTCATAATCCCGACTCAGCTAGAGTATTGAATAACAAACTGCAACAACTTAAGAGTAGAGGAATAGAGAAAGTCAGTGCAATCTGCGGTATGTTAAAAGATAAGGACATTGCAAGCTGCTTATCACTGTGTTCTGAAGTTGATAATTGGTATTGTATTGATCTTCCTGGACCACGAGGTGCCAAAGGTGAAGAACTGCTGGCAAAATTGCCTGAATTTGCACGAACAGACGCAAAATCTTACCATTTCTTAGTTGATGCCTTTGACGATTATTGGCAACATCAACAACAGAATGAAGCGTTGGTTGTTTTTGGCTCTTTTGTCACTGTGAGCTTGATGCTTGAATCTTGGCATGAGTTAGAAAAAAAGCTGGCAACCCGCAAGCAATATGAGGCTTAAGCTGTGGATGAAAAATTAAAATATCGTTTAGTTGGTGCATCAGTCATTCTGGCGTTGGCAGTTTTTTTTCTGCCTATGATTCTTGATAGTGAGAAATACCGCTCTCAAATTCAGTCACAAATCCCTGAAGTACCAAGTGAGCATAAGTCTCAATATAAAGATATAGAAAACTCTAGTCCGAACCAGCAGCCCGAAGCACAACTGGATGGCCCTGTAGAGAAAGGCCCATTAGTCATCAATCTTGATGATAATGACGAAAATAATCAGTCCGCTGTCACTGATTTGGCTAATAAGAAAGTCTCTGAAACGCAGGTTTCTCAAAAAACAGCTGAAAAGCAGGAGCCTGCAAAGGAAGAATTGTCCAATATAGATAGTTCAGGTGACAGCGCCAAGACTGAGCCTGTAAAAGAAAATACCGATATAACTAAGTCAGAATCACAACCTAAAGTAGAAACAGTTGCAAAAACTGAGGCTAAACCTGAAACAAAGCCTGAGTCAAAGCCAGCTGAAGACATTTCAAGCAAGCAGACTCAGCAAAATGCAGAGGTTGAAACTACTGTTAAAGCTAGCGAGTCAGCGGTTGAAACAGAATTAGCTTTTTCTGATACAGCCTGGCTCATTCAAATAGGCTCTTTTTCCAATAAAGACAATGCCACTCGACTTGTGGGTCAGTTAAGAGATGAGGGTTATAGAGCTTACCAAAGGGTTGGAGACTCTTTCGCAAGAGTCTACGTCGGACCTTATCCGGTGAAAGGTGAAGCAGAAAGCCGCACATCTGAGTTGGAAAAGATGGTTGGCGCAAAGGTCAAAGTTATTGAGTTTGACCCAAAGCAACATTAATCATTTCACCTGACTGCCAGCTCTGTTAAAATAGCCGCCAACACAACACATTAGCCTCCTTAATGATTTGGGTCGATTGGGTTATCCTTGCCATTATTGGCATTTCAGCTTTAATTAGCTTGCTTCGTGGTTTCGTACGTGAGGCCATGTCTTTAGCAGGTTGGATTGCAGCATTCTTTGTCGCCAAAGGCTTTTATGAGCCGCTTGCCGAACTTCTAGTCAATCATATTGATACTAACAGCATCCGTCTTGGAGTAGCCTGGTTGTCACTGTTTGTGGTGACTCTGGTTATCGCGGGTGTTGTCAATTATATGGTCGGCAGAATGGTTGATGCAGCAGGTTTAAGTGGAACCGATCGATTATTGGGTATGATTTTTGGTGCCCTCAGAGGTGTTTTAATAGTGGCATTAATTGTACTGGGGTTGAAGCAATTTACCCCAGTGCCAGAGGACGAGTGGTGGGGGCAATCCAGTTTGTTGCCTCATATGGAGATGGTCGCCGAATGGTTTTATGAGCAACTTGGTGAAGTTGTCCCTCAGTTGAAAGAGGGCACTGAGCCACCAACCGAAATAGACGAGCAGAAGTAATATGTGTGGTATTGTTGGAATCGTAGGTAAAAGTCCTGTTAACCAAAGCATCTATGATGCATTAACTGTTTTACAACATCGTGGCCAGGATGCTGCCGGTATTGTGACTACCGATAATGGTCGTCTTTACCTTCGTAAGGATAACGGTTTGGTTCGTGATGTGTTTCATACACGCCACATGCGTCGATTAACCGGTAATACTGGTATTGGTCATGTTCGTTATCCAACTGCGGGTAGTTCTACCAGCGCTGAAGCTCAACCACTTTATGTGAACTCGCCTTATGGTATTACCTTGGCACATAATGGCAACTTAACGAATTCTGATCAGTTGAAAGAAGAATTGTTTTCAACTGATCGTCGTCATCTGAATACTAACTCTGACTCTGAAGTTCTATTGAATGTTCTAGCTCATGAGTTGCAGTTAAAAGATAAAAATCAATTGAGCCCCGATGATATCTTTGATGCGGTTGGTAATGTCTTTAAGCGCTGCAAGGGAGCTTATGCCGCAGTCGCACTGATTAATGGCCATGGTTTATTATGCTTCCGTGACCCACACGGTATTCGACCAGCCGTCTATGGCAAGCGCGAAACTGAGAACGGCATAGAATATATGGTTGCTTCTGAGTCTGTGGCTCTGGATGCGCTTGGTTATGAATTGATTGATGACATAGGTGCTGGTCATGCGGTTTTTATCTCTGATGATGGAACCCTGCACGAAAAGCAGTGCTTTGAGAATAGTGAGTTGACACCCTGTATTTTTGAACATGTATATTTAGCGCGTCCAGACTCAATGATTGATAATGTTTCAGTTTATAAAGCCCGCTTACGTATGGGTGAAAAGCTGGCAGAAAAAATTCTTCGCGAATGGCCTGATCATGACATTGACGTGGTCATTCCAATTCCAGACACATCGTTAACTTCTGCAGTACAATTAGCGCATGAGCTAAATGTTAAAATGCGCCATGGTTTTATCAAAAACCGCTATATTGGTCGAACTTTTATCATGCCAGGTCAACAGATGCGTAAGAAGAGCGTTCGCCAGAAGCTTAATGCCATCGAGCTTGAGTTCCGTGATAAGAATGTGTTGCTGGTTGATGACTCCATTGTGCGCGGCACTACTTCAGAGCAAATCATTGAAATGGCTCGAGAAGCAGGGGCTAAAAAGGTTTATTTCGCTTCTGCTGCGCCTCCAGTTCGCTATCCTAATGTTTACGGTATCGATATGCCTGCTGCCAGTGAACTGGTGGCGCATGGTCGTACCGAAGAAGAAGTGGGGCAGGTTATTGGCGCAGACAAAATGATCTACCTGGATATTGAAGGTATGGTTGAGGCAGTTCGAGAAGGGAATCCTTCGATCAAGCACTTTGACCTGTCTGTTTTTACTGGTGAATACATCACTGGCGATATTGATTCGAATTATCTTGATAGGCTACAACAATTACGCAACGATTCTGCCAAAAAGAGCAAGGATACTGAGGAAGTAGAGGACGCTGCGATGGTTATGGATCTTCATAATCAATAGAGAGGCATTATGCGCTTTATCATGAAAGGCCTGCTTCGGTTATTTGGCTGGAAACTAGTCGGCCAGTTACCCGATGATAAAAAGTATGTGGTGATTTTCGCACCGCATACCTCAAATTGGGATTTCGTTTTGATGCTGATGGTAAGGCTTTGCTTCAAAATGAAAGTGGCCTTTCTAGGCAAGCACACGTTATTTAAGCCACCGTTTGGTTGGTTCTTTAGAATGTTTGGCGGGATTCCAGTAGAGCGCTCTTCAGCAAATAAAGTGGTTGATCAGGTTGCCGAGATCATTAGACAAAGAAATGAAATTCAATTTGCTCTTGCTCCTGAAGGTACAAGAAGTTATAAACCTTATTGGAAGAGCGGTTTTTATCATATTGCACTTAAAGCAGAAGTTCCGATTGTTATGACCTTTCTGAACTCAAAGACCAAAGAAATCGGTATTGGGGATCTGCTTAGACCAAGTGGTAATCAAGAACAAGACCTTGATGTGATAAGAGCATTTTATAAAGATAAAACAGGGATAAAACCAGAGTTAGCGAGTGATATACGATTCGAGGAAAAACCTTAATTTCATCACCGGCCTGACCAGGCCGCGAAACACCTTTGCCTGCATATTTGGTTTTCTATTAACTTTTCTCCTTCTTTTTACAGAGTTGGCTTATGCCAAAACCAACCTGCAGAGAATTCGATTCCACACTTACAACATTGAAAATGGTTTAAGCCAAAGTACTGTATTAAGTCTTGCTCAGGATAGTCTAGGCTATACATGGATCGGTACTCAGGATGGTCTAAATCGTTTTGATGGATTCGAAAATACTGTTTTTCGCCATTCTCCTACTAATTCCGAAACTATTAACTCTCCAACAATCAGTAGTCTTTTATTTGATGGCAACAGAACGCTCTGGGTTTTGACACCTCAGGGCTTGGACAGTGTTGATGTACACTCCTTAAAAGTAACCCATTGGACTGACTCACTACAAAACCTGATGGTTGAAAGTGCTGATGCACCAAGTGTCCCAAAAGAGGTTTGGTCAATCTCACTCAATACAGATAAAACGCTCTCTGTGTTGGGCTCGGATTATTTCGCCACCATTGATATTACAAATAAAACAGTCAATCAGAATCAACGCTTGACGGATTTTATAGAAGGCAAGCAATTGCAAAAAATGACGGTTATCGATCAACTGATATATTTCATTAAAGATAATTGCATATTACAGGTTGATTTTGGAGGTTCCCAACGTAAGCAGTTTTGTGCCACTAACATTGAGACCTTTGAGGATTTCTTTGTATTCCCTGAGTTTCCTGAGCATATCTATTTTTCCAGAGAAACTGGATTCTCGCGTTTTAGCATGAGCAATGAAGTGTTTGAGCATTTCGATGTTTTTGACTCAAAAACTGACTCTTTGGTTGAAGTTGAGTCTTTACTGCCTGACGGAAACGGTTTTTGGCTTGCCACTATAACGGGCTTGAAATACTGGGATAACACTGCGAGAAAGGCCATTCGCGAATATCACGCTAACTTTAGCGATGAACACTCAATTGCCAGTGACTATACAATGTCCTTGATGAGGGGATTTGATGGGCTAATATGGCTTGGTACTGGTTTAGGTGTCAATTACTGGGACTCGCGTGAGCAGTTTATCCATTTACTACAAAAGTCTGAAGTTTCTCAGTACAGCCGCGACAATATCACAACTTCAATTTTAAAAGATTATCTTGGTCGGTTATGGGTCGGTACCGAGTCATCAGGAGTTTACCGTTACGATGAGTCATATGCAGAATTAAACCATTATTCTTCTCTGCCAACAAAAGATGGGCCAGTCACCACAGGTTACGTTGCTGACATGCTTGAAGACAACGGCAGAAACCTCTGGATGTTAACGGGTACCAGTCTTTTTATTCGACCCTATGGTAGTGAAAACTTTTTGTCTTTGAAGACCCTGATGGATACCAATGGCCAACCTGTAAAGTTAACTGATCTGGCAACCATTATCGAGGGCCGTAATGGACACATATGGTTGGGAGGAGAGCAGGGCTTCTTTAAAGTGAGTTTAGATAAAGCAGTTGGGGAAGAGCTTTCTGCTGAAGACCTGACTATCGAAAACATGACCGATAAATTGCCGACCAGTTTTGTTCAGTCAAAATATGGTGTTTATACCATGTATGAAGATTTGCAAGGTTATATCTGGCTGGGAGGGTCGAGGGGATTAATCCGTTTCAGTCCACTGACCTTTGATCTTCAGTACTACATGAGTAACCCTAACGATCCTGAAACACTCTCCAGTTCTGACATCAATGTGATTTATGAAGACTTGTTGGGGGTTTTATGGATTGGTACCGTTACTGGACTGAACCGAGTACGTTATAACGTTAATGGCGAAGTTTATTTCCAGAGAATTACGGTTAGTGATGGTTTCATCAATGACTTTATTTGTTCTATTTTGTCAGATGAATTTGGCAATCTGTGGGTTTCCACTGCTAACGGTTTAGTTAAGTTCCATCCTGACAAGGGGCGTCCAATTAACTATACCTATTCTGATGGTTTACAATACAGTGAGTTTTTCGCCAATGCACAATACGCCGACAATGAAGGCTATTTATATTTTGGTGGTTTAAACGGTATCAGTTATTTTAAGCCTGAAGACATAGTAATTGATAAGGAACATCAGCCGATAAAAATCACTGAAGTCATTCAGAATAATGAAAGACAACCTTTAACCAATACCGAGAATACCAACCAATACAAATCAAGCATCGAATACGGTGAAATTACTGACATCAGGTTTACTGTGTTCAATTATATTAATGCCAATAACTTAGAGTTTCGGTACAAGATAGAAGGTTTGACTAATGACTGGATTCATCTAGGCAGCTCAAGGCTAATTAGGCTGCATTCCGTTGAACAGGAAAGTTTCAACATTCGAATCCAGGTGCGTTATGAAGATGGAGACTGGAGTAGCAAAGAGTCACAACTAAAAATTGCGGTGATAAAAGGGTTCTGGCGTAGCTCAAAAGGATTTGCGTTGTACTTTGTAGTATTGTCATTATTTGTTTTCGTTGTCTTCTTCTATATTTATCGAAGCATTAAGAAAGCATTGCGCTTAAAAGAGCGTCTACTTAAAGAGTCTGAATCAAAAAGTCAGATGCTACTGAAAGATAAGAAATCTTTGCTCTATCGTGTGGAAGATCTTCAGTACTCATTATCCGAGCAACGTTATCAGGTAGAACTTTTATCATCCAAACTTGAGCAGTCCGCCGTAGACGATCAACTGACTGGCTTTAGAACGCGAAGTTATCTGAAAGCCAGTATTCAGCAAGAACTAGACTCAATCTTATCTACCTGGCGTGACAAGACTGAACTGCAGGGTGTTTATCTTGGGGTGTTTGCGGTTGATGTTGATAACCTGGCTACTATCAATCAGCAATACGGCCAGTTATGCGGTAATGAAGTGATCAAACAGCTTGCAGACTGCCTCAGAACAATTTGCTATGGAACAGATACTCTGGTTCGTTGGCAGGGTGCAACCTTGGTTATTTTAAGTCGCGGTATTGAAAAGCGGGAGCAGATGTTACTCGCTGAGAAAATTCGTAACATTGTTGCTTCAAGGAAGTTTGACTTGGGCAATGGCAGTACTATTGATGTGACCTGTAGTATTGGATTTACTCGATTCCCATTTACAGACAATATTGAAAAGCCTCTGACCTGGGAGCAAATCATTTACGTGGTAGAGAAAGCTTTAGCGGTAGCTAAGAAGAATAGTCGAAACGCGTGGATAGGAATCTTTGCTAATCAGTTTACCCGTAGTTCAGAGTTAGAGGCTAAGTTAGCTTCTGATTTACCTGCTTTAATAGTTAGTGGTCAGCTTGACTATGTGTCTTCTATTCCAAAGTCTAAGAAGTTGCTCTGGATTTAAACGAATATATGCAGAGAGCTGTTTATCCAGGCTTGCTTAGTGCTGATGTATTAAGTGCAAAACAAACAGTAAAACTGTCGCAAATAACACACCGACTGCAAAATATCCTTTATGTTTTATAACAAATCCATGAGAGTGGGCGGCTTCGGAGTCTGCCTCATTTTTATGCTCTTCATGAGCGCCTTCATGGATAACAGAGACAGGCACTGAGTGGTCATGATGGTGAATATGGCCATGGTCATCAACATGCGGTCTATGAATAATCACATGCAGCAAAGTTCCTGAAATAAAAGCCTGAAAATAATCAACAACATTGCTATGTAGACCAGTTAATTGCTGCTCACCAGCATAATACCCAATAATGGTCGTGATAAACATGAAGCCAAAGACCAACCATGTTCTAAAGTTGCCCCATTGAGGTTGAACGATCCACCAGATGCTCAAGCCAACAACAATCCTGTGGAGAATTACGGCATAGGCTAACATTGGATTAGTATCATTGGTTACTATTGCAGCACCATCCAGGGTTGCATGAATCATCAATCCGGTAACACCCAGAAAAATGGCGAGACTATGAGCCTTATCAGCAGCTCGCCTAAAAGTGATTTCAATTAGGCCTGGGCCAAAAAAGCCAAGCAGCACCATGGGAATCAACGCATAGCTTATGTGCTCCCAAATTGCTGGTAAAACATCTATTAAGAGTAACCCACCTACAGACACTAAAACGAAGGCAAAGAGAAAATTATCGAGTCTACGATTGTATGGGAATAACCCGACCAGAAAAGGGCCGATCAACAGTGCGACAAGGCTAAGAGCTAATAACATTAATCAATAACCTTGCCTGGGTTCATAATACCGTTAGGGTCAAAGGCTTGCTTGATGGACTTCAGGTATACAATTTCCTGCTCACTGCGTGTATAGCTTAAATAAGGTTTCTTCAAAATTCCCACGCCGTGTTCTGCCGAGATGCTTCCCCCCATTTCTTGTAGGAGACCGAAAATTTTGGGGTTTACTTGTTCACAGGCTTGCGTGAACTCTTCATATGGCATATTTTTCGGAGCCAGAATATTCAGGTGTAGATTGCCATCACCGATATGTCCAAACCAGATGACTTCAAAGTCAGGATAATCCTGAGCAACGATATTATTGACGCCAGTTAAAAAGTCGGTGATTTTTTCAGGGGTCACAGAAATATCATTTTTATAGGGTTTGCGGCCAGAAATCGTTTCAGATATAAACTCGCGGTACTTCCACAGTTCTTCAACTTGTTGCTGGCTCTGGCTCATAACACCATCAAGAATTAACTCATCATTCAGGCCATTTTCAAACTCAGCTAATGCGTCATTCATGATTTCTTCGCTGTGGGCATCAAACTCCAACAGACAATAATAAGGCGTTCTTTGTTCAACAGGGCAGGCCAGATTATGATGCGCCATAACTTTTTCAAGAGCCTCATCCGAAAAGAACTCAAAAGCAGTCAGGCTTAGTGATTTCTGGAATCGTTGAAGGATCGGCATTAAACAATCGAGATTAGGAATAGCCAGTAACAGCACGGTTAAATTGGCTGGTTTACGAGTTAGCTTCAAAGTTGCTTCGGTAATAATTCCAAGAGTACCTTCGCTACCAATGAACAAATGGCGGAGATCGTAACCAGTGGCATTCTTAATTAAGCCTTTGTTGAGCTCCAGAACATCGCCTTTCCCAGTTACTACAGTTAAACCCTGAACCCAGTCGCGGGTTAAGCCATAGCGAATAACTTTGATACCGCCAGCATTCGTAGCAATATTGCCACCGATCTGACTAGAACCGCTAGAAGCAAAATCAACAGGGTAATACAGCTCATGTTCATTGGCATATTGCTGAATTTGTTGGGTTATCGCCCCAGCCTGACAATGTATCTGCTGACTGCCAGCATTAAATCCGGTGATCTTGTTCATCTTATCCAATGCGATAACCAACTCGCCATTTGCCGCCACGGCGCCGCCGCTTAGGCCTGTTCGCCCACCAGAAGGAACAACCGCTACCTGATTTTCATTCGCCCATAAAACAATTTTTTGTACCTGCTCGGTGTTTTTTGGAAGCGCAATTGCCAATGGTGCAGGCTGCTTGATATTGGTCCAATCTTTTCCGTAATGGTTAAGAGACTCCTGATCGGTAAGCAGGCTGTCATCATCAAGTAGAGTCTTTAATTGGCTGATGTAAGTATCTGAAGACATGAGCAATTTTTTGGGCTGTTTGGTTTTGCAAATAGGCGCATATTGTGCCAGAGCTGGCCGCTAAAAGGAATCCGCATAGGCCTCTGATGCTAAAAATAGTGCTTTCTGAAGCCGGTTTGTGTATTTCCAAGTATGCAAAAGGTTACAGGCAAAAAAAAAGCTTCTGACTGGCAGAAGCTTAAAATAATCTTATCAATACATCATACGATACATTCATATCGCAGGGGGACGGAAGTTGGTGGGTGGTACTGGGCTCGAACCAGTGACCCTCGCCTTGTAAGGGCGATGCTCTCCCAACTGAGCTAACCACCCAAATTCCATCTGTTCGCTAAGAACGGGGCGCATTATAAAGTGGTTATCGGTTAGGTCAATAACTTTTTAACGAAAACCTCAAAAAATCTTAATTTTGATTAAGTTATGACCGTTATTGGGTAAATTAACAGGGCACTAATCTCTGAAAGTGGTTTTGTAAAGGAAGGCCTCTTGCTAGAATAGCGGCACTTTTATCTCACAACCTCTAATAGACCGAATATGACTGTAAAAACACGTTTTGCTCCAAGTCCCACAGGTTATTTGCACGTTGGCGGTGCCCGCACAGCACTTTATTGCTGGCTATATGCAAAAAAGCATAATGGCACTTTTGTTTTAAGAATCGAGGATACTGACCGTGAACGTTCTACCGATGAATCGGTTCAGGCAATTCTTGATGGAATGGAGTGGTTGCACCTTGAGCATGACGAAGGTCCTTATTATCAGACCAAGCGTTTTGACCGTTATAAAGAAGTCATTGATGAAATGTTGGCCAATGGCCAGGCATATCGTTGCTATTGCTCAAAAGAGCGCCTTGATGCTTTGCGTGAAGAACAGCAGGCCAATAAGCAGAATATTGGTTATGACGGCCATTGCCGTGGATTAAGCGAGGCCGATCAAGACCTGTCGAAACCTCATGTAATCCGTTTTAAAAACCCTAAAGAGGGCGCGGTGGTATTCGATGATTTAATTAAAGGCCGTATATCAGTAAACAATAGTGAAATTGATGATTTGATCATCGCCCGAACTGATGGCATACCGACCTATAACTTTACTGTGGTTGTTGATGATTTGGATATGGAGATTACTCACGTGATTCGTGGTGATGATCACGTCAACAATACACCTCGTCAAATCAACATGATTAAGGCGCTTGGTAGAGATGTCCCCCTATATGCACACGTGCCAATGATCTTAGGTGATGATGGTAAACGTCTATCTAAACGTCATGGTGCTGTCAGTGTCATGCAGTATCGTGATGATGGTTACTTGCCGCAGGCATTGTTGAACTATCTGGTTCGTCTAGGCTGGTCGCACGGTGATCAGGAAGTGTTCTCGGTCGATGAGATGATTGAGTTTTTTGACCTGTCAGATGTCAATCGTGCTCCTTCAGCATTCAACACTGACAAGTTGAATTGGTTAAACCAACATTACATGAAAGAGTTGCCAGCAGAAGAAGTTCTAAATCATTTGCAGTGGCACCTGGATCAGCAAGGTGTTGATGTCAGCAATGGTCCAGACATTAAATTATTGATTCCTGAAATGGCTGAGCGTGTAAAGACGCTTAAAGAATTAGCTTCCGCAGTCCGTTATTTTTACCATGACTTTGAAGACTTCGATGCTGGTGCGGCAAAGAAACATTTACGTCCTGTAGCTAAAGAGCCCTTGGAAGTTGTAAAAGGAAAGCTAGAACAGGCAAGTGACTGGAAAGCTGAGACATTGCATGGTCTGGTCAGCTCCACTGCTGAAGAATTAGAAATCGGTATGGGCAAAGTAGGCATGCCCTTACGTGTGGCGGTAACTGGCGCAGGCATGTCACCTGACTTGGGTATTACTCTTGAGTGGATAGGAAAAGAACGCGTGATTAAACGTATTGATAAAGCCTTGTCGTTTATTGCTGAGCGCGAAGCACAATCCTGATTTAGTGAGTAATAGACATAAAAAAACCTGCTTTCGCAGGTTTTTTTATGTTCTTCACAAGTTTATTTCTTTATTTCGACTCGATGCTTTTGATTGCAGCCAAGATCTGCTTTGCGTGAGTACCATTTAGATCGTCCACACCCGCAGTAATGGTATATTTCATACCGCCAACGTAGAAGTCAGAAGCAATAACTGACTGCCAGTGTGAAAGAGGGAAGACCTGATAGCATTTTTTTGCAGTTCGGCATGTATAGTGGGTATAACCACCAACTTTGTGATTATCGTCTAGCGATAAATATTTCTGTTCTTTATTAGCTGCACCAGCGCGATAAAGTAAAGTGACGTTCTTTAGGTCTTTGCGGCTTTTATCATGGTTAAAACTGGAGCGTTCAGCTGCATAACCACTGATCACCATGTGAAGGTTTTTATCTTTAATGGTATAGCTGACAAAGCCTTTTGGCATAATTGAAGGTTTGATACTCCAATGTCCAGGCATTGTCATATAGTTGCTGGCACCAATATTAACTGATTTTGTCGTTGCTACAGCTTTGCTAGGTGCATCCTCTGGCTGTGCGACTGTTGCTGGTTTACAGGCAACAAATAGAAGTGCAGAAAGCGCAAGAGTTAATGATTTGGCTAGATGTTTTGTCATCGATAAATACCCACTTGTTGTTTAACTGTTTTAATTACGAAACCATAAGAAACAATCAGGCCCAGTGTTCGTCGTACGCATCACGCTCACCAACACTAAACCGTGCTCCCTCGGCCAGAATGTGCATCTGTAGGCCAAACAGGGAAATCGGATCGCCGCTCCCCGCGGACCCCATAGATGAGTATTGCAAATTGCATGGGTCAATTAAGGTAGCTGCGCCACCTCCATAAACCTGTAGCTCATCCTTTGGGCTTATAAACAAAGCCGTACCGTCGTCAATTCCTACCCCGATGGTGAATGGGTTATAAGACAAAGCTGTTAAAAGCCTGCCGAGACGTCCTTGCTGTTTAAAATGGTAATCCACCATAAAGCGATTAGTCAGTCCGAGTCCAGGAGCCATGGTAACGCCTGATTGCCTTGGAATGTTAGCTTCATCACCGCCAGCAATCATATGCTCGCTGAGTAGGGCTGCAGCACCATATAAACCAGCCACATGAGTTCCATCGGCATTAAGTTTGCGAAGCTGCTTAGCTAAAGCGGTACCGCCAATCAATGTTGAAATCTGAAGCGGACGTTCCCCAATAATAACAACTAAATCAACACCGGCAAGATGCTGTAATGTCATTGGGCTGGAGGCGTCCTGGCGACTTTGTACATTGTGAGTTTCACACTCAACAAAGCCATTATTGAGTAAGATTTCCCCAAGCGTTGTTTCTTGCGGGTCTTCGCTGACGTTTAAAATTAAAGCCTTAGCTTTTGCGGTCAGACATAGACTGCGCATTTTTTCGGCAACTCTGTCACTGACTGAGTTTAAGCATCCGCCGATCGGGATAATGTAACCACGTTCAAACTTACCGCTACCTTGTGATGGCATGAGTGAGTCCTTAAAAAATGGTGCTTACTGGCTCCGGGCCAACGAATACCTGCGGGTTTTGTTGCCAGCGTTGCTGGAAACTTACCTCTGTTCTGTTGGACTGAGCATAGCACTAAATCTTGTTAAAAAATGTGGCAGAGTTAATGGTAATTGGATTTGAATCTATTATTGAAATCATTAACTTATATGCCAAACCTTATGTAGAGGTTGGTAACTTATTGATCCTGAAAGTCCCACCTAAGTCTATAGACCTTAGCTACATTAGCACTGCCATTAAATCACCGTCAATAGGTCCATTCCTCTTAAACCTTTACAGTTAAATTGATTGTTGCTTAAATGTCAGACTTTCAAATTCATGGGACATTAGAATGAAAAAACACCATCACCTTATTTATTCCCTGACATTAGTTGCGGCTCTGGCCGGTTGCCAGCAGGAGTCGGAAGAGGCTGCAGAAAAGCAGCAGGCTTCAGAAGCTGCTACTTCTGAAGTTGTTACTAAAGAAGTGGAAGTATCTAAAGTCGAAAAAACAGAAGTTCGTAAGAAACATAATCCCATAGACGATCATACTTATGGAAATCTACATGAAGTTGATTTGAAGCATCTGGACTTGGATTTAACTGTAGATTTCGAAGAAAAGTCATTGAAAGGCTTCGTTGACCTCAGCTTTGAGCGCTTGAAGGATAATGTAAGTGAATTGATTCTGGATACACGTGACATTGATGTTTCTAAAGTTGAACTCAATAAAAATGATCAGTGGATTGCTGGCGATTTTGAGTTGGCTGAAAAAGATGAAGTCATGGGCTCTAAGTTAACAATCAAGCTAGAAGAGGGCGTTAACAAGGTACGTGTGCATTATGCGACTCAACCTCAGGCTAGCGGACTGCAGTGGCTAACTCCTGAACAGACTGACGGTAAAAAGCATCCATTCATGTACAGTCAGGCGCAGGCAATTCATGCTCGTAGTTTTGTACCTGTACAGGATAGTCCGGCTGTACGCATAACCTACAATGCAACAATTAGAACTCCTAAAGAATTGCTGGCGGTTATGAGTGCTTTCAATGAACCAGACACAGCACTTGATGGCGAGTATCATTTTGAAATGCCTCAGGCCATACCAACTTATCTGATTGCGATTGGTGTTGGTGATCTTAAGTTTAAGGCTATGAGTGACAGAACCGGCGTTTATGCCGAGCCAGCAGTTTTAGACGCTGCGGTTGCCGAGTTTGATGATACCGAAGAAATGGTCAAAGTGACTGAAGAGCTTTATGGTCCTTATCGTTGGGGGCGTTACGATCTATTGATTTTACCACCTGCTTTTCCTTATGGCGGTATGGAAAATCCTCGTCTATCATTTATTACGCCTACCGTAATTGCTGGCGACAAAAGTCTGGTTAGTTTAATCGCTCATGAGCTAGCACACTCCTGGTCTGGCAATTTGGTAACTAACGCAAATTGGCATGACTTCTGGCTAAACGAAGGTTTCACTTCCTATGTTGAGAATCGCATTATGGAAGAGCTTTTTGGACGTGAACGCGCTTTGATGGAGCAGTCTTTATCGGTTCAGGATTTACGCCAGGCTGTTCAGGATCTACCAAAAGAATACACCGTATTGAATGTTGATTTAAAAGGTGCCGATCCTGATGATGCTTTCTCTACCGTGCCATACACTAAAGGTCAAATGTTCCTGGTCTGGTTAGAAGAAAAATTTGGTCGTGAAGTGTTTGATGCGTTTTTGGTTGATTATTTTGATCACTTCGCATTCCAAAGTATCACAACCCAGCAGTTTGAAGCTTACTTAAAAGAAAATCTGTTAGATAAGCATCCGGGAGTCGTAACTGACGAGCAAATCCATACCTGGATTCATGAGCCTATGCTTCCTGAGATGATGCCAAACCCAACTTCTGATGCTTTTGAAGTTGTTGATGCAAAAACCAAACAGTTGCTGTCAGGTGAAATCACTTTGGATCAGCTTGGCACAGAGGAATGGACAGTTCATGAATGGTTGCACTTTATTAATAATTTACCTGCTGGTTTGCCACAGGATGACATGATGGCTTTGGATGCTAAGTTTAAACTGACCGAGTCAACCAATAACGAAATTGCTCACGCATGGTTATTGTTGTCGCTTAAGGCTGGCTATGATGTGGTCATGCCTCGCTTACAGGATTATCTCATCAGCATCGGACGTCGCAAGTTGATTGTGCCTCTGTACAAGCAATTGATGGAAACAGAGCAGGGCGCAGAGTTTGCGAAACGTGTCTATAAAGTGGCGCGTCCTGGTTATCATCCCTTAGCTCAGGCTACACTGGATGAAGTTGTAAAATAAACTCTATAGTTTGTTTTGTAATAAGGGCTTTCTTCGGAAAGCCCTTTTTTGTTTTCACTTGTAACTATCGAATATTTGTAACATCTGATGGAAGTGTTAATCTAACTGATTATTGTTGTCAGGAGTTCGATATGCAGCATCATGTTTTTAATAATCCAATAACCACCAGTGCAGATTCAGGATTGGATATTGCAACTTTTGCCATGGGCTGCTTTTGGGGAGCTGAGAAGCTATTTTGGCAACAACCAGGTGTTGTTATGACTAGTGTTGGCTATGCAGGCTCTGACTACAAGGATCCAACCTATGAGCAAGTCTGTAGTGGCTTTACCGGTCATGCAGAAGCAGTCCAGATCATTTATGACCCAGAACTTATATCCTATAAGGAGTTGTTAAAGCTGTTCTGGGAAAACCATGACCCAACTCAGGGTATGCGTCAGGGAAATGATATTGGAACTCAATACCGTTCAGTTATATTTACTCACTCACAAAGACAAAATGAACAAGCCCAGTCGAGTATGGACGAGTACCAAAAACAACTGAGTTCTAATGGGTATTCAACCATCACCACCGAAATAGAGCCTATGATGGACTATTATTTAGCCGAAGAGTATCACCAGCAATATCTCTCTAAAAATCCAGGCGGTTATTGTGGTCATGGCGGAACTGGCGTTTGCTTTATTAACAATTAATTATCATAAGTTATACAACATAGGAGTCATTTATGGCGCACTTGAAACCACTACCTGCAGAAAGTCATCCGGAATTAGCAAAAGACTTTAAGATATTCGAGGAAATACTAGGGTTTGTACCTAATAGTTTATTGACCATGCAGCGTAGACCTAAGATGGTAGAAGCTTTTGGTGTTTTAACCAAGGCTGTGATGGATCCTGAGGGTGAAGTTGATCTAGGTTTCAAGCGTCTTATTGCTCACTTTGCAAGCAGAGCTGCAGGTTGTCAGTATTGTGAAGCGCATTCACTGATAGCCGCAAATATCCACGGTGTTTCCCAGGAAAAACTGGATGCCATATGGGACTACCAAACCAGCCCAATGTACTCCGATGCTGAGCGAGTAGCACTGGACTATGCCATGGCTGCGGGTTCAGTTCCAAACGCAGTTGACGAAGAATTGATGGAGCGCATGAAAAAGCATTGGTCAGAGAATCAAATTGTAGAAATTCTCGGTGCAGTATGTCTCTACGGCTTTTTAAACCGTTGGAATGACTCGATGGCAACCGATCTGGAAGAGCCTCCCAAGCAGATGGGCGAAAGAGTGTTGGCCAAGGGCGGCTGGACCGGTGGCAAACACACTAGTTGATGATCATAATGTTAAATTTGTGAGCTGTGACTTGCTGTATATAAATAAATGGTGGATTATTGGTATCAGCTGATTGATTTGTAACCAGCGCTTATCAATACACAATCAATAACAAGGTGGATCTTATGGCAGGTAAATTTGTTGTATCAAAAGGAAAAGATGGGAAGCTATATTTCGTGCTAAAAGCCGGTAATGGTGAAACTATACTTCAAAGTCAGGGCTACAGTTCGCAGGCAGCTTGTGAAAATGGAATTGAGTCAGTCCGTAAAAACTCACTTAATGCAGATAGGTTTTCAAAAGAAACTGCAAAAGATGGACGTTTTTACTTCACGTTAAATGCCACTAATGGCCAGCAGATTGGTAAGAGCCAGATGTATAAGTCGGAAAGTGGTCGTAATAATGGCATTGTATCAGTTGCAAAAAATGCACAAGATGCAAAAGTAGAAACTGAAGCTGCGGCTTAAAACACTTTAGCAATAATCAAAAGCCCTCGATTGAGGGCTTTTTTGTTTAGTGGCTGCCTTCTGACTTAGACGTCAGGTAATCCATTATTGCAAATAACAATCCGGAAATAACAAAGGTTCCATGGATAAGCAGTTTCCATAAAACAACGTCTGTTTCGATGGCTTCTGGCATCTTATCTAGCTGCATGTAGGTTCTTAGTAAATCAATACCTGAAATCGCGACGATAGAGCTGATGAGTTTAACTTTTAAGGTTGAGAAGCCAACTTTCCCCATCCAGCCAGGTCTATCTTCATGATCCGCAACGTCAATTTTTGAAACAAAACTTTCATAGCCACTAAAGATAATAATAATGAGCAAGTTAGCCAGTAACGTCATATCTACCAGAGCGAGAATGCCCAGTATTGTTGCAATTTCACCAAGTTCACCAAAATGAGTAATAAGATGCCAAAGCTCTTTGGCAAAACTACCAAACAAAATAAAGATAGAAATAATAAGCCCAACAAAAAATGGCGCCAGAATCCAACGGCTGCCAAATAGTGCT
Source organism: Kangiella profundi (assembly GCF_002838765.1). Lineage (NCBI taxonomy): Bacteria > Pseudomonadati > Pseudomonadota > Gammaproteobacteria > Kangiellales > Kangiellaceae > Kangiella > Kangiella profundi. Next base: position 1,475,070 of record NZ_CP025120.1, on the reverse strand, counting down.
TTTTCAAAACCACGCTCAATATTTTTCATTTAATCCCCGTATGGTTTTATTGATTTCGGCTTATTCTAATGGAATACCAGTAAAACTGCATAAAAAAGTGCGACTTTAATCGAGTTGCATCAATTCTGTCATTCTCTTGTTATTTAGCGTTATGATAATCAAGCCTTAATTAACTTTTTGGATCAATAATCATGACTGTGCAACAAGGTGATTTTGAAGGCGAAGAAACTTCCAGTAAAAAACTTTACTTATTCAGGCATGGAAAATCAGACTGGGAGGCAAGATTTGGCAGTGATCATGACAGACCCTTAGCTGAAAGAGGGCGGATCGCTGCGGAATATATGGGAAAGCACCTGGCCAGAGTTAAACAAGTACCTGATCTTATTTTGTGTTCCACATCTGTACGTACTAAAGAGACGTTGGCGTTGGCAATGGAGAGGGGAAAATGGCAATCGGATGTTATCTATTATCGTGAGCTCTATTTGGCTGGTGTTCAGGAGACTTTGGAGGTTATTCGGAAACAAAGTGACTCAGTCACTAAACTGATGATTGTGTCCCATGAACCCATGTGTTCGTCTTTAATAGCAGAGCTAGCAATGGGGGCTAATGTTAAGTTTCCAACCGCAAGCGTTGCCAGAATATCCTTCCGAGCTGAGCATTGGAAGGATATTAACTCAAACAAAGGGCGGCTTGACTGGCTGTTGACGCCAAAAGCTTTGTTTAAATAAACTTGCTGGTTAAAAGAAAAGCGACCAAAGTCGCTTTTCTGAGTTTATTAGAAGCTGTTAGAAATACCAGTTAAAGAAGAAACCAATATTATTACCATCAAAGGTTTCTCCAGTAGGGTCGTAATCATAATCGATATGGGTATAGCGAACACCCCATGCCCAAACGTCATAGTTGTTTTCATACTCCAGAACTAAGCCAAGTGCATTTTCAAACTCTGCGGTTCCTTGCAAGCCAGGAAGGTCAAGATCCAACTCAGGGTTTAACTCATAGGTGAAACCTGCACCAAACAAATGGCCGTTATTGTTAATGGAACCAATTATTGTAAGCGGCATGCGGGAAAAGGTGGCATCGCCATTGGATGCAAAGACACCGCCACTTTTGTAGCCAATGGTACTTTTTAGTGCCCATTCTTCAAAGTCAGCCCTGAAACCAAAATCCAGCCAGAATCCCTCGCCGGTTTTGACTTCGTCACTTGAGCCATCGGTAAAGCGAATGTCATCGACTAATGTTTCGCCACCGAATGAAAGTCCACCACCCAGAATACCTGAAACCTGAGCTTGTTCCTGCGCCTGTGCTACAGTATTAAAGGTTAGCCCCGATGCCAAAAGTGCGGCAATTGCAATTTTATGAGTTGTCATTTTTCTATCCTGATAGTTGTATAAAAAGCCTTGCTAATTATAGACTGTAGATATGTGAATAGAAACTTAACGTTAAACTTGAACTTGCTTACCTGTGGCCCCATTTATGCCATAATGAATGAGACATTTCGCGAAAGAAGTTGGTATGAGTAACGACCATAATCACAGACATGACCAAGAGCATGAGCACGGCCTGGCAGTAGCCGATGCTAAACCTAAGCTCAAACAACCACCCATGTATAAGGTGTTGATTCTTAATGATGATTACACCCCGATGGATTTTGTGGTGGATGTACTGCGTAAATTTTTTACAATGGACAAAGAACAGGCAACACGCGTTATGTTGCAGGTTCACCACGAAGGGCAAGGTGTGTGCGGCGTTTTTACGCCTGATATTGCTGAAACCAAGGTAGTACAGGTCAATGAATTCGCACGTGCGAACCAGCACCCTTTGTTATGTGTTATGGAACCGGAAGACGGTGAATAACTCAATTAAGCGTTACATAAGGTAGGTGGCATTATGCTCGATAAAGCACTTGAACAATCATTAAATCATGCCTTTCACGATGCTCGTGAAAAACGTCATGAATTTATTACCATCGAGCACCTTATGCTGGCCCTGCTAGATAACAAAGATGCTCTAGACGTCTTGCGCGCTGTTGGTGCCGATATTGGCGTTCTTAAGTCTGATCTTGAAAAGTTTGTTAATCAGACCACACCTCAGTTCTCAGACGAAGATGACGAGTTTGAAATTCAGCCCACTATTGGTTTTCAGCGTGTATTGCAACGCGCGGTTTTCCATGTGCAGTCCTCTGGACGTGAAGCTGTCAGTGGTGCAAACGTATTGGTTGCTATGTTTAGCGAGCCTGAATCTCAGGCGGTTTTCCTCCTTTCCAAGCAGGATATTTCCCGACTTGATGTGGTTAATTATATTTCACATGGCGTCAGTTCAGACGAAGAAGACTTTCCTGAGCTTGAACATGAAGAAGGCGAGCAGGAGCCACAGGAACCAAGACCACTTGACCAATATGCTGTCAATCTTAATAAATTAGCGGAGCAGGGGCGCATTGACCCTCTAATCGGTCGTGCCAACGAAATTGAGCGTGTAGTGCAGGTACTTTGTCGCCGCCGTAAAAACAATCCTCTGCTTGTCGGTGAAGCCGGTGTCGGTAAAACCGCAATTGCCGAAGGACTGGCAAAGCGAATCGTTGATGGCGATGTACCAGAAGTAATAGCAGATGCCGTGGTTTATGCTTTGGATCTGGGAGTTTTGCTGGCCGGTACAAAATATCGAGGTGACTTTGAAAAACGCCTGAAAGCCGTTTTAGCGCAGCTCAAGAAAGAATCTCACGCAATATTGTTTATTGATGAAATCCATACCATTATTGGGGCCGGAGCTGCTTCTGGCGGCACCATGGATGCATCCAACTTGATCAAGCCCGTATTAGCTAACGGTGAACTACGTTGTATGGGCTCAACTACCTTCCAGGAATATCGCGGTATCTTCGAGAAGGATCACGCTCTAGCTCGACGCTTCCAAAAAATTGATATCAATGAACCTACCGTACAGGACACTGTAGCCATCTTGGAGGGATTAAAAGAGCGTTACGAGAAGCATCATGGAGTAGTTTACTCAAAGCAGGCTATTCAGGCGGCTGCTGAGCTTTCTGCAAAATACATTAATGACCGTCAGCTTCCTGATAAAGCTATTGATGTTATTGATGAGGCTGGGGCACGTCAAAGAATCTTACCTGAAGAACAGCGTAAGAAAACTATTACCCCTCATGAGATCGAGCAGGTGATAGCTAAAATCGCTCGAATCCCTGAAAAAACGGTTTCATCTTCAGATAAGAAATTACTACAGAATCTTGAGCGTAATCTTAAGATGGTGGTTTTTGGCCAGGATCCGGCAATCGAGACCTTAGCAGAATCTATCAAGTTGTCTCGTGCAGGGCTTGGTCAGGAGAATAAACCTGTGGGCTCTTTCCTGTTTGCTGGCCCAACAGGTGTCGGAAAAACTGAGGTTACTAAGCAATTAGCACGTCTGATGGGCGTTGAGCTGATTCGCTTTGATATGTCCGAATACATGGAGCGTCATACGGTTTCGCGTCTGATTGGTGCGCCTCCCGGCTATGTGGGTTATGACCAAGGTGGTTTATTGACAGAAGCGGTCAACAAAAACCCTCATGCAGTGGTGCTTCTTGATGAAATTGAAAAAGCGCACCCAGATGTATTCAATCTGCTCTTGCAGGTTATGGACCACGGTACACTGACTGACAACAATGGCCGTAAAGCTGATTTCCGTAATATTGTTCTGGTCATGACCAGTAACGCAGGTGCGCAGGAAATTATTAAAGGCAATATCGGCTTTAAAGAGCAGGATAGGTCACGTAACAATGAAGAAGCAATCAATCGCACATTCTCGCCTGAGTTCAGGAATCGTCTTGATGCTATTGTTTGGTTCAATTCATTGCCACAGAAAGTCATCATGTCGATTGTCGATAAGTTCCTGACCGAAGTTCAGGGTCAGCTGGATGACAAGCAGGTTAATCTGCACGTGGATGAAGCTGCCCGTCAATGGTTTGCGAAGCACGGTTATGATGAGAACATGGGCGCTCGCCCAATGGCTCGCCTGATTAGCGACAAGATCCGTCGACCATTGGCTAATGAAATTCTGTTTGGAAAGTTAATGCAGGGTGGGGATGTCTACGTCAGCATTAAAAATGATGAGCTGGATATTCGCATTGAACCTCATATGGAAAAGTTACCGCAAGGAACATCTTAGTATTTACATAAGCACAAAAAAGGCGCCAATGGCGCCTTTTTTTATAATGCTTACAAATTAACGGGCACGGAAAGTAATACGACCCTTTGTTAAATCATAAGGGCTGATTTCAACAGTAACTGTGTCACCAGTTAAGATACGAATGTAGTTCTTGCGCATCTTGCCTGAGATGTGTGCAGTAACAATATGACCATTCTCGAGCTCTACTCGAAACATAGTATTTGGCAAGGTTTCTAACACTTTACCTTCTAATTCAATTACGTCTTCTTTCGCCATGTTAAGCCCGTTTCTCCTCTTTGACTTTCAACAAAATGTTCAAAAAATGCGCGCGTATAATGCACTATTTAGACAATAATCGCAAAGTTTTTGTGTGAATAGGACCTAATTGGATCAAAATTTGCTCACTGAACCGGCTAGTAAGGTGTTAATTAGCTAATATCAGAGCTAGGAATGGTTTCTGAGAGGAGTTTCCAACGATTGTTATGCAATACCTCCGCTGGACGGTATGCGCTCTTGTAGCTCATTTTGTGGCAGTTCTGAATATAGTAGCCGAGATAGGCATAAGGCAGGTTGAGTTTGCGTGCCAGCGCAATAGTTTTCAAAATCAGAAAAACACCGAGGCTTTTGTAACGCTCATCTGGAGTAAAAAATGAATAGACAGCGGACAGTCCATCATCGAGTAAATCCAGACACATGATGGCTATTGTTTGCTCTCCATCTTTGACCCTGATCTGCGCCGACTTGCACCAGTCGGAAAACAGAAAGTCAGCATATTGCTCGTATGATGGAGGATACATATCTCCATCTCTATGACGCTCAGTAATGTAGAGTTCATATAGCTCATAATCTTCATGGCTAGGCTTTGCTGGTTCAAAATGAATACTCAGATTTTTATTAGCCTTTAAGATTCTCTTTTGGCTTCTGCTGGGTTTGAACTGCTCGGTTAAAACCCTAAATGGCTGGCAGGCAGAGCAATGTGGGCACTTGGGTCGATAGACATGGTTGCCACTGCGACGAAAGCCTAAACGGCTTAGTTCTGAATAAAGGGTGTTATTCATGGGCAGTGAAGGGTCGGCAAACAGTGATACTGCAGTTTGATTGTCGATATAGCCGCAGGCATGCTCAGGCCCTGCATAGAGCTTGATATGTTGAGTGCTTTTCTCTTTGTTACTCATGACAAGCGCCTCGTATCGTCAGCTTTTCCATTCCTTCAGAATCTTACTTTGCCATAGATTTGGGGGCTGTTGCCAGTTAATTTCTTGCTTTAAAAGTTGTAAGAATTCAGTGCGCGGCATGTCCCGTGCTCCCATTCGATACAGATGAGGATTACCCACTTGTGCATCAAGCAATAGAAAGTCGGCATTTTTCAGATAATTGGCTAAGTAGACCAAAGCAATTTTTGATGCATTAGGGCGTCGGCTGAACATAGACTCACCAAAAAAGAATCTGCCAATACTGACACCATACATGCCGCCAACCAGCAGCTTTTCATTATCATTGCTTTCCCAAATTTCGATGGAGTGGGCCAGCCCTAAATGGTGTAACTTACAATATGCCTGTTGCATTTCAGGCAGAATCCAGGTGTCCGGTTGATCCGTTCGGGGGGCTGCACACTCACGTACTACCTGCGGAAATGCTTTATTGATTGTAATTATGTACTTGTCTTTATTGAGTTCTCGTCTGAGGGAGCGTGATACATGAACCTCATCGAGTAGAAATACGCAACGAGGATCGGGCGACCACCATAAAATTGGTTCATCCTCACAGAACCATGGAAAAATCCCATGTCGATAAGCTTCTATTAGCCGTGTTGCTGATAAATCCCCACCAACTGCCAGTAAACCATTAGGCTCATCCTGTGCTAATCGTGCATCAGGGAAAAGTGGTGCTTCATCAAGTAGGAATATACTATTGGGCATAGTTTTTTGAATTATTTGTCACTGCTACGAAAGTAACAATTTTACGAGGTTTTGGCGAGGTCTTTGTGTCTCTAACTATTAGCGATTCATAGTGAATATTAATAACCCTTATGAATTAATCAGATTGCGCCATACTGTTTAGAGTTTTACTATTCGCCAATCTGCATTACTCGGATTGATTATGATTCATCCTAAACATCACCGAATTGTTTTTTCATTTTTCATGTCGCTACTAATGTCGTGCATCATGTCATTTATTATTAGCGTCTTTAATGTCGGTTTTGTCAGTAATATTGTGACGATATGGCTTAAAGCCTGAGCATTTGCTTTTGTCGTTGCTTTTCCAGCTATTTTTCTAGTTTCACCTTTAGTTCATAGATTGGTGAGCATGGTGCTTAAGGAGTCGCAATAGTCCTGGTTAATTAAACAAAGCCCTCAGGTTCATCCCTAAACACTGATGGCTTTACCCTGTGACGAAAAGTGGAAGTGTCAAAAGGGGACGAGGAAACTGGCTGTAAAACTACTTGTCGCTGACCATGGCTAAAATATCTTACAACCCGTCTCCTCAGACTTGATATTAGATCTATGGTGCGTCATATTGTGTCGTACTTAAACATCCAATAAGAAGGATTTCATGGCGGTAAAAGAACTGAGCCAGATAGAAAGACAGCTGGCAATTCTCAGACGCATTCCCACTGAACCACAAAAGGTTACCGTTAATGACTTGATCGAATATCTAGAGTCCAGTCATAACATGGGAAATTTAAGTAAACGCAGTATTCAGCGTGATATGGCCATGCTTGAGCGTGTCTTTGGTGTGCATGTTAGGACTGTGGGGCGTGAGAATTACTACTATTTCCCGCAAGGCTCGCATATATCGCTCAAGAAGATGGGGCCGGATTTGGCGCTGGGTTTCCTGCTCATGGAGAAATACACGCACAGCCTGTTACCCGAAGCAAGTCTGGATGCGCTTGCCCCATATTTCAAAGAAGCCAAACTGGCACTCAAGAATGAAAAATACAAATATGCGGACTGGGAAAAGAGGGTGGCTATTTACCCTAAAGTCTATCCGCTGGAGCCGGCGAAGTTTAATGCTAATCACTTGCTGGATATTTATAAGGCTTTACTACTCAATAAACAGTTTAAGATGAACTACACCAAAAAAGGTGGCGAAACTAAAGACTATGTTGTCAGTGCACAAGGTGTCGTTCAGCAGGAGCAGGTTAGTTACCTGATAGCAACTTATGAAGGTCAAAAGGCTGAAGGGCTGATTCAGTTTGCCATTCATAGGATTAATGATATTGAAATCCTGGACTCATCACCAAAACGTGTTGCCGGTTTTGATATTAGAGAATACCTTGAGCAGGGCGGGTTGGATATCAGCCTTTATGACGAGCAAAGTATCGAGCTTATTTTTAACAAATCAACAGCACAGCATCTTAAAGAAACGCCTTTAGCAAAAGACCAGTCATTGACTGAGCTAAAAGATGGCAGAGTGCGCGTTAATGCAACAATCAATATTACCCAATCAATCAAATGGTGGTTACTGGGCTTCGGTGATCAGGTTGAAGTTATAAAGCCAAAAGCTTTTCGCAATGATATGAAAATGACGGTGCAGGGTATGATGGAACTGTATAGTCAAAAATCTAAATAGAATAAGGTTAATGATGAACATCTGGTATTTACATGGCTTTAGAAGCTCCGCCAAAAGCCCTAAAGTTAAAGCGATGCAACAGGCATTTCCAAGCTGTCATGTTCGGGGTATTAGTTACACGCCACACTCACCGGTTGTGGCCGAAGAAATTCTTATCAATGAGTATGAAAAGCTGATAGGTAAAGATGATGTTCTGATCGTTGTTGGAACTTCGCTTGGTGGCTTCTGGGCTAGATGGCTGGCTTCTGAACTTCCTATTCAATCATTAATGATTAACCCATCCTTGCATCCCGATAAAACGCTCGAAACCGGAGAGTTTACGGTTTATGGCGAGTTTAACGAGATGATTAAAGTTACGAATAAAGACCTGCAAGATTTTAACCACTACAAGGTCACTAGTCAGCCCTATGGAGAATGCCAAGTTGCACTGGCAATGGATGATGAAGTGCTGGACTCAGCTAGCACCGCAAAAGAACTGGAAGGCATCTACCTGATACATAAATTCGACACAGGCACTCATCGCTTTACCGACTTCGAGCGGATTTTTCCGGTCATTGAACAGATGGTTGGCAAATGAGGTTTGCTCTTTGGGTATTGTTGTTACTTACAGTACAATGAAAACATCTTTCAAGAAGCCTTAATCTTATGACTACTTTTTACATCATAGCGGGAAGCATAACCATCGTTCTTGCTAGTTATGCAGCATTCCTTCTCGTAAAGCTTAATAAACAGAAGAAGGCGATGCAGCAATCAGAGTTAGCACAGGCAGAAAAGCATGATGCTCGAATGGAATCGATTATTGAAAGCATCACCTCAATCGCAAAGGCTATGAAGCATGAGCAATGCCCAACGATTGAAGGCTGTATTCGTCTAAAAGTTCTTATCGATCAATTACGACTGGAAGATCCCTTAAAAGAGAACTTTACCGTTTTCTATACCGTTTATGACAAAACTGCACATATCCCAACGCATCAGGGCTGGAAAGACTTAAAAACCAAGAAAAAGATGGTTCACACAAAGTTGATGATGGAGATTGAGTCAGAGTATGAAGCGGAAATAAAACAGTCGGTTGAAAAGGTTATCGAGCACTTTCAGACGGCGGTGCAAAGCGCCTCTTAGCCACTCAAGTATCTCTGATTCTAATCTATCTATTCTCTAGCAGTTCCTTTGTGTTGTTCGTGCAAGCTTTCCAACTTTTTAAGTGCAGAGAAGGTTTCAGAGGTTAGCTGTAGACGCTTTTTTGCATCTTCCAAGTCTAAAAATGGGCCGTTATTTTTTCTTTCGATAAGCAGCCCTTTCACTTCAGACTCCGAGAAAATATCGAGTAGCATAATTTCTACATGAGTGGCCATATTTAAGTTAACCGTAAGTGGCACTTCGACTCCTCCCCATGGCGCGTGAGGAAAGCGTACATCTGGCTTTAGCAACCAAATGGGGCTTCCTAATTCTTGTGTTAAGGATAACTGGTTGGTAGTCAGTTGCTCAGTGAGCGTTTCAACAGATTTAGCAATCAAAGAATACTGCTTAACGAAATTTTCAATATCTCCTTTGTGACCTGCATTTAACATAGATTGGAAAATAGATGCTATATCGCCATCTACAGTTGTAGCATAGGTCGTGTATAGAAAGCTCTTTATGGCACTTTTTGCATAGTTATTATCGTACTTTTGCATCGTTCGTAGTAGTTCGATGTAAGGTGACTCATTGTTTATCCAATCTGTTTCTGCCAAACGTTCAAAGAGCATCTTGTGATGAGCGAACGCCTTAACACTCCAATTATCATCTGATGGATCAAGAGCCGATAACTCTGGAGAAGTGGCTAAACGGTAGAGCAGAGTTGCAATTAGTCCTTCTGAGGATAGCATTGCCTGGGCATTTTTGAGCTGGTTACCGAAGCTAGCCATAACACCCTCATATTGATATTTCGTTAAAGGGTCTAAATCCTGGGGAAGCACTTTCTCAAAGGCAAATTTGTTGTGCATGACGCCACCGATACGCTCCCTGCCGTCAATATTTGAAAACCATTGCTCAGCACCCGTTGGTAATGTTCTTCCTTCTATCCTTGCTCGAAAGCCCTGACTTTTTGAGAAAGTAGCAGCAAAAGTCTGGAAATAAATGCCAAAGCCTTCATCAAATGCCGTTTGGTAGTCCGTTACTGCAAATACGTTGTGAAAACGACTGGACGGGGAGGGAGGCATTTCACCTCTAATACGCCGCATAAAGACATGGCCCATTTCATGGGCAAAAATTTCCAAAAAGCGACCATTGCTAATATCTTTGGCTGATACTGTCATATCAACATATAGTAAATCGCAGTACACCAAATCTTTATTACCCTGCTGTAACCAGAAGCCCTTGCGCGCAAAACCACCGTCTTCACTGGATAGAAATAAAAGTGTCTTATTATTAAATTGAGGGCAGGTATTGGTGCTATCTTGATACTGTCTAGACAAAGCATCTAGCTGTCTAATAAAACTGCCGAATGGTGTGTTAAGCTCTGCGGTGATAGAGGTCTGCATATCATTCAATGTAGCAAATTTTAGAATCGGAGCCTTTGAATTTTTGCCTGAAGATAAAGGCCTCGTCTCAGCGGACTCAAGTATCACCACATCAAGAGCTACTACATCAGCAAGTGCTTCACTATTTTTTGGCGCGTTAGCACATCCACTAACGATGAGTAGAGTTACCACATAATAGAAGAGTTTCATTTTTAAAATCCCAGACAGTAATTATTGTTAGTAATCAGGGTACGAAGATTTAGAATACTTAAAATAAGACACTTATGGAATGACTGGAATTGTTTACTAAACATTTATTACAGTTTGAAATTGCTGCTTAGGTTGATAGTTTTATTTGTAGCAGTCGCTTAAGACCATGGGAAATGGCGCACCTGAGAGGATTCGAACCTCTGACCTTTGCCTCCGGAGGGCAACGCTCTATCCAGCTGAGCTACAGGTGCATAATTTATATACTAAACGTTTCTTTAAACTTCTGATGTACGGAGCTGATTTTAGAGCTTCGCTCTATCCAACTGTACCCTATCTTCTAGAGAAGAAGGGGCAGACCCAGCTACAGGTGCATACCTAATACTTTTAGCTTATAGCACATTTACCGGTTTCATAAGGCGGGCGTATTTTCACAATAATTCTTGTGTTTATCAAGCTAAAACGGGCAGGGTGATTCTACGGTTATGGTTTTGCCTGTTTTAGGGTGTGTAATGGTCAGGCTTGCTGCGTGCAGCAATAAGCGCTTGGCTTTGGTTTCTGAACCATTTTTATTGTATAAGTTGCAGCCTAGAATGGGGTGGCCTAGCTCAAAGCAGTGAAGTCGGAGCTGATGGCTGCGTCCGGTAACTGGTTTTAGCTTTAATCGAGTGATTTGTTTTTCTAAATCGCGTTCAAGAACTTCCCATTCGGTAATCGCTTTTTTACCCTGTTCAAAATCTATTTTCTGCTTAGGACGATTTGGCCAGTCGGCAATCATGGGCAGGTCTATAACGCCACTGTCTTTTTCCACAATGCCATCTACAACTGCGATGTAGTATTTGTCAGTCTGGCGCAATTCAAATTGTTTGCTGATTTCCCGATGAGCAAATTTGGTTTGCGCCAATATCATAACCCCTGATGTTGCCATATCGAGGCGATGCACGATTGAGGCAGTTTTTGATTTAGGATGATTCTGTAGCCTGGTAACTACACAGTCTTTATTTTCTTCATGACGCCCTGGGATGCTCAACAGCCCCGCCGGCTTGTTTACAAATAGAAAGTGCTTGTCGGGATGCAAGATGCGTACTGGCTCGGGGCAAAAGGGGACTATATGGTAATCAGCCATTATTTGCCTGCCTTTTTATTGGGTTTTGTGGCAACCATGACCGCACGTTTTGGTGCTGGATAACCCTCAATGGTCAGATCCTTATTCTGTGGATCCAGATAATCTTCAAGCGACTGGAAGGTCATCCATTCAGTCGCACGCTGTTCATTAAGCCCAGTCTTGGCAACGTTAGCGATTTTAATATCCTGAAAATCCAGTTTTGCTAGCCAGTTTTTAAGCATGCCGGTGGTTGGAATAAACCAGACATTATTCATCTGTGCATAACGGTCTTTCGGAATGAGGCACTGATCAGCTTCGCCATCGATAACCAAGGTTTCAAGTACCAACTCACCGCCGGGGCGGAGCAGGTTTTTCATGTGCAATATATGATCAATGGGGGAGCGGCGATGATAAAGAACACCCATGGAAAAGATGGTATCAAACCCTTGATCGGATAAGTTTTCCGGCAGGTACTCAAGACCAACAGGCAAATAGTGAACCGGGTAGTCGGACAGATAGGTTTGCATAACAGCAAACTGCATCAAGAAAAGCTGGGATGGGTCAATGCCGATGACTAGCTTAGGATTTTGAGCTGCCATTCGCCAACAATGATAGCCATTGCCACAGCCAACATCAAGTACGATGCGGTCTTCAAGAGAGCTAATTTGGTCTTTTAAGCGATCCCACTTCCAGTCAGAACGCCATTCGGTATCAATATGCTGGCCAAATAAATGAAATGGCCCTTTGCGCCAGGGATGGAACTTCATTAGCAGTTGTTTCAGCTGTTTTTGCTCATCTTCTGATAATTGAGCTGCGCTTCCAATTTCTACCTTACTTGCCAACTCAATATGATCTGGAGTGATATCCGGAAGCTCTTTAAGTAATTTAATCCAGTCACTCAAATTGCCATGAGTGTAATCTGCCATTCGTTGATTCACGGCATGCTTGAATTGATCAAGCCAGGGATGAAGTCGGGTATCGGAAATAGCTTTATAGGTGTTACTAAAATTAATCATAGCGGTTCATGTGCAATATTATTTTACGGCTATAAATGAAGCGAAGTTGTAATGCTGAAACCAGCTGTCGAATTGGCTGAAGCCAGCATTGGCAAAACGCTGATAATGTTTTTCACGAGTATCCGGTAACAACACATTTTCAAGCGCTGCACGCTTCTGTGCTATTTCCATATCGCTATAACCATTCTGTTTTTTGAAGTCATGGTGCAGGTCGATTATATGCTCGTCGAGAGCTTTATGTTGTATTGTAATCTTCTCAGATAACACCAGACAGCCGCCAGGAAGTAGAGCATCATAAATGCGGTTTACCAATTCCTGTCTATGGCCTCGGGGCAAAAACTGTAGTGTAAAGTTCAGAATAACCATGCTGGCTGATGACATTTCAAGCTCATTGATGTCCGCTTCCATGACTTCAATCGGCATAGAAAAGTTATAACTGGATTGGATCATCTGACAGCGATCAATCATTGCAGGAGAATTATCGACTGCAATAATCTTGCAGTCTGAGCGATCAACTGTCTGGCGGATAGCCAAAGATGCGGCGCCCAGCGAGCAGCCTAAATCGTAAATGGTGCTATTGGGCTGGACAAAGCGCTGAGCAATTTCAGCAATGCCCTGAATGATGGTTGTGTAGCCTGGCACTGAGCGCTTTATCATATCTGGAAACACTTCGACCACTTTCTGGTCAAACTCAAATTTCTTGATATCCTGCGGCTCTGCGAAAATGGTGTCTTTACGCTCTGTCATAATGGTTCAAACAAGCCGAAAAGGCTTTTAACAACTTTGGCCGCAATTCTACTATAATAGGCGCCACTTACCCATACTTAAGCCATGGTTTTTAATCAATAGGGTGTACATACGGTGAATTCAGAGATAATACAGAACTTACGCTCAGACATTGATGAGCTTGATAGGCAATTAATGGCACTGGTTGAAAAACGGGCACAGCTGGTTCTCAGGCTCAGTGACGAGAAAAAACAGCTGGGTATGACCGATTATGACCCTACAAGAGAACAGGCCATCATTGAGCGTTTATATCAGGAATATAAACCGACATTCAGTCAGTCCGAGATCGAGGCTATATTCAAACCAATATTTAAAGCCAGCTTGAGAATACAGCAGCCATAAAAAAGCCCGCCTAAAATAGGCGGGCAAAAGTTGCGTCTCAAAATGAGAAGGAGGTATTTTGAGATGCGGGATTTAGCACTAAGGGGTAGTTAATACTAATTCCACAGCCTCCACTTTAACAAAGCCGCCAGATCTGGCAATTTTCTAAATGTAACAAAGCATTTCTGCATTAAATATCTTTACAAAGCTCATAAATATCTAGGCTGGCACTAGGGTTAGATTTTTTATATGCTGTCCGCTTTGTAATTTTTAAACACTTTATTTTTTGGCTTAATTGATACGTTCGTAAGGGGACCAATGAAAAAGTTATTGATTTCTTTGAGTTTGCTTCTGGCCTCTACAGGCTTGATGGCAAAAGATGACGGCATGACTTTGGAAGATATTTCAAAGTTACAGTCCGTTACTTCAATTGATGTATCGCCTAATGGTGAATACATTGCATTTACACAGTCGAAACCACGTACGCCTTATGTTGATGAAGATGGCACAGCGTGGAACCAATTGTTTGTCATGAAGAAGGGTGGCGAAGCTCGTCCATTCATCACAGGTAACGTCAACATTGGTGGTGTTCAGTGGGCGCATGATAGCTCGACTATCTATTACACTGCCAAGCGTGGCCAAGATAAATACAACTCACTGTACAAAATTCCGGTTGATGGTGGTGAGTCACAGCAGGTTTTAAGTTTTGAAACCGATATTGGTGCTTACACTATCAGTCATGATGGCTCGAAACTGGTATTCCTTGCTAAAGAGGAAGACCCTAAACATTTAGAGAAGCTGGATAAAAAAGGTTTTAAAGCGAAGGTTTATGAAGAAGACATTAAAATGACTCATGCCTGGTTGTATGAGTTAGCTTCGCAGGAAGACTCTCAAAAACCACAAAAGCTGGACATCAAAGACCACGTTTTATCAGTAGCCTTCTCGCCGGTAAATGATCAATTGATGATTCAAACGTCACCAACCTCTTTGATTGACGACATCTACATGAAGAAGTCATTAAAAGTTGTTGATTTGGATGGCGATATCGTTGCCAGCTTTAAAACCGAAGGTAAGCAGGGTAAAGCTGTATGGTCAACCGATGGTAAGCAGATTGCTTTCCTTGGTGCCAATGATTACAACGATCCTACTGATGGTGCTCTATACGTCGCAAATGTTAATGATGAAACCATTTATAAGCGTGTTGCTAATTTGACCAGCCACGTTATGGATCTAGCTTGGAGCGGTGATGATGTCATTTACATTGAGCATCAGGGTGTTGAAAGCCGTATCGTAAAAGCCGCCATTAACCGCAAAATCGCTGACCGCCCAGTGGTCGATTATGGCAACGGTATCCACAGTCGTTTAAGCGTATCTAGCACCGGCGATATTTATGCCATGACTGATACAGCTTCTCATCCACGCGAAGTTTATGCATTTAATGCAAAGGGCTTTGAGCGTCTAACAAACAGCAACCCATGGTTAGCAGATAAAGCGCTTGGTAAACAGGTGGCTTATGAGTATGAAGCGCGTGATGGTCTGAAAATTCAAGGTGTTCTGGTTTATCCATTGAACTACAAGAAAGGCAAGCGTTACCCAATGATTGCCTTCATTCATGGTGGCCCGGAAGCGCATGAATCCAACGGCTGGAAAACCAACTATGGTGATCCTGCACAATATGCTTCAGCTCAAGGATATTTCTCATTCTTCCCTAATTACCGTGGTAGCACAGGTCGTGGTGACGAGTTTGCGCGCCTCGATCAACATGGCTATGCCGATCCTGAGTTCACTGACATTTTGGACGGCAAACTGGCACTAGTAAAAGACGGCGTGGTTGATACTGATAAAGTAGGCATTACCGGCGGTTCTTACGGTGGTTATGCTACTGCATGGTCATCAACTGCATTGTCTGAACACTATGCAGCAGGCGTGATGTTTGTTGGTATTTCGAATCAGCTTTCTAAGTTTGGTACTACAGATATTCCTAATGAAATGCAGGCCGTTCACGCGCGCGCATGGCCTTGGGATGATTATCAGTGGATGTTGGAAACCAGCCCGATTTATCATGCTCCAAAAGGTAAAACGCCGTTGTTGATCATGCATGGTGAAGCTGATACTCGCGTACACCCGTCGCAGTCAATGGAAATGTATCGTTACCTCAAAACATTGGGTAATGCGCCTGTGCGATTGGTCCTTTACCCAGGTGAAGGTCATGGTAACCGTAAGGCAGCCGCGCAACTTGATTACTCAATGCGTCTAATGCGCTGGATGGATCATTACCTGAAAGGTAAGGGTGGTAATCCTCCTCCTTATGACCTAAAGCATGAAGAGAAGCTAGAAAACGGTTCTGATAGCTCTGAGAGTTAATATTGAAATATCAGAATTGGATAAACAAAAAGCCCGCTATGTGCGGGCTTTTTTGTGGGTGTATATTCAAATTATTGCTCAAAAATTCCATGTTGCAAGAAGTGTGCTATCTGTTGTTGTACTTTTCTATTGTTCATAATGAAGGTGTGACCGTGATCGACGGTTATGAAATCTTTCATTTCTGGCAGTCGTGCGCTTTCAACGGAGACTTTGCCGTCATTAGGTCCGGCAAAAGCATGATTGAACCATGGGTCGGAGGATTTGGTACCTATCATTATTCCAACATCTGCTGAAACTGGCTTTAGCTGCTCGAACAGTGGGTTGTTGTTGATATACAGTTGCTGGCCGGGTTTACCGGTGGCTAATTTGTACCACAGCTTGTCTTTGTAGAGTTCAGCCACTTCGCTGCCCTGATTGGGCGGAGCGATCATGACGATACGACCAAGTTTATTTATTGAGTGGTGGCTCAGGTAGTAGCGGAGCATAATCCCGCCCAGTGAGTGAGTAACAAAGTGGATGGCTTCGTATTCGTCACTATCAATAGAGCTCAGTAACTGACCGATATGCTCAACAGCAATAGTTTCTATCTTCTTGCTTCGTGAGTCGTAAGACTCATTGATTACCTGGTAACCCTCATCTTTAAAGTACTTTTCCAATGAACGCATGGAGAATCGGGTACGACCCATGCCATGAATTAGGATGACTAACTGCTTCATTATTATCGATTTTATGGATTTATGTCTGTCAGTGTAGCGGGTTTCTTGTCAGACCAGAAGTTTTGAACTGAAGATTATTCATATTGGCTATGGTTACGCTTAAGTAAATCTAATTAAATAAAATAAAAACCGTCTATTTATTATTAGTATTCGTTATTTCTGCTAGTATGCTGAATATCATTCAGAAAGGGGTGCTTATAATGGTAGCATATTCACCAGAAATTGAATTGGATTCTGTGGATCAAAAGATCTTGCAGATACTACAAAACGACGGTCGTTTGACCAATGCCGAGCTTGCCAAGCAGGTCCATCTGTCTCCTCCTGCGGTACATGCCCGTGTGAAGCGATTGGAACAGAAGGGTGTTATTGCTCGCTACGTTGCTTTGGTCGATAGGCAGAAAGTGGGTTACGACAACTTATGTTTTGTGGAGTTTAGCCTGCAGCTTCATCGTTATGAGCAGATCCAGAATATTTTAGATAAGGTGACGTCCTGGCCAGAGGTCTTAGAGTGCCATAATGTGACCGGTGAATATGATTATGTGCTTAAGGTTGCGGTTAAAAATACCCAGTCCCTTGAGCACTTTATTTCAAAGAAGATGATTCCACTGGAAGGAGTCGCCAAAGTTCATACCACTCTGGTATTGAAGGAGGTGAAAGCCACGATGGCTATCAATATTCTTGACGATTAATGATTGATTAAGTTAAGAGCGAGAGTCGTATGAGTTCAGGTAAGTTTTCCAATATTGAAACTAAAGCAATCCATTCTGGCCGAATTGGTGATCCCAGTTTTGGATCTTTAGCCACTCCTATCCACCAAACTTCTACTTTTGTCTTCGACAATGTAGAGCAGGGTGCAAATCGCTTTGCTGGTGAAGAACAGGGGTATATCTATAGTCGCTTAGGTAATCCAACGGTGCGCGAACTTGAACAGAAAATGGCGGCTTTGGAAAACACTGAAGACGCAGCCGCTTTTGGTTCTGGTATGGGTGCTGTTTCGGCTACTCTACTGGCGAATTTAAAAGCAGGTGATCATCTGGTTGCTTCTGCAGCTTTGTACGGATGCACATTTGCTTTAATCAATCACAAGTTAAAAGATTTGGGTATTGAAGCAACTTTTGTGGATATTACAAAACCAATTGAAGTTGAAGCAGCAATAAAAGAAAACACCAAACTTATCTATTTTGAAACACCCATCAACCCGAACCTGGTTTGTGCAGATATGCAGGCGATTTCTGATATCGCCAAAAGACATAACTTGCTGACTATTCTTGATAATACCTTTATGTCACCAGTGTTACAGCAACCTAGCGATTACGGTATGGACTTGATTATCCATAGCGCCACCAAATATTTGAATGGTCATGGTGATGTTGTTGCCGGTATTACTTGTGGCAGCGCTGAACAGATTGAAAATATTAAAATGACGACGCTTAAAGATATGGGCGCGGTCATGAGTCCTAACGACGCCTGGTTAATTCTACGTGGCTTAAAAACACTTTCTGTTCGTGTTGAACGCCATTGTGATAATGCAGAAAAGGTTGCTGAATTTTTGGAGGCCAACGATCAGATCGAGCAGGTTTATTATCCAGGTCTTAAAAGCCATCCAGCTCATCACCTGATTGGCAAGCAAATGAAAAGAGCGGGCGGGGTTATTGCCTTTGAAGTGAAAGGTGGTTTTGATGATGCCGTGCGTTTTATGAATAGCCTAAAAATGTGTCGAATTGCAGTAAGCCTTGGTGATGCAGAAACCTTGATTCAACACCCAGCATCAATGACCCATTCTCCTTATACCCCAGAGGAGCGAGCTGCTGCCGGTATCAGCGAAACGCTCATTCGTATTTCTGTGGGGCTTGAGCATGTTGATGATATTATTGGCGACCTTGAACAGGCATTGAAAGCTAAGCAAATCAAAGCGGCTTAGTTTGTTTTTGATTCATATAAAAAGGGCGACTGTTTTGTCGCCCTTTTTTATTTCTTATTTCTTCAACTTCTTAACACCAATCATATCCATAATGAATTTTTCCCAGAACGGCTCTGACGTTCCGCGTCTAACTTTGTGCAAGAAATATTTCTCAAACAACACTTTGGCGTAATGAACCCATTTGCCACTACCGGACCAGTTCAAATTGCGTGGTGGTATTTGTGGCTTGGCAATAAAGGCTACGCCACCATCACCAAAATCTGCAAGGCATAGTGCATTCAAACTAGGCTTTGTGTCAGGTTCTTTGTCTTCTATCAATGCCTTAATATTATGTACGGTAGCCGTAACCATGGATTCAATCATGTAGCCAGTTTTTGGAACACCAACGGGAACAGGTGTCTTGCCGATTGGCGGAATGGCCACACAAACACCTACTGCAAATACGTTTTTGAAGGTTGGGTTTCTTTGATACTCATCGGTCAGAATGAACCCTTTGGGATTAGTTAATCCTTCAATTCCAAATACAGCATCAATGCCACGGAATGATGGAAGTAACATTGAATGCTTGAACTTTAGTGGATCATGCTTAATAGTCTGTCCGTCGCGGAAGTGTTCGGTTACATGAATTTCATCAGCTGTGATTTCATCAACTGTGGCGTTAGTTATCCAATTTATATTGGCATCGCGAAGTTTTGACTCCAGAAGACTTTTGGTATCACCAACTCCGTCCAGTCCCAAGTGACCAATATAAGGTTCTGAGGTGACAAAAGTAATTGGTACCTGGTCGCGAATTTTTCGTTTACGAAGATCAGTGTCGAGGATTAGCGCATATTCGTAAGCAGGACCAAAACAAGAAGCGCCTTGCACTGCACCCACCACAATAGGACCAGGGTTCTCGACAAACTTTTCCCAATGTACGCGTGTGCTGTCTGCGTGATCTGTTTTACAGATGGAGTGCGTGAAGTGTTCCGGACCTAAACCTTTAACATCATCGAAAGCAAGTGCAGGCCCTGTGGCAATGACCAAATAGTCATATTCGAGAGTTTCACCATTATCCAGTTCAACCTGGTTACTTTCGGGCTTAACTTTTTTTGCCGCAGAATGAACAAAATTAATTTTTCGCTTAGCGAAGACCTCGGCAAGCTCCACGCGGATTTGTTCTTTTTTTCGCCAGTTAACAGCGACCCACGGGTTGGATGGAGTGAATTCAAAATAGGGCAGGTCGCTAACAACGGTAATCTCAGCTTGTTCTTTGAGCTCGTCCCTCAGCTCATAAGCCATTGGGATACCACCAATACCTGCGCCTAGTACTATAATTTTCTTCATACGCTACTCCTTTTGGCAGCCTGATTCATGATTACGAATCAAGATTTCATTTATATTAGAGTAACCTTATTTAATGAGCAGGCTCATGACATAGATCAATTTTTGAACACTAAATATGCAGGGGAATATGTCTCAGACACAAAAAAGCCCGGCTGAACCGGGCTTGATTGAATCTAATAATAATTAGATTATTTTGCTTTGAAGCTGGTCTCTGAAACGACACCTTCGTCAGTAATATCAAGTGTTCCTTTGATAGTACCGTCAACTTCTTTAAGCTTTTCAAACATGGCTTTCTGGTCTTCAGCCATTTGAGAATCAGTTTCCATGTCATTCATCACTGAAGTGATAAGCTCCATGTATTTACCAAAATTCATGCTCATGCTGAATAGACCATTGCTTGAGATATCTTTGTTTGACTTGATGCTTGGTAATTGTGATAGAGCATCGGTACCAACCAACATCACCAAATCATGACCACGTAGCGCAATGCTTGCTGGCATGCCCATTTGGTCTTGCAATGATACAGCGTCGCCACCGTCTTTAATGTCCATTTGTGCAAACTGAGGAGCAAATGAACTTAAAGTCATTAGCAGGTCCTTAGGTTTTTGTGCACTAACAGTCACAATCATTTGCATGCTATCTGCAACTGCCATTGGGTTAGAAGAAGCTTGCTCAAGGCCAGCCATATCCATCTCAACAACACCGAAGCCAATACCTTTGATGCCAGCAACCATACCGGTCATCATACCAAGCATCATTGGGTTTTGTTGCTTAAGACCAGCTTGCATTTCAGCCAAAGGAGGGCACTCATAAGGAGTTTCCGTCAAACGCTGCCATACATCAGTGATAACTGGAACCATCTGGTCCATGTCGAAACCTAGACCAAAGCTCATTACATAATCATCATTGTTCAAGTTTTCTGACAAGTGACCACGTAAACCTTGTAGGCTCTTCAATAAGTCAGCGTTAGCGCCTTCAAGCATAAACTTGAAGTTAGCTTCGTTAGCACTGAACTCAGTGTAACCGCCAGACATAGTAGGCCAGTTGGCTGTCAATGCTGTGAACTCTGAAGCACATGCAGGAGTTTGCATATCAGCTAAAGCGCCTTGAGCACCATTAGCAATTAGCAACTCGTCTAACATTACACCAAAGCTGTTAGCTTGTGGGTTTGTAACACCTTTCATGATGGCAAGGTTATCAATGAAGAACAAAGAGTGTCCCATGTAACCATGCTCAGACATCATAGTAGTCAAACGACCAGTATCAGCGATGCTTTCAGCTGGCTTGTTTAATGCAACTTTGATGTCTTTGTCGTCAGCTAGAGGTGTGTTCACAGTAACAACAGCTTGGTTGTCGTGAGAACTGATTACTAGAGAATATGGTACAGAAGTGTCTTTAGAGAACGCGTATTCGCGAAACTCAACGCCATCCATATTTTTAACATCGGCTTTTACGTTTTGCTCAGTTTCGATTTGTTCGATTAGCTTAGCAAAAGTATCTGTGCCATCTAGCTCTAAACGCATTACAGGTAAAGCGCCAACCATGTAGAAAGCTGCATTAGGTGCTTCTGTAATACCAAGAGTTTTAACGGTAGTCTTATCAGCAAAAGACTGCATGTATTTTGCATATAGACCAAGTCCTATGCGTGCTGCATCAGGAGAGTCTGGACCTAGTTCGAAAGCGTCATCTTGCATATCAACAAAAGTTGATGGATCAAGACCAAGTTTGTGGCTCATAGCCATAGCTTCTTCGAAGCTGATAGGTGTAACACTACCTGTGAACAAAACGGTGTCGGCTGGAACGTAGGCAAGAACAGAATTATCCTTGGCCGCTACAGTAGCGCTGCCCCCTTTGTAGAAGTAGATTCCCGCTGCAACTGCAAGTGCAATTACGATAACAATTAATAATTTTTTCATGTGTATCCTTCTCTTTGTTGTAGTACCGTGGCAGATTATAAGGGATGCAACTATCAAGACCAACGGATTTTGTGTATCTTTGACTTACAATCAGTAAAAGAATGTTTCAAAAGGAGCGATTATGCCTGATTCCAACCAAAACCAGAGCGATATCCTCATATTGGCCGAAAAGCTAATTCAGGCTCTGGATACCGATAGTCAGTTGTCTGATAAAGAAGAGGCTGCGTTGACCCGATTAGAGTTTGTGATTGAATCCAAGCTATTTTTGCAGGATAGCCGCGAATCACCAGATGAGTTTCTACTCGAGCGCTTCCAGGACCGCTTGGTTGAGTTTGAGCAGGAGCATCCTTCTTTGGCCGGTTTAGTGCGCCGTATTTCAAACAGTTTAAGCAATATGGGCGTCTAACCCTTCAAAACGCTCTCTGATAAGGCTATACCTTAGCCTTATCAGCTCTTCCTTTGTTTTCTTCTAAATCAAACTTAAGTCCCTGACAGTTTTCAAATCATTTCTATAAGCCCTTATTGCAATACTTTGTTACGCAATGTGCAGGTTCTAAACAAACAAAGACTAAACCTTTTGCCAGATAAGGCGCATCTTAAATGTGTAGTCAGAAATAATGGCTATTAATAAACGGAGGAAATTCTATGAACTATAAAATAAAAACGTTAGCCATTGCTGTTTTAATGGCGACAGGTGCGGGTGTAGCAAATGCAAACAGCCAGACATGTGATGTGGACATGGCTTATGACGTTAACTTGAATGGTAACGAGATTGTTTTTACTAAGAACAATCAAGAATCTGTAGTTATTAAAGACAGCAATTCATTGTCATTGGATGGCAAAGCTCAGAGATTAACGGCAAAGCAGGTTCAGCTGTTGCATGAGTATGCTGAGCAAGTTCGTGAACTACTGCCCGCCGCCAGTGAAATTGCGGAAGACGCTTCATTATTAGCGTTGGATGCAGTTCGTGATGTGACCAGTGTTTTATTGGAGCATAATCCAGCAAAAGCGGAAGAAATTATTGCTCGAGTCGACACGATCGCCGCTGAATTGAAAAAGCACATTAGTGACTCACATCTACGCCCGGAAGCCATTGGTGATTATCTAGCCGGTGCTGAGTTTGAAAAGGAGTTTGAAGCGTTGATGGAGGAAAGTGTCACTGAGTTCGTACAGGTAAACATTCCAACCATGGTCGCGGCGGCGATGAGCGGCAATGAAGAAAAGGTTAAGGCTTTTGAAGAGCGAATGGAAAAGTTTGGTCAGGAAATGGAATCAAAATATGAAGCCAAGGCTAAAATCATTGAGCAAAAGGCTGATGCCTTGTGTGATTTGGTTAAACAAATTGAGGCCAAAGAAGACTCATTTGTGAATGCCTTTGCTGATTACGAGAAGTATCAGCTGATTCAGTAAGAGTTCGACTCTCCCCAGTCCCAGGTTGACAGTATGTGGCTTGGGACTTTTTTATGCACAACTTTTTACATTTTCTTATGAGCTCCTTGTAGACACCGTATCGGGGCGCCTATAAGCTCTTATGACACAATAAATCCAATGGGGACTTTCATGAGTAGCAAAACGATTTTTAAAGTAGCGGCAGTAACATTGCTGGTCAGCCAACTTTTAGCCTGTGATGAGCAAAAGAACGAACAAACCTCAGAGCAGGTCGCTCAGGTAAGCCAGACAGATAATTCATCAAACAACACTTCACAGAATACTCAACAAGACGCTGTCACTCAGTTCACTAAGTACAATATCTACAATAAAGAAGATCAGGCCGGCTCGTTGTCAGTTGAGCAGTCTGGCAATGTCTACAGTAGCGATATGGAGCTTGGCTGGAATAACCGTGTCGTGAAAATGCAGGAAGTGATTACTGTTGATGAACAGGGTTACATTACCAGTCAAACAGTCAAAGGGGTTTCTGCGTTCGGCGCGCCCATTGATGAGTCTTTTAATCAAAAAGGCAGTATCGCCCAATGGCAAAGCACCAATGAACAGGGCGAAGAAAAAGTCGAAGGCAAAAAGTTTTATGTCGCGATGGATGGCACAGGGGTTGCTAACAGTGCTTTATTAAAAGCAATAAGTAACTCAGAAACAGGCAAAGTTGATTTATTGCCAAGTGGTCAGGCGGGCATGATCAAGCTTGATTCTGTGACACTGGATAATGGCACGGAAAAGAAAACGGTTCATCTTATCGGTATTACTGGCTTTGGCTTCTCGCCAGATTTCGCCTGGTATGACGATGATTACAATTTCTTCGCCACTGATGGCGGCGGTTGGTTTGGTGTTATTCCCGAAGGGTGGGGCCGTGAACACCTGGAGCAACTTCAGGAAATCCAGAAGAAAGCTGATAACCAATACCTCAAAGATTTAGCGGACAAACTGATTCATACTTCTGAAAAACCAATTCTTGTTACTAACGCCAATTATGTGGATGTCATTACTGGCAAGCTTGTCGAAGGCCAGTCGATTTTAGTCGAAGATGGTCGTATCTCAAAAATTGCTTCTGACATCCCCGCGGGCGACTACACAGAAGTGGATGCAAACGGTAAAACATTAATTCCTGGCTTGTGGGACATGCATGGTCACCTGAGCAAAAGTGACGGTCTATTGAATATGCCTGCTGGCGTGACCAACGTTCGCGATATGGGTAACACTCACGACAATATCGTCGATATTGAGCGCATGAGTGAAAACAATGAAATCATGGGCAGTGATGTGTATCGTTCAGGCTTTATGGATCGTGAAAGCCCTTACGCCATGAAAATGGGTAAGACTGTAGATTCATTAGAAAGCGCTAAGGCTGCTGTGGATTGGTACGCTGAAAACGGTTACCCACAAATTAAAACCTACAGCTCAATGGAGCCAGAGTGGATTAAGCCACTTGCTGAACATATTCACAGTAAAGGCTTAAAATTGAGTGGTCATATTCCAGCCTTCATGACTGCCGAAGAAGCCATCAATGCGGGCTTCGATGAAATCCAGCATATCAATATGATCTTCCTGAATTTCCTGGGTAAGAACATTGATACTCGTCAGCGTCTACGATTCACTATCCCTGGTGAAAAAGCGCATGAGCTTGATTTGAACAGCAAAGAAGTTAACGACTTCATGGCGCTACTCAAAGAAAAGGGCACTGTAATTGATCCAACGGTATCTGTATTTAGAAGTTTGTTATTAGCTGAAGCGGGCAAGGTAGACCCGGAAAATGCAGCAATTTATGAGCATCTACCGGTAACCGTTGCCAGGAACTTCAAAAAAGCCTGGATGGACATCAAACCTGAAGAACGTGATGCCTATAATAAATCAGCTGATGCCATGGTCGCCATGGTCAAAAAGCTGCATGATTCAGGTGTAACAGTTGTTCCAGGAACTGACAGCATTGCAGGGTTTACATTGCACCGTGAATTGATTTTATACTCGCAGGGTGGCATCTCCAATGCCGACGTACTGAAGCTAGCGACTATCACCTCCGCTGAAGTAGTTGGCAATGAGGAAAATGTTGGCTCCATCGAAGAAGGAAAACAAGCAGACTTGGTTTTTATTGACGGTAATCCATTGGAAGATATGAATGATATTCGTCAGGTAGCCTTGGTTATCAAAGGCCAAAACCTTTATAAGCCAGATGAAATTTACGAGGAAATTGGCGTTAAGCCATTTACCAAATCAGTGGATTTTGAGCTATAAGATGAGTTGTTAGTACGTATAAAAAAGCCCTCAATCGAGGGCTTTTTTTTATCTTTGCAAATGCTCCAGTTTATTCGGCTTACCATCCCATTCTTCGGCATCAGGAAGAGGATCTTTCTTTTCGGTGATGTTTGGCCATTCTTCTGAAAGCTCTGCATTTAATTCGATGAAGTGTTCCATGCCGGCTGGAATATCGTCTTCTTCGAAGATTGCTTCGGCAGGACACTCAGGTTCGCACAAAGCACAATCAATGCATTCGTCTGGATTAATGACCAGGAAGTTTGGTCCTTCGTAGAAACAGTCTACCGGGCAGACTTCTACGCAGTCAGTATATTTACATTGAATACAGTTATCAGTTACGACGAATGCCATTAAAGTCTCCTAGCTATTTTTCACGGCAAGCTAACTGCCCGTTATTGTAGCGATTCTTTCAGCTTATACAATAGTTCAAGCGCCTCGCGTGGCGTCATCTCATCAAGGTTAGCCGATTTCACTAATTCCGCCATCGCTTCAAGCTCTGGATTTGATTGTGCTGACTCGATAAGTTCCAGATCAATATGAGGCAACTCGGTTTCATGAGTCCCATGCTGTTCAAAATGTTGTAACAGAAGGCGTGCCTGTTGGATAACGGTTTTGGGTAAACCTGCGAGTTGCGCCACTTGAATACCATAACTTTGATTAGCTGGGCCTGCCTGAATCTGGTGTGAGAATATCAGTTTTTCCTGCCCGCCATCTTTATGTTCGGTTGCTGAGAAATGAAGATTAACCATGGCATCCCATTGTTCTGCCTGCTGTGTAAGCTCAAAGTAATGGGTGGCGAAGAGGGTGTAGGACTGTAACTTCTCATGGATATACTGAATGGTAGCCGATGCCAATGCCAAACCATCAAAAGTGCTGGTTCCGCGACCAATTTCGTCGAGCAGGATTAAACTGTTGCTGGTGGCATTATTGAGAATATTAGCCGTTTCGGACATTTCCACCATAAAGGTTGAGCGACCACTGGCCAGATCATCGGAAGCACCAATACGGGTAAATATGCGATCGATTGGGCCAATTTCCGCAGTATCAGCTGGAACATAAGAACCCACATAAGCGAGCAATGTGATGAGTGCCGTTTGTCGCATATAGGTCGATTTACCGCCCATGTTCGGGCCGGTAATAATCAGTGAGCGTTCCTGATTATTGATGCTTAAATCATTCGGAATAAATGGTTCTTTGCTGTGGAATTCAACCACAGGATGGCGGCCTTGTTTAATGTTCAGTCCATCATTATTGCTTAGAGTCGGACGGTTAAAGCCAAGGTTGGTGGCTCGCTCGGCAAAGCAGGCCAGCACATCGATTTCAGCAATCGCACTGGCGGTGGATTGAATTTCTGCTACGTGCTTTTGCAGTTCCTGAATTAACTCATCATACAGTCGTTTTTCGAGCGCTAATGCGCGAGTCTTGCTGGTTAAAACCTTTTCTTCGTACTCTTTAAGTTCAGGTGTGATAAATCGCTCGGCATTCTTTAATGTCTGGCGACGAATATAATGTGCTGGTGTCTGGTGACTCTGCGCACGCGAGATTTCGATATAGAAGCCATGCACCTTGTTATAGCCGACCTTTAGAGTATTGATGCCTGACTCTTCTTTCTCACGTTGCTCTAGGGACAGCATAAACTCGTTGGCATCATCGGCCAGCGAACGTAACTCATCCAGTTCAGTATCATAACCTTCAGCAATGACGCCGCCATCGCGGATGACCATTGGAGGCTGCTCAACCAGGGCGCGCTCCAGAAGTTGCTGAATATTGGGTAGTGGTTCGATGTACTGTGCCTGATCCAATGAGATATTGAGCTGATTCAGTTCCTCAAGCAATAAAGAGGACTGAGTCAATCCCTGTTGCAAACGTTTCAAGTCACGCGGGTTGGCGCTGGCTAAAGCGATACGGGTGACAATGCGTTCAATATCGGCAACTTCGGCCAGAATCGGCTGGATGGATAGGAAGGCATGGTCATGAATCAGGTTTTCGACACTATCCAGACGCTTTTGCACATTGGCATGGTTGCGAAGTGGTGTGTGCAGCCAGCGTTTCAACAAGCGCGCACCCATAACCGTTTGCGTCGAATTCATAACCTCAAACAGCGTATTGCTTTGGCCGCTCTGAATGTTCTCAGTCAGTTCGAGATTTCGGCGAGTAGCAGGATCCAGCACCAGTTGGTCGCTGTGTTCTAATTTCTGTAGTAAACGAATATGCGGCAGGTTGTTTAGCTGTGTTGTTTTAGCGTAATCAAGCACGGCTCCAGCTGCGCAAATCGCCAGTTCATAATCATCACAACCAAAAGAAGCCAGGCTTTGCACGGCAAAATGATTTAACAGCTTGTCTCTGTTCTGTTCAAAGTCAAAAGCCCAGTCTGGTTGCCATTTTACTGCGGTACTCAAGCCTTGGGTCAGCTCCTGCTGGTTGTCAGCCAATATTAATTCAGCAGGTTTGATGCGAAATAATTCCGCCTGAAAAGCATTTTTGTTATCAAACTCAGATAACCAGAAACGGCCACTGGCCATATCAAGACAGGCTAACCCATAGTGATCACGTTTCTTATAAGCTGCTGCAAGCAGTTTATCGGACAGAGCATCCAGCAGGTTTTCGTCATACAGCGTACCGGGCGTGACAATGCGGACGACTTTGCGCTCAACGGGCCCTTTGCTCGTCGCAGGGTCGCCAATCTGTTCGCAAATTGCCACTGACTCGCCAAGCTTTACGATGCGCGCTAAATAAGAGTCAACAGCATGAAAGGGCACACCAGCCATTGGTATCGGTTCGCCGGCTGAGCTGCCTCGTTTGGTCAGTGTGATATCAAGAAGTTCTGCTGCCCGTTTGGCATCGTCGTAAAACAGCTCATAAAAATCACCCATGCGGTAAAACAGCAGGTAATCCATATGATTCTGTTTGAGTTGCCAGTATTGGCGCATCATGGGCGTGTGTTGGTCGAGTGCTTGTGGGGTAATTTCTTGTTCTGTCATGCCCATAAAATATGTCTATTGTTATTTAAAACTTGTAGGATATAAACTTTCGCATAGCTTAACGGATCTGAGGATAAAGAGGTAGGCCAAGCTTGCCCCAAAACGATAAAAAGCCTATGACAGAGCATTCAAGTGATTTAGTAAAAACTGTAGCTAACTTACTGATAGATAAAAACCTTCTATTAGTTACAGCAGAGTCATGTACAGGTGGCTTAATTGCAGCGACTTGCACCGAACTTCCGGGAAGCTCTCAATGGTTTGATCGCGGTTTTGTCACTTACTCCAATCAGGCCAAGCAGGATATGCTCGGTGTTCCCGCTCATATTATTGATAAATATGGTGCCGTCTCGCAGCAGGTTGTCGAAGCTATGGCGCGTGGTGCTTATATTGCATCCGGGGGAGAAAACCGTATTTCAGTTTCCGTAAGTGGTATTGCTGGGCCTGATGGTGGTACACCGGATAAGCCGGTGGGCACGGTCTGGATTGGCTTGTTTGATGGCAATGCCATCTACTCTCGATTGCTGCAGTTATCAGGTTCTCGTTCAGAAATTCGTACTGCGACATTAAATGACGTGTTAGGCAGTATGCTTGTAAGCTGGTTAAGTAGGAAATAGCTCCAGTAGGCAAAAGCTGATTTCTCTATGAGTTGTCAGTGATCACAGGTTACTTTTCGAGTGTGATTGTGGAATAATCGGGGCTTTATTTTCGAAGCGAATTTTAACTTTTAAAACGATTAGGTAGGTATCCGTAGATGGATGACAACAAAAAGAAAGCCCTTGGTGCGGCTTTAACACAGATTGAACGCCAATTCGGTAAAGGCTCAATTATGCGCTTGGGTGATGGCAGCGCTGCTAAAGGTATTGAAACGATTTCAACGGGTTCTTTAGGACTCGATATCGCATTGGGTATCGGTGGTTTACCAAAAGGTCGTATCGTTGAGATTTATGGCCCAGAGTCTTCAGGTAAAACAACCTTGGCACTACAGGCCATTGCTAACTGTCAGAAAAATGGCGGTACTGCAGCTTTCGTTGATGCCGAGCACGCGTTAGACCCTATCTATGCCGAGAAATTGGGCGTTAATCTTGACGAGTTGATCGTCTCTCAGCCGGATACTGGTGAACAGGCATTGGAAATTACTGACATGCTGGTTCGTTCGGGTGCCGTTGATATCGTGGTTGTTGACTCGGTAGCTGCCTTGACGCCAAAAGCTGAAATTGAAGGCGAGATGGGTGATTCACACATGGGCTTGCAAGCTCGTTTGATGTCACAGGCATTACGTAAATTAACCGCTAACATTAAACGCTCGAATACACTTTGTGTGTTTATTAACCAAATCCGTATGAAGATTGGTGTGATGTTCGGTTCGCCTGAAACTACTACCGGTGGTAACGCTTTGAAGTTCTACGCATCGGTTCGTTTAGATATCCGTCGTATCGGCCAAATCAAGCAAGGCGACGAAATCGTGGGTAACGAAACTCGCGTCAAAGTTGTTAAGAACAAAGTTGCACCCCCATTCAAACAGGCTGAGTTCCAGATTCTTTATGGCGAAGGCTCTTCGCTTGAAGGTGAAATCCTGGATTGGGGTGTTAAGTATGACCTGGTCGAAAAAGCTGGCGCCTGGTATTCGTACAATGGTGACAAGATCGGTCAGGGTAAACAGAACGTCATTCAGTTCCTGAAAGACAACCCTCAGATAAAAGAAGAGATTGAAGGCAAGCTTCGTAGCGAGTTGTTGGTAACAGCTTCAAGCGCTTCTGATGAAGATGAGCAGGAAGTTGAAGCTTAATAAGACTAATCTTGCTTAATGAAGAAAGAAAAGCCTAAACGCGATTACAAGATTATCGCGATGGACTTACTAGCACGCCGGGAACATTCCCGGCGTGAGCTTTTGGATAAGCTGAAAGTTCGTGGCTTTGAAGGCGAGGAGGTCGAGGCTTACCTTGATCGACTGGCTGAGCGCAATCTGCAAAGCGATGAACGTTTTGCGCAAAGTTTTCTCCGGGTTCGTTCTGAGTCCGGCTATGGCCCTATGCGAATTCAACAGGAACTCAAGCAAAAAGGCATTGATGAGCATCGGATAAGCTTGTTATTCGAAGAAATGGACATAGATTGGTATAAAACCGCTTTATCAATCTGGCAAAAGAAATATAATCAACTGCCCGGTAATGACTTGAAACTTAGGGCCAAGCAGGCGCGTTTCATGCAGTACCGCGGTTTTGATTTTGATACAATCAACCGAATTTTATCTCGCACCTCAATCGAGGATGATGAATAGCTTAACTTTCAAATAGTTAAGAAAATAAATTAAAGTATTAAATAAGGTAATAGGTTATCACCGTGAGTATGACAACTAACCAAATTCGTAACGCTTTTCTAAAGTTCTTTGAGGATAAGGGACATCAGATCGTAGACAGTAGCCCATTGATTCCAGCCAATGACCCTACATTACTTTTCACCAATGCAGGCATGGTGCAATTCAAAGACTGCTTCTTAGGCATTGATAAGCGTAGTTACACCCGCGCAACCTCGTCGCAGCGTTGCGTCCGCGCCGGTGGTAAACATAACGATTTGGAAAATGTGGGTTATACCGCACGTCACCACACCTTCTTTGAAATGCTCGGTAACTTCAGCTTCGGCGATTACTTCAAGAAAGAAGCCATTGCCTATTGCTGGGAACTACTGACTGAAGAGTTCAAGCTGCCAAAAGAAAAGCTTTGGGTAACCGTTTACGAAGAAGACGATGAAGCCTTTGATATCTGGGTTAATGATATTGGCTTCCCAGCAGATCGCATCAGCCGTATTGGCGACAACAAAGGCGAGCGTTACGCTTCCGATAACTTCTGGGCAATGGGCGACACAGGCCCTTGTGGACCTTGTACTGAAGTCTTCTATGATCACGGTGAAGATATCTGGGGTGGCCCTCCGGGAACGCCTGAAGAAGACGGTGATCGCTTTATCGAAATTTGGAACCTGGTATTCATGCAGTTCAACCGCCACAAAGACGGCACCATGGAACCACTACCTAAGCCATCAGTTGATACCGGCATGGGTCTTGAACGTATCGCAGCAATCTTGCAAGGCGTTCACAGCAACTACGAAATCGACCTGTTCCAACACCTCATTAAATCAACCGCAGATCTGTTAAAGGTCAAAGACCTTGATAACAAATCGCTGCGCGTGATTGCCGACCATATTCGCTCTTGTGCATTCCTTGTGTTGGATGGCATTGTGCCAAGCAACGAAGGTCGTGGTTATGTATTACGTCGAATCGTGCGTCGTGCCGTTCGTCATGGCCACCAGCTCGGCGCAAAAGGCATCTTCTTTGCCAAGCTGATTCAGCCATTGATTGATGTGATGGGTGATGCTTATCCGGGTCTGGTTGAGCATAAAGAACTGATCGAAAAAGTATTGGCGAAAGAAGAAGAGGCTTTTGCTCGCACGCTTGATAAAGGGATGCAAATCCTTGATCAGGATATCGCTGAATTGGTAGCTAACAACAGCAAAACCATTTCTGGCGAAACCGTATTTAAGCTGTATGACACCTATGGCTTCCCGCAAGATTTAACCGCGGACATCGCTCGCGAAAAAGGCCTGGAAGTTGACTGGGATGGTTTCGAGAAAGCCATGAATGAGCAGCGCGAACGTGCGCGTGCAGCCAGCAACTTCGGCACCGACTACAATGACAACTTCAGTATCGACGAGCGTTCAGAGTTCACAGGTTATGACTACACCAATCAGAATGTGATCGTTACTCGACTGCTTAAAGGCGAACAGGGAGTCGAGCGTCTGGAAGAAGGCGAGAAGGGCGTCATTATCTTAGCGAAAACACCATTCTACGCCGAGTCAGGCGGTCAGGTTGGTGATACCGGTCAATTGATGGGCTGTGGTGCCAGCTTCAAAGTTGAAGACACCCAAAAGCTCGGTGATGCAATTGCGCACATTGGCTATGTGGAGAAAGGTTCTATCTCAAACGAGTCGGAGCTTCAAGCCTTCGTTGATGCTGAGCGACGCCAGCACACGATGCGTAATCACTCGGCAACACACTTATTGCATGCCGCGCTTCGCGACATTCTTGGAACGCACGTTACTCAGAAAGGCTCGCTAGTTGGCCCAGAGCGTTTACGTTTTGACTTCTCGAACCCAGAGCCTGTATCGCAGGAGCAATTGCGTCAGATTGAAGCACTGGTCAATCAGAAGATTTATGAGAACCACCCAGTCGAAGCACAAATCATGTCCATGGACGAAGCCAAAGAACACGGTGCGATGGCCCTGTTTGGTGAAAAGTATGGCGATGAAGTACGAGTACTTACCATGTCACCATTCTCGATTGAGCTGTGTGGCGGTACGCACGTAAAGCGCACTGGTGATATTGGTGCTTTCAAGATTCTTTCCGAGTCTGGCATTGCCGCCGGTATTCGCCGTATAGAAGCGACTACAGGGGCGGGCGCAGTGAACTGGATGCAGTCAGCGGAAGCCAACTTGCAATCGATTGGCAAACTACTGAAATCAGAACCTTCGCAGGTAGCTGACAAAGTCACTCAGTTGATGGATAAAAGCCGTCAACTTGAAAAGACCATCGAAGCACTGCAAAGCAAGCTAGCATCCTCGCAGGGTAGTGACCTTGCCACCCAGGCCGAAGAGATTAACGGCGTCAAATTACTGGTCGCTAAACTAGAAGGCGTCGAAGCGAAAGCCTTGCGTGATATTCAGGATCAGCTTAAGAACAAGCTGGGCTCAAGCATTGTCGTATTAGGCATTGCAGAAGACGACAAGGTCAGCATTATTGTCGGTGTCAGCAAAGACTTAACCGGCAAAGTGAAAGCTGGTGAGCTGGTTAATATGGTCGCCTCACAAGTAGGCGGGAAGGGCGGTGGTCGCCCTGACATGGCTCAGGCCGGCGGTAAAGACCCAGCAGCATTACCGGCAGCGCTAGATAGCGTGAAGCCTTGGGTAGCCGAGCGCTTAAGCTAAATTGACTCAGGGCTTCCGCTATACAATCAATGTGTATCGGATTATCCTAGTTAGGTAACTTTGTGAGTCCACTCACAAAAAAGTAGAGTTGTGCGAGGAATATTGATAGAATCCGTCGCTTCAACTTTGTATGTAAACTGTACAGACGATTTGTAGATGGCGAAGAAATAAGCAATGATTGCCGAATTTCTGAGCTACAGGAAATGTAGGAGATTGGAATGTTAATCTTAACCCGTCGTGTCGGTGAGACACTTATGATTGGTGATGAAATCACCGTTACTGTTTTAGGCGTTAAAGGAAACCAGGTTCGTATCGGTATCAACGCACCTAAAGAAGTTGCTGTACACCGCGAAGAAATCTATTTGCGCATTCAACATGAAAAGCAAATGGAAGGTTATCAAGGCGGTTCATCAGACGACAACGAATATTATTAAAAAAGTGGAAAAGGAGTGTTGCAATTTATCTTAAATAAGGTAACATTCCGTCCGCACTAAAGGTGAGGTGGCCGAGCGGCTGAAGGCGCTCCCCTGCTAAGGGAGTATACCCTAATCCGGTATCGAGGGTTCGAATCCCTCCCTCACCGCCATTAGTTTGTTTAAAACCTGCTCCGGCAGGTTTTTTTATATCCAGGTTTTAAATGGGGCGAAGGAACGATTTTATGGAATACATCCTTGTATTCCACCTGCTTCGCAGGCCAGCTAAAGCTGTTTTAGTTTGCTCCTGCAAACTGATGAACAGCGGAACGAAGTGAAGCTGGCCCGAAGGGTAAAATATCCCGCAAGGGGACTCCCTACGGTCGCTTGTATTTTATAATCCCTCCCTCTTAAAATAGAATTTTTCAAACCTGCTTCGGCAGGTTTTTTTATGCCTGTAATTTATGTGGCTATGTGTAATGCTTGAAAGGTTTAATTGACTGACCAGATATGGGTGAAGTATGGTTTGTCGGTGTCCTAAATTTTTTAATTAAATTGCTGATAGAAAAGGAATGCCGTGATCGAAGTAAGATATGTTACTAAGTCAGAATCTGAGCGCTGGTCGATAGAGTTATCATTCAATGGAGGGGCGGAGGTAGGCAAAGGGAACCCATCTAATACTGATGTAAAAATTAGGCTTCTAAGTAAAGTTAACCAACATTGTCAAAGTAGTCCGTGGCAACTAGAGTGGGAACGAAGCCTGGGGAATATTAAAATGCCGACAGGAGCATGGAATGGTATTCATCTGGCAGAGATTGTTAATGATTTACTTTTCATTGCAGCATCAAATACAACCATTTGTATTTCTCCCGTAACTGGAAAGGAGCTATGGAGGGTTCGCACTGGAAACACCCCTATATACAAGATTCTTTCGACCAAAAGTAACGATGCAATAATTGTTTACAATGGGTATTACGACTTTGAGTCTAGTCTCGGGAAAGGAAATATTGCAAAGGTAAGCCTCGAAGGCGAAATCATTTGGAGAGCTGAATTACCCTCTGAAAAAGACATTTACTCAAATCCACCTTACTATAATGAAAATGAATTGTATTCCAACTCATGGGAAGGCTTTCTATGCAAGTTATCCGAAGAAGATGGGTCTATCATGGATAAACAGTTTACAAAGTAATGAGGAATCACTCTATCGTTCAAAATATTATAAATAGTAGGTACGCAACCCTCATATGACAATCAATTTCAACTGTGGTGTTGTCCGTTAGTATGTTGTAATGCGATTAATTGGTACAGAAAGGAACATGTCGTGAAAACAGTAGAAATTACAAAAGAGCCGGTTGAGCTCTACAAAATACTAAAGTTCGAAGGCATTGTAAGTAGTGGTGGAGAGGCAAAAGCTGTAATCGATGATGGACAGGTTTTAGTCAACGGTGAGATAGAGAAGAGAAAGCGAAAGAAAATAAATTCAGGTGACGTTATTGAATTTATGAATGACCAATACAAAGTTTTACTGAAGTAATCGTAATTAATTTACTATTAGGCTACTCACACCTGCTTCGGCAGGTTTTTTTATGTCTGTAATTCACTTTGCTTACAAACTTAGATTAATATTTAGTCAATAAAATTATTGCAAAACGAAAAAACCGGACTATTATAACGTGTTAACCACGTCACAAAATAAGTGGCATTGGTTCTTATAAAAAGATACCAAAATAATAAATGTTCGCTATTTATAAAGTATAAACCTGTAAAGTGGACACAAAAAAAGTAATTTTAAAACAATAGGTTACTAGCATTAACTAGTAATGATTAGCTGAAGGAAGTGCTTGAATGCAGGAAGTAAAGTCTAATTTGTACCCATGCCGTCATTGTGAAGAAACGGGTATATGCAAATCTGGTCCCAATGGCTCAAGCTGTCACGCCTGTGCAAAACGTAACGAATTGAAAGGAAAAGAATTCGTTGGGTTAGCATGTGGTACATGTGGTGGTCTTGGGCAATCTGAACCCCTGACTGAGCGATTAAATAAGCGAGTAAAACCAATGCTTGCGATTGGAATCGTATTTCTGGTTCTTATCTTCATATTCGTCCTAGCGCTTATCAGAAATCCACATTTCCCTGAGTTTTTAGCCTTTGCAGGTACATTACTTGGAGGTGTCACTGCCTTCTATTTTAATGGCCGGAGTAAATTGTAATGAAAACCGATCTAAGATTATCAGTACAGATTTTATCGAATATTGCATTGGGGGGGATGTACTCTGACTCCATTAATTAGCATTAAGATTTAGCAATGAAACTCCCAATTTCACGTTTGTTCAGTATTTAGGATATTAGATGATTACAGAAGCATCAGCATTTGCAACAATTATCGGTCTTTTATCAGCATTCTCAAGTGGACGAGAATCTAAAAGCATTGCCGAACTGTCAGAGTTTATTGCTTGGCTCATAGACCACAAACATGAAGAACTTGCTAATACTATTGAACAGAATACAGATATTACAGTAAGTATTAAAGCATTACTCAATCATCATAATGATGAACTACATAGGAAGTTAGATGGGTTAGGTCATACTATGGCGTTAATAGCTAGTAGAGTGCCAGACCTAACTGAATTAGCAGTATCAATTGTCCCAAATGTCGAGTTATCTGAGCAGGCACACTCAATAATCGCTCAAATGTACAAAAACAAAACTGAATTTTTTTTGGTATCCAAGTCTATGAATAGAGCACCTATACTAATACCAAGCAATGGAGAGCTAATAACATATGAAGATGAACAGTTCCTTCATGATGATCTCAACACTTTAGTAGAGCATAGACTATTACGCCTTGACTATAATTCAAAAGGTTCTGAGATGTATTATTTCACACGAACCGCTGTAAAGTTAGTGACAATTTCAACTTGAAAGCAACATTTTTAACAAGTGGTTTAGCCTTGGACCTATGGCCCCAAGATAACATCAATTAGATATATATAGCCCGTGCTTAAGCGTTAAATTAATTAAAGGCATCGTAGAATGAAGCTAATTGAAGAAATTATTAATATTTTAAGCTCTGAAAATGGAAAACTCAGTGATGCGCTTATTAAGACAAAAGTTCTTTTGCATAAAATAGGCCACAAGGAGTTAGTTGAATGGGTCAACCATGAATTAAATGGTTACCCTGAGAGAGATAGTGTACCGCCATATCGGATTTTACCAGCACAAGTTCTGGTTAATGCATCAAATATGGCATATCAGGTTACAGCGCACCCTATTCCATTAGGACACCTTGATGAAGATTATAGAAGTACCTTAGAAACTGCTAAGATGAATCAATCTCTCGCGGTGCTTGAGAAATATGCTGAATTGAGTGAAGGGCACCTACAATCACCTATACCAATGGAAGCTAATGGTATTCTTGGCGAAGGTTTATCAAATGGATATCAAATAATACGTGCTTGGTGTGAAGTTCAAAAAGCAGATGTTATTCAAATACTCACTCAGGTACGTTCTCGTTTACTCGACTTCCTCCTAGAGTTAAATGCAAATTTATCTGGCGAACTAAACGAAGACGAAGTCAAGGAAAAAGCTAACGACTTAGATACCGCTAATCTTTTTAATAATACTATCTTTGGTGATAACACTACCATTTTAGTCGGTAGTGGAAGTACTCAACATGTTCAAAATACTAACCTTAAAGGTAATTTTGATGCTCTTCAGAAAACACTAGAAGGACATGGGGTGTCTGAGAACGATATTAAAGCACTTCGCAAGGCTATTCAAGATGATGCAAAAGTTATTGAGCCAGATAAAAAAGAATATGGACCTGCTGTTAAAGACTGGCTTCAAACTATGTTGTCTAAGGCAGTAGAGGCTAGTTGGCAAATTGAACTTGGCATTGCTAGTAGTTTGTTAGCAACAGCATTACAAAATTATTATGGTTGGTTTTAAAATAATATTGGCAAAGTTAGACCATTGAATAGTTTTCCAAGGGGCAAAGACTTTGACGCCATTAATTTCTCAGGGCTAAGGATAAATTATGACTAAAAGCGAGAGTCAAAAAAGCTGGGTTGAGCGCCTTATGATTGCATGCTCCTATGAGGCTGATAGTATTCAGGAGGAGCATGACTATTTCAGGAATCAAGCTAACTCTGCTCCACTTAAGGAGTTAGAGCTTTTTCTTTCTATGCCGCCCGGGAAGTTCGATAGGCCTGCTAGAGTAGTTATGGGCCAAGTTTACAAAGAAAGACTTAAGCAGCAACGAAAGGAAGAGGTGTCGAAGGAGAGCCGTGCTCAATGGTGGAGCGGTCTTGCTCAACAAGTAACAGCTCAAATTCTTGGTGCTCTAATTATAGGTCTCATTCTGGGGTTTATAACTGGTGTTTGGTTTATTAAATAGAGGCGCTAAAACTTTGTGCAGCTTTGAGCGTTAGAGTAATTAATGGAAAAGAGTAATAGGGTTGAAGTTTAAATTTGCTCTGACCTCAATAACGCGCAAAGGATGTTTAGGGTTAACAATAGTTCACATTAAATAAGATAAAAGATATATGTCAGAAATTGTACGAATTAAACTGAAAGGGAAAGAAATACGCCCCCATAAATCTGTAGTATCCCCCGAGCTGGCAGCCAGAAATGTACTTACCAATAGTCCTTGGGATTTTGTTGATCTGTGGATGAAAAAGGAAAAGCAGAAGAATGCATTGTTTTACTGGAACCAAGCAAGAGTATTTCATGAGGCTTCTAAGGGACTGCCTACTCAGTCAGCCCCACTTCTACACTATTATTCCTTTATGAATGCCGTAAAAGCCCTATTAACCGCTAAAGGTATTAAGTTCAAAGAATATCATGGTGTTGCATCTCATAATATGCGTAATCCAGCTAGTAAGATTAGTCTTACGAATGAGGGTATAAAAATAAAACAAAATGGCATATTGCCCTCACTTTCTTTATATTATGGTGAGTTAGAACAGGCTAAGATGTTTAGTTTGCAAGAGTTACTGTTTAACCTGCCGTACATTCATCGAACTTACTGTTTAACGTACCCATCGCAAACTGACATGTTCATCCCCATAAAAGATGCGGAATTTGTCGTCAACAAATCAATCAAACAGGCTTATTTTAGAGCTAAGCTCTCGAAAGACTTCTCAACATTACAGGTCATAAATAGGCTGCCACCAGCATTTATTCAAGATACCGATAAAGGGGTGATTCGCTCCTCAGCAACGGTTTCTTTTTCTCGACCTGGAAAGCCTACTGCCGCTGATATCAATAACCTTGTATCTCTTCATAAGGTTCTACGCCATGATTTGCAATACATCAATGGTACTCAGACGTTATGGTATATAAAGTCTAAGACTTCTGGGCCAAAGAGAATCTCTAAATTGCCCTCAACTTTGACACTTGCAGCGATGCATAGATTAAGTGAGTTGAGTCGATATAAGCCTCTGGAGTTAGACTCATTTCTCTCGGGGCAAAAAAACTGGTTACTGAGTGAGTTTATACAACAAGCTCCTAACCAGTTTTTCGATGAAATAGCCTCTGAAATTACAGGGCATCAATTTCTAATACCAAATGTCAGGGCGGCAACTTAATGAATATCTATCTAGCATGTGCGCTAACACACGTGCCTGAATGCTCATTTAAGGAGTATTCCAACTTACTGGTAAATGTTGCCGAACATCTAACTGCTTCAGGTCATAGAGTTAAATATGCTCTTGCAAACAGCGATCCACAACTAGCTAGTTATGAGGAGTCATGTAAGGCTGAACTCTGCTATAAGTGGGATAGAGACATGGTGCTTTGGTCAGACTTGATAATAGCTGAGGCTAGCTTTCCTTCAACCGGAATGGGAATTGAGCTTCAATTAGCAGATAGCAATGGAATTCCCATTGTGATGTGCTTTAAACCCGATGAAAACAATAAAGCAAAGCCCAAAAAATATAGAGGTATTGATCATATTGATCATAATCTACAGATAGGTGACGGCTATATCTCTCTGATGGCTTTAGGACTTCCATCACTACATAAAGTGATTAAATATAATTCCATATTAGAGCTATTAAAACAGCTAGATGACATAGATATGAACCTAACAAATGACATCACTAGACGGCAACAAAGCTACTTCGGTATTTGAGGTGTTATCCCCCCAACTAACATAAATCATCTAATCTCCATTCCTTTTAAATTTCTATTGCTATCTTTCCTTCCGATTCTTACTATGATTCAAAGGTGTTTGTTTTTTAATCAGGGATTTGAACTTGTCGGAAATCACATCTACTCAAGAAGTAAAGCAGGATTCAGCTACGACTGAGTCAAAGCCGGTATTGCATGCGCATAATCTTACCAAGGTTTATAAAACAGGGGAGGTTGAGGTTAAGGCGTTGGATGGCGTTGATTTTGAGGTGTTTGAGCATGAGATGGTGGTGTTGCTGGGCCAGTCGGGTAGCGGTAAATCGACACTGCTGAATATTCTCGGGGGCTTGGACAGCGCTACGTCGGGCGAGGTGTATTTTAAAGATCGCTTGATTAGCTCTGACAGTAAGGGGCTTTTGACCAACTTCCGCCGTGAACATGTCGGTTTCGTGTTTCAGTTCTATAACTTAATTCCCAGCCTTACTGCTTTAGAGAATGTCGCTTTAGTGACCGAAATTGCAAAGAACCCCATTAAGCCGGAAGCAGCATTGGAGCTGGTTGGTCTGTTGCCAAGAAAAGACCATTTTCCGGCACAGCTGTCAGGCGGTGAGCAGCAGCGGGTGGCGATTGCTCGAGCGATTGCCAAGCAGCCTGAAATATTATTGTGCGATGAGCCTACCGGTGCACTGGATCATCAAACCGGGATTTTAGTTCTCGAAGCGATTGAGCAGGTCAATCGTGAACTAGGGACTGCAACTGTTGTGATTACCCATAACACTTCGGTTGGTGGCATTGCTGACCGGGTTGTGACTCTGCGTGACGGCAAGGTGTCAGATATCCACTCCAATGACAACCGTCAGTCCCCCAGCGAGTTGAAGTGGTGATCTGATATGCGGGCTTTGAATCTGAAGCTGTTGCGCGATTTATGGCATGTCAAAGGCCAGGTTATCGCTGTAGCTTTGGTGATTGCTTCTGGTATTGCTACTTTGAGTATGGCTCTGACGACGCTCGAGTCACTGCAGAAAACTTCTGAACAATATTATACTGATTACCAATTTGCTGATGCCTTTGTCACTGCAGTTCGGGTTCCTAATGCGGTCAAGCAACGTCTCGAAGCGATTGACGGTGTCAGCTTAGTTGAAACACGCATCAAGAAGTTTGCCAGTCTGGATATGCCTGACTTTAATGAGCCTGTTATGGGGTTGCTGACTTCAATTCCTGATCAGGGTCAGCCGAGGCTCAATCAGCTGGCCTTAAGGGAGGGGCGCTGGATTGCTCCGGGTACTTCCGATGAGGTGATTGTGAATGAGCCTTTTGCCGAGGCTCACAATTTGAAGTTAGGTGACAAGCTCTCTGCTGTGATGAATGGCAAAAAGCGTTACTTCAGAATAGTCGGCATTGCGCTGAGCCCTGAATATATCTACTCAATTGCTCCGGGTTCTTTGATGCCCGATGATGCACGTTATGGGATTCTATGGTCTGGCCAAAGTTCACTAGAGGCCGCCTTTGACTTGAAAGGCGCATTTAATGACGTTGCTTTTAAGTTTGACTCGACATCCGATCATCAGGCTCTGCTGAAACAGATTGATATGGTTCTTGAGC
Source organism: Kangiella profundi (assembly GCF_002838765.1). NCBI lineage: Bacteria > Pseudomonadati > Pseudomonadota > Gammaproteobacteria > Kangiellales > Kangiellaceae > Kangiella > Kangiella profundi. Next base: position 1,433,370 of record NZ_CP025120.1, on the reverse strand, counting down.
CTTATGGCGGCAGGAATTCTTATTTGCGCGATGATCAAATTTCTTATTGGTTCGTTAATAATGAAATACAGCAGTTAAAAACCACCTCAATCATTTTCCCCGTCATCTTCTTGCTGGTATCGGCTTTTCTAACCAACATGGTGCTAAGCCGGATGATTACCAATGAGCGTGAGCAAATTGGATTACTGAAAGCCTTTGGCTACAGCAACCTGCAGGTCGGCGCACATTACTTCAAGATGGTATTAGTGATGTGCTTTGTTGGCGCTGTCATTGGTTTAGTCGCGGGTGCTTATCTTGGGCAGGAAAATACTGAAATGTATGCGGAGTTTTTCCGTTTTCCATTATTGGTTTACGATTTTTCTTTTCTGTCATTTATTGCCAGTTCTGGTGTTAGTGTTTTAGCGGCACTATCTGGAATTATTGGCTCAATTGCCAGGGTGGTTCAATTGCCGCCAGCTATTGCGATGGTTCCGCCGAGCCCTGACATTTACCACAAAAGCTTTGTTGATACGCCTTCTATCAAGCATTGGCTGGATCAGCCGACCCGCATTGCCGTTCGACAGATTATTCGTAAGCCACTGAGAGCCAGTTTTACCGTTATCGGAATTTCTTTAGCTGTGGGACTGATGGTGCTAGCCATTCAGATGTCGGATGCGATTAAGTATCTGGGGATTTCATTTTTTAATGACGCGCAACGGCAAGATATGACCATGGCTTTTTACGAAAACCAGAAACAGGAGGCTTTGTATCAGGTTAAGCGGCTTCCTGGCGTCATTGAAGCAGAGCCGATACGTTATGTTTCCGTGGAGTTTATTAATGGCACCAAAACTCACCGTGGTGCTATTACAGGTCTAGAGTCTGATGCAACCTTGCAGCCTATTTACGATACCTATACTCAGCAAGTTGTCGCATTGCCGGAAGAGGGAATGGTGATTGGCAGTATTCTGGCTGAGAAGTTGAATATAGGCGTCGGTGATCGGATTTATGTTGAGTTTCTGGATAAGTCTGGATTACAGCGAGATTACGCCGTTGTTGGAATTTTCGATACTTTTATTGGCTTGCCTGCTTATATGAACCTCAAAACCCTCAATCGAGAGTTAGGAGAAGTGGGGCAGTATTTTATGCTAAACCTCGTGGTCGACTCGCAACATTACGAGTCGCTTTATAAAGCCGTTAAGGAATCTCCCGCTATTACTGCTCTAATGACCAAACAGTCACTGCTTGATGCGTTTAATGAAACGGTTGCAGAGAGTATGCTGGTCTTCATGTTTATCTTCATTGTGTTATCGTCGATATTGGTATTCGGTGTTACCTATAACATGATTCGAATATCGCTCTCCGAACGAGGGAGAGAATTGGCCACTTTGCGAGTTTTGGGTTTTACTAAAGGTGAAACCTCTTATATTTTGTTATGTGAGGTGGGATTGCTGACTTTAGTGGGTTTAGCTTCTGGCTGCTTTGTTGGATGGGGACTGACTCAGTTATTGGGGTATGCGTTTGAAACCGAGTTGTTCAGGATTCCAATCATTATTTATCCTCATACCTATAGCTATGCAGTCATTGTGGCCATCATTGCCTCAGTGATGTCTGCGTTGTTTGTGGTAAAACGAATTCATCACCTCGATCTTATCGAAGTGTTAAAAACCAAGGAATAATTATTCATGGGTATCAATAAGCGATTTAAGTTATGGATAGTCTTGGCGGCGGTTTTAGTTGCCTTGCTGGCTTATGGGTTTTGGCCTAGGGCGATAGAAGTCGAAACAGTTACAGTCACCCGTGGGCAATTTTATGAGGTGGTTTCTGAGGTTGGTGAAACCGAGGTTAAGAATATTTATCAGGTCTCTGCGCCCATCACTGGCTATTTGCGTCGCATTGAGTTGGAGGTCGGTGATCCAGTTGTAGCCAATGAAACCGTTGTTGCAGAAATCGAGCCATTACGATCTCAACCGCTCGATCCCCGAAGCGAGAAACAGGCCGTTGCCGAATTACATGCGGCTCAATCCGCTTTGGAGATGACGCAAGCAAAACTCAGACAGGTGCAGAACGAATTAAGCTTTGCCAAAAGTGATTTAGAAAGAGCTCAAAGTTTATATAAAGATCAGGCTATTTCTGAACGTGAGTATGATACCGCCAAGAAAATTTATCAGAGCTTGCAGCAGGAGTTACAGGCAACTCAGGCAACATTACAACTTCGGAAGGCAGAGTTGGAGCGCGTTCAGGCTTTATTGGATACTTCCTTAGTAGAGTTTTTGCCTAAGTGCGATTGTAGCCAGGTCTTTGCTCCAACCACTGGCGTGGTATTAACTCGTTACCGAGAAAGTGCAGGGGTGATCAATGCAGCCCAACCAATTATGGATATCGGTGATGCCAAAGATCTCGAGGTTAAAGTCGAACTGATTTCCACTGAAGCGGTTAGGGTTTCTGAGGGACAAAAAGTGCGCATGAAAGGTTGGGGCGGTGAAACTGAACTTGAAGGAGTTGTCCGACAGGTTGAACCGATGGCCTATAAAAAAGTCACAGCTTTAGGCATTGAAGAACAGCGAGTCAACGTTTACATAGATTTCACCAGTCCGCCCGAGCAATGGCAAAAGCTTGGGCACGGTTACCAGCTTGATGTGGAAATTATACTCAAGGACAAACCCAACAGCCTTATTTTGCCAGTTGTTGCTATGGTAAGAGAGGGTGAACAGTGGATTAGTTTTGTTATTGTTGATAACGTAGCAGAAAAAAGAATATTAACGGTTGGGGCTTTTAACGGCCTTGATGCTGAAATTTTAGATGGACTTTCTGAAGGCGAGAGGGTTATTTATAACCCTAGTGCAAGTATTGAGGATGGAATTCTCGTTTCAATAAAAAAAGATTTAAGCAGCGAGCGAGCAGTAAAAAGCAAATAAACTTAATTCCTTAAGGGGACGTTAATGAAGAAAAAAACAATTAACTTAACCGTTATTATCGCTAGCTTTTTATATTTAATCACTGCGGTTGCTATGCTTGAATATGTCTTAGATTCCTATCAAGAATTTATGAGTAGTGAAGCTAAAGAGGAGCTTTCAGAAGAGTTTCTTTTAGTTCGTGCTAATATTGAATCGGCTCTATTCTCCGATGCTTTTATCGCTAATGGTTTAACGACAGTTCTCTCAGTTAACAAAAAATTAGGGATGGATAACTTCGAAGCTTTAGCGAAGGCTCTTGTTCAGAATGGTCATTACATCAGAAATATCGGTGTGGCGGAGGGCTATACTATTTCAAAAGTATACCCTTTGCAGGGTAACGAAAAAGCCATTGGGCTTGACTTTAGAACTAGGCCTAGCCAGCTAGAAACAGTCGAAGCCGCAAGATTAAATAAGTCAGTTGTACTGGCTGGCCCTCTCGAATTAGTTCAAGGAGGACAGGCTATTATTGCTCGTTTTCCAGTTTTTGAAGATTACCCACTGAATTCTGATTACTGGGGAGGGGTTAGTATTGTTCTCAATGTCGAGAAGTTGTTTGAAGATGCTGGGCTATACAAGCTTGTCGAAAAGTATGATGTTGCCATTAGAGGGTTAAATGGTACCGGGGCGCAAGGACCAATATTCCTTGGAGAGCAATCTACTTTTGAAAAAGCGGATATTACCTCTGTCATAGAAATTCCAGGAGGCAGCTGGTTAATGGCGGGTAATAGCGAAAAAATACTGGCAAGTCAGAAGTTAGACTTTGTAACTGTCTACAGAATAATGGGTTGTATCATTATCTTTTTGTTGCTCTTGTCTATTATTTTGTTGTATCGCTCTTATCATTTAGCACACCGTTCTTCCATGCTTGATGAGTTAACTGGCCTTCGTAATAGACGCTTTGCGTTTTATTTATTAGACAAGTTTATTAACAGCAAAAAGAAACAACATTTTGCGGTTATATCGATAGACTTAAATGGATTCAAGTCCATAAATGATACCTATGGTCATAAAGCTGGTGACTACATATTAATAGAAGTTGCCAATTTGATATCTGAACATATTAGAGCTACTGATGTCTGTTGTAGGCTTGGTGGGGATGAATTCTTGATTTTATTACCCCGACTAAGGGATAAGTCTAAAGTAGAAAGTGTTATCAAACACCTTAAAACTGCCATTGAGGAGAAGGCATTTACATTTGATGGCAGTCAGTTAGATGTTTCCTTAAGCGCCGGCTATGCACTATACCCAGAGGATTCAAATGATCTTGAGGAGTTAATTCATATTTCAGACCTTAAGATGTATCAAGATAAACAAGACTACAAGGAGTCATTGGACTAAAGCACTGGCCTTCGTCTTGCTTGTTAATTAGACAGATTCTGTATAAAAAACAAACTGTTAGCGCAAGATTTAAAATATTATAGAAAAATTTACAAAAGGCCGTTGACATATCACAGTCTGGTGGCATAATACCGCCCGACAACGAGATGCGCATGTAGCTCAGCTGGATAGAGTACCTGGCTACGAACCAGGCGGTCGGAGGTTCGAATCCTTCCATGCGCGCCATTATTCAAGAAACCTCGCACTATGCGGGGTTTTTTATTGCCTGAAAGAAAGAGTAACCTGAGCGGATCAGCGTAGTCATCCTTCGCCAGAATGTGCTCCTGCAATTCTGGCATTCCCGCCGTACTTGGCGGTCACATTCGGCCATTATTCGAAAGGCTTCCCTTAAACCGGAAGCCTTTTTTCGTTGTATGAAAGAAAATGATGAGAACCTCCGAAGGAGTTCGACAAAGCACGCAGTGCTTTGAACGTTGGAGGCGTAGCCGACGACGGCCCGAAGGGCAAGGAGCGCAGCGACGCAGTAATCCTTATCCAGGTCAGATCTATTTCCTACCTTAAAAGTCACTGGATCCCGAGGTACCCAGGGCTCTCCATTTGGTCGCTTACCGCGGATCCAGCGATTTTCTTTAACTAATGATTGGTATTTTGACTTTATGAGTAAAGGTTTCTACTATTCGGAGTGGCTAATAACAATTACAGGGAATTAATAGTGTCCATAATAAAAAAACACCTCAACCTCATATTGCTTCTAGTTATTGCTGCATGTGCTGCTTTAATCTTCGAAAAACTAAAGGATGAGGGTTATGTTAAAACCTATACCACTTGTGTTTCTTCAGTAAAAGTTGTGGTTTATAACGACTCTGGAAACTTGAAGGCTACTCATTATATTTCTCAATGTGATGACTCCCAAAAACTACAAAACAATATTTATATCGAGGAAGAAGGCGATGACAGCCGGTACTTGGTATATCAAGGATATTCGGAACAGCCAGCCAATTTGTATTTGTTTTGGGATGAGATCGATGGTCTGTACATAGCGGGTACTGAGTCTGATGTGATTACCTCAGCTCAAAGACACTTCTCCCAATATCGAGTTGAGTATTTGCCATTGCGACAGTTGCGGGTTGCGCTGGGAGAGGCTTATTCGAAGTACAAGAAAACGCAGTTAGCAAACTAAAATTAAAGCTGCCCTTTAACTATAAAAAAGGCGGCTAGAGCCGCCTTTAGTTTGGTGAGTTGATGGTTATTTTGCAGGGTCGCATTCTTTGCCTTTACAGATTCTGCCTGTACAACCGTTGGTTGCTAGGTAATCATAGGCTGCTTTGGCTTGAACGAGTCCTGCGCCATACGCATAGTCATGACCCGGTTCGCCCAAGTCTTCCGCAGAGGCTTTTAGCGCGGTGCGGATGTCGAAGTTTGAGCAGTGTGGATAATGACTCCATACCAGCGCTGCGACACCGACTACATGTGGCGTTGCCATTGAGGTTCCGCTGGCGATGATATATTCATTACCAGGTCCTGTTGAGCCAACGCTGACTCCGGGTGCTGATATTTCCACTTGTGAAGTGGTTTGCGAGAAGTCAGCGATGACTTTGGCTGAGTCGAGAGCTCCAACTGACATGACTGAGTCGTAAGAAGCTGGGTAACTGTGCGTAGAAACACCATCATTACCTGCAGCGGCGATACTTAAAATACCTGCTTTACGGGCTCGCTCGAACGCGCGTTCCTCGATTTTAGAATAAACTGGGCCGCCTAAACTCATGTTCACCACATTGGCACCATTATTCATACAATCTTCTACTGCTCCGGCAAGGCCAGAAGCATAAGCAACGCCACCTTCTGAATCGAAGAATCTCACGATGTAAAATCCACCAGTATCTTCAACATTGGGAATGACGCCTGACACACCAATACCATTATTGCCTATGGCGCCAATGGTTCCAGCAACGTGGGTACCGTGGTAGTGAAGATCTTCTGGCAGTGGTCCATACCATGGACCACTTAAGTCATTGGTACCCATTGCATTTTTGGGCAAATCTTCGTGAGCTATATCGTAACCAGTGTCAATTACACAAATTTTCGACGGATTAGCTGCGGCGCCAGTAGGGAAGTCCCCAGACTGTACCATATGGATGCCATACAATGACGGATGAGTCTTTAAAGGATCATCGGTGTGGTCTTCAATTTTTGTGAAGCCTGAAGGGGTTACCGTTCTGATAGGATCCATTTCGATTTTTAAATTAGAATTTGCTCGTAAGTTTCGTAAAGTTTCTAATGAGTCTACTTCAAAAGCGATGGTGTCTAGTGAGTCGAGTTCCAGTTTTATATCTGCACCGGCTTCATTTAAAGTTTGAATCACTTCGGCTTTTTTGTTTTCCGAGTATTCGGCAACAAAACGCTTATGTACCAATGTGCTCGCTGAGGCTGATGATGAAATAGCCAGTCCGACTGCAGTAAGAGTGGCTAAACTGATTTTACTTAATTTCATGTTTTAAACTCCCTTTATTCTTGAGTGTTGCATTCGTGAGCTTGCACATTGCCGCTGACTCCACCAAGGTTAGAGTAGCCACTATATGGTCCAGATGTCACTTCAACGATGGCGATTCCATGTAGAGCATTACCAGAACCAGCATCAGCTATACACATAAAACCACTACCTTCGCCTGGGTTCTGATTGTTCTGGGAGCGATAAGCAAACTCAACTTCATAATATCCCTCTGCTTGGCACTGTAAGCAGTACTCACCATTGTCATCGGCAGAATCACCTGAGCAGTACATGGCGGAAGTTACGTCTGCGTGCAAACTGACACCGCCGGTATCTTCGAAATCAATTGCGGTTTTATCGTGGAGTTGAACTTGTCCTTTAACCACACTTTCACCTGTGGAATCGGGACATCGGCTGGCATTGATTGTGAAGATGGTTTTTCCATCACCTCCGGCAGAGTGCATGGTGCCGCCACCCGTAACTCTCCCATCAGTCCCACAACCACTTAAAATAGCGAATGATGCCGCTACTAAGCTTCCTACTAATAGTTTTTTCATAAACTTTCTCCTTATATTTCCATTTTGTAATGCCGATCAGCTCGTTTGTTTTAGCAAAAGGCTTTGCTTGTGAGAGATTGCGAGCAAATGGGCAAAAATCACTCTATGAAATGTTCAAAAAAACAACAAGTGAATACGGCTTTGGTGAGCCTGGGCTGTGATTCAGGTCGCTCTTGATGCAAGTATGCATTGCTTGTTTGTTGCTGACATTTATCTCAACATCAACTGATATGTTGAGCACTCATATTTGAATGTGTGTTGAGCTTTTTCTTTGGAATAGCACTTGGACTAATGGTGGCGATAACACTTAATTTATATTTCACACTGATTTCACCTGTATTAATGGAAGGTATTGCTGGAAATGTTACTGGGAAATATTGACGGGAAGAATTCTGTTGAACAAAAGCTATAAAACCATTCGATTAATACTGGGCGACCAGCTGAATGCCAGCCATAGCTGGTTTAAGAACATTGATGAAGATTGCCTGTATATTGTGGCTGAAATGCAGCAGGAAACTGGGTACGTTAAGCACCACATTCAAAAAGTTTGTGCTTTTTTTCATGCTATGGAAAGTTTCGCCAAAGCCTTGAATAAGGCTGGCCATAATTGTTTGCATTTAACGCTGGACGATACTGAGAAGTTCTCGACATTTAATGACCTCATTGCATATCTCGTTAAGAAGTATTCGGCCGCATGCTTCCAGTACCAGCTTCCCGATGAGTATCGCTTAAGAAATCACTTTGCTGAATTCCACGCTCCGGCCGTTGAAGTTTCAAGTTGTTCGACCGAACACTTTTTCTTACCTGAAGAAGATTTCCCAAAATATTTTACAGCCAACAAACATAATCGAATGGAGTCTTTCTACCGCAAAATGCGTAAGCGTTTTGATGTTCTCATGGATGATGGTCAGCCAGAAGGCGGGCAGTGGAACTTTGATCAAAAGAACCGCAATAAATTTAAAGCTGAGGATTTAAAGGATATTCCGGAACCTCTGTTATTCAGTAATGATGTCAACGGTATTCTAAAGCGACTAAAAAAGCATAAAGTCCAAACGATTGGCAGGTCTGAGTCTAATCTTCTTTGGCCGACTTCCAGAAAGCAGGCAAAGGAGTTGTTGGAGTATTTTTGCCAACATTGTTTGCCTCGTTTTGGCTATTTTCAGGACGCAATGACTTGTCAAAGTCAGCATAAGTGGTCCCTATATCATTCACGACTTTCCTTTGCACTGAATGCCAAGCTCATTTCACCGAGGCAGGTCATCGACAAAACTGTAGAAGCCTACCGGGCAAATGATGATATCGATATTGCACAAGTCGAAGGTTTCGTTAGGCAAATACTTGGTTGGCGCGAGTTTGTACGAGGAATTTACTGGACACACCCCGAGTATCATCAGAAAAATTATTTCAATGCTGACAGGAAGCTTCCTGATTATTTCTGGACCGGTAACACTAAGATGCGATGTTTGTCTGAAGCGATTAATCAATCACTCGATTATGCGTTCGCTCACCATATTCAGCGCCTGATGGTCACCGGTAATTTTTGTCTGCTAACTGAAGTCGATCCTGATGAAGTGGATGATTGGTACCTGGGGATTTATGTTGATGCCATAGAGTGGGTTGAGCTACCTAACACCAGGGGTATGAGTCAGTTTGCTGATGGAGGCATCATCGCTACTAAGCCTTATGCCGCCAGCGCTAACTATGTTCATAAAATGAGCGACTACTGCTCAAACTGTGACTATAGCCATACTGATAAAGTGGGTGAAACAGCCTGTCCATTAAATAGTCTCTACTGGCGCTTTATTGATAGGAACGCTGATAAACTTAGTCAAAACCCAAGAATGGGGATGATATATAACGTTTGGAACAAAAAAGACGAAGATGAAAAAGAAGCGATACTCAATAAAGCAGCCAGTGTTCTTAGGCGTATTGAGGAGCTCTAGGGCTGAGATATCATCACTATTCTTTTGGCCTGATTTTGTTACACTAAACGGAATTTATTTCAAACGATAATATTGATGGATTTCTATACATTTCTAAGCGAAAACTTACCTTTGGCTGTTATTCTTGGCGCGATTGTCTTAATCATGCTGGTGTTGCTGGTAATGGTTATACGTCAGGGTAGTGCCATAAAGAACCTCAAAACATCTGAGGATGGTGCCATCGATGCCATAAAGAGCCTTGATCAAAAGCAGACCATGGCATTCGATTATGCAAAATCTGATTTGCATCGTATGTCTGAACAAAACCAAAGAGCCTCTGAGAATTTGGTAGAAAAACTAGCGGGTAACCAGGTTAAGCTTGGCGAATCATTTCAAGCCTTTCAAAGTCAGCTACAAAAAGGCTTTAACGAGCTTAGCAATGCTCTGGGTGAAAAAGTTAACAACAACACCATTACCCAACAAAAAGAATTAACCGGATTCAAAGATAGTTTGCAGAAAGACATCCTGAAGCTGAAAGAACAGATTGAGATTAATCAGAAAGAGTCACAGGCACAGCTTCATGAGCAGTTCCGCCGCGGCATCAAAGATGTCAGAGAAGAGTTAACCATAAATCTCAAGACACAGGCAGAAAACTTTGAGAAAAACATGTCTGGCCTGACTAAAACGACTGATGAACGACTCAAAGAGATCAGTGGCCAGGTTGAGAAGCGCTTGGCCGATGGTTTTGAAAAAACCACACAGACTTTCCAGGACGTTTTAAAGCGCCTGGCGTTAATTGACGATGCACAGAAGAAAATTACGGAATTGTCCAGTAATGTAGTTAGCTTGCAGGAAATTCTTTCTGATAAACGCTCGCGTGGTGCTTTTGGCGAGGTTCAGCTGGAGTCTTTGGTTTCCAATGTCATGCCCACTAGCCATTACAAATTCCAGCACTCTTTCAGCAACGGCAAAATTGTAGATTGCGCCTTATTCCTGCCAGAGCCGACGGGTGTGATTGGCGTTGATGCCAAATTCCCGCTGGAAAACTATCAGAAGATGGTGGATGTCGAACGTTCCGCCCCGGAACGAGATCAGGCGCACAAGGCTTTCATTAAAGATATCAAGAAGCACGTTAATGATATTGCCAGCAAATACATCATTGAAAACGAAACCGCCGTCGGCGCTGTCATGTTTATTCCTGCAGAAGCAGTCTTTGCTGAGATTCATGCCCATCATCCCGAGTTGGTTGAGTTTGCTCAGCAGCAAAAGGTCTGGATGGTTTCACCGACCACAATGATGGCGTTGTTAACAACGGCCAGTGCTGTCCTGAAAGACGAAGCGACGCGTAAACAGGTGCATATCATTCAGGAGCATCTGGGCATGCTGTCAAAAGACTTTGGACGCTTTAGAACCCGTATGAATGATTTGGCTCGTCATATTAATAACGTTACCGAAGACGTTAAAAAGGTTACCATTTCCGCTGACAAAATCAGCAGTCGATTTGAAAAGATTGAGCAGGTTGAGTTGAACCATGAGGAGCATGAACACTCTATAGAAGTGGCAGCCACGGCTAAACTTGAGAATAAGAAAGAATCCAAATAGGTTAATTGAATGAAAAGAATTTTTGCTTTATTGGTAATGCTGGTTTCTGTTTATCTAATACCAGCGCTTTACGCTGAGGAACCAATGGTGAAGTCTCTAAATGGTGACTTTACTCAAGGTGGCCTGGTGATTGGTCAAACAGTTCCCGGAGCTAAAGTTGAGTTTGATGGCCAAGAGATTAAAGTTTCTGAAGACGGCTATTTTGTATTTGGTTTTCATCGTGATATGCCCGAAAGTGCTACTCTGACGATTTCAAAAGGTGATTTAAAAGTTACCCAGCCGATATCAATTAGCAAAAGACAATACAACATTGAGCGCATTGACGGACTTCCTCCATCAAAGGTAACGCCGAGAAAGCCAGAAGTACTCGAACGTATCAAGCGAGAAACAGCATTGGTTGCTGAAGCAAGAGCTGAAATCACCGATTTTAAGTATTTTATGCAGGATTTCATCTGGCCTGCCAAGGGTCGTTTGAGTGGTTTCTATGGCAGCCAGCGGATTTTAAATGGAGACCCAAAACGCCCGCATTATGGTGTTGATGTGGCTGCTCCAACCGGAACAGAAGTGGTGGCTCCTGCTGATGGTGTTGTTCGCCTTGCTCATCCTGACTTGTTCTTTTCAGGAGGCACCATCATCATTGATCATGGATTTGGCGTAAACTCAACATTTCTGCATTTGAGCAGCGTGGACGTGGAAGTTGGGGAGCCAGTAAAGCAGGGTGACTTTATTGGTCGAATTGGTGCGACAGGGCGAGCAACAGGCCCACACCTGGACTGGCGCATTAACTGGCTCAATCATCGTCTTGATCCACAACTACTGGCTCCACCATTTGAAGAGTCAGAACCTAAAGCAGAATCTAAGCAATAGTTATAACTATGTTAACGACACAAGATTTTAATACTTTCAATTTTATCGACTTCGTTCGTCAGAACCCTGAACAGCATGAACGTTTTGAGCTGAAAATAGAGCAGGGTAAAGCCATCTTCCATGATGCTGGAATTATTGAGTTTGTCCCTAATCAGCTCAGTGACCAGTTTGTATGTTTATCCTGTGGAGTGCATGGTAATGAAACCGCGCCTATGGAAATTATCAGCGATATGGTGCGAGATATTCTTGTTGGTTCTCAAGCACTGAGTGTGAATTTATTAATATTGCTTGGCAACCCAAAAGCGATGCAGCAACAGGAACGGTTCCTAGAGTTTAATTTGAACCGAATGTTCAATCATCATTGGAAGTCTTATCTTGAAGCAGATGCACATTGCTACGAGGCATTGCGAGCCAAACGGCTGGAAGAGGCTGTGCAGGATTTCTTTGATAAGTCACCAGCAGACTCGCGTCGGTATCACTATGATCTGCATACCGCTATTCGCGCCTCCAAACATCAACGTTTTGCTATTTATCCTTATCTTGATGGGCGTGAGCATAAGGTTGAACAGTTAGCCTTTATGCAGGACTGTGGTGTTAACACGGTATTACTTTACCATAAAGCAAGCTCTACCTTTTCCTATCATACCAGCCATCATTTTAAGGCAGATGCTTTTACTGTCGAACTGGGTAAAGTTAAACCTTTTGGTGGGAATAATCGTGAAGATTTTGAGCAGGCTGAAAATAGTCTCAGACAACTAGTTGCTAGTAATTATCACTTTAATAATGATCGTGAAATTGATGACCTAAATCTTTTTGCGGTTAAGAAAGAGCTGCTACGAGTATCTGATGATTCACATCTCAACGTTGATGATGACTTGGCTAATTTTACAGAGTTTGAACAGGGTTTTGAGTTGTTATCGGATCCTGCAGAACCTTATTCAATTGAGTCCAATGGCGAGGCCATCGTATTTCCTAACAATAAAGTCCCAATTGGGCAGAGAATGGCGCTATTGGTGGAGCCGGTTAGTTTGGGTTAGAGTTTTTGGGTTATTTTAATGAGTTTTGTTTAAATAGCTTAGCAAAGCTTTGATGGTTGAATAACAGGCGCTGGATCCCGCGGTCAAGCCGCGGGATAACGGTTATTTTTGGTTATTCTTACTTACTTAACTGAAAAACTGAGGCCTCAAGCGACACCTTTAGGAGAAAACATCACCTCATGATTTCTTTTAACACAACTCTTTATGTACTTAATCTGTCATCCCGCGGCTTGACCGCGGGATCCAGTATCTTTTAATTGAAAGTTGATTAATGTTCTTTCTAAAAAATCCTTCGCTGAATTTCCTTATCAGCCATAATCTTTACCGCTAATTCTTCTACTGACCGTGAAGTCGTATCAATGAATGGTATTTTCTCACGTCGATACAGAGCTTCTACTTCTCTAATTTCCAACATACATTGATTAAGCGCAGCATATTTGCTGTTGGGGCGGCGTTTGTTACGAATTTCATGTAACTGCATCGGATCAATGGTCAGCCCGTAGAGCTTGTGCTTGTTCTGGGCCAAGCCAGGCTTGAGTTTAATATTGGGCAAATCTTCATCTGTAAATGGGTAGTTGGCAGCGAAGATACCAAACTGCATCGCCATATAGAGCGAGGTTGGTGTTTTACCGCAACGCGAAGGGCCGACCAGAATGATATCTGCTTGATCGTAATGTTTAGTCGTTGCGCCATCGTCATTGTTCAAAGCAAAGTTCACTGCACTCATTCTTGTGTCATAGGCCTGACGGTCATCGGTTGAGTGTGATTTACCGACACGGAATGAACTGTGTACGCCTAATTCTTGCTCAAGAGGGCCGATGTAGGTGTGGAAGAAATCCACCAGCAGCGCATTTGCAGTTGTAATGATGTTCCGAATGTCTGGTTTTACGATGGTTTCAAATACAATGGGCTTGAAGCCATCGCGTATAGCGGTCTGATTAATCCGTGATACTGCGGCGTTGGCTTTATCAATATCGTCAACGAAAGGAATGGTGTGATAGGTGAATTCAACCTCATCTTCGAACTGGGAAGTCAGCGATTGACCCAGCATTTCAGAGGTAATACCGGTACGGTCGGAAATAAAAAAGACTGTGCGTTTCATATTTGCTCATTTATCAGTAAAATAGCGGCCACAAAGACCACTTTGTTCGTGAATTTAAGCATTTACGCTCAATATCGGCAAGATAATAAGCCAAAAATGGGCGGTTTGCGGTAATTCCAAATTTATAAACTGGAGATAGAACCTTGGAAAAATACGTACTTTGGTATGACCAACTTGGGATGGGTGACGTTGAACGCGTTGGCGGTAAGAACGCGTCACTTGGGGAAATGATTAGTAACTTAAGCAATATGGGTGTTAGCGTTCCTAATGGTTTCGCAACGACTGCCGATGCTTTCCGTGCTTTCCTTGAGCAAAGTGGCTTAAATCAACGCATCAACGAAGAGTTAGCAAACCTTGACGTTGATGACGTGACCAAACTCGCTGAAGTTGGTGCCAAAATACGTGGCTGGGTCATGGACACTCCTTTCATTCCAGAGATGGAGCAGGCTATCACCGAGGCTTATGCCAAATTAAAAGCTGATGCCAATGATGATTTTGCCGTTGCGGTCCGCTCATCAGCTACTGCAGAAGATTTACCAGATGCCTCATTCGCCGGCCAGCAAGAAACTTTCCTTAATGTTCGTGGTTTAGACAATGTCATGAAAGCACTTAAAGAAGTGTTTGCATCATTGTTTAATGACCGTGCTATTGCTTACCGTGTCCACCAAGGCTTTGAGCATTCATTGGTAGCTTTATCTGCCGGTGTTCAAAAAATGGTCCGTAGTGATATCGCCGCCAGTGGTGTGATGTTTACTATGGATACAGAGTCTGGCTTTAACGATGTAGTTTTCATTACCGGTGCTTATGGTCTGGGCGAAACAGTTGTTCAGGGCGCAGTAAACCCGGACGAGTTTTATGTCTATAAGCCAGCTTTGGCTGAAGGTCGCCAGTCAATCGTTCGTAAAACCTTGGGCGGTAAAGCCATCAAGATGGTTTACACCAATGATACGGACCATGGCAAAACTGTTGAAACTGTAGATGTAGAAGTAAATGAGCGTATGCAATTCTGTATCAATAATGCAGAAGTTCAGGAACTTGCCAAGCAGGCTATGATCATTGAGCAGCATTACAAGCGCCCAATGGATATCGAATGGGCCAAAGATGGCGCTGATGGCAAAATTTATATCGTTCAGGCCCGTCCAGAAACGGTTAAGAGTCGTTCAGACAAAAATATCATTGAGCGCTACCGCCTAAAAAATACTTCTGATGTTGTGGCTACAGGTCGCGCAATTGGTCAGAAAATAGGCAAGGGTAAAGCTCGTGTCATCAGCTCTATTGATGAAATGGCAAGCGTACAGCCTGGTGACGTATTGGTTACTGACATGACCGACCCAGATTGGGAGCCAGTAATGAAGCGTGCTGCTGCAATTGTTACTAACCGTGGTGGCCGCACATGTCACGCTGCAATTATTGCGCGTGAACTTGGTATTCCTGCGGTTGTAGGTTGTGGCGATGCCACCGACCGTATTAAGAATGGTGTTGAAGTAACCGTATCTTGTGCTGAAGGCGATACCGGTAAAATCTACTCAGGTCTATTGGACTTCGAAGTCAGTAAAGACTCTGTTGAGGACATGCCTGAGCTACCATTCAAAATTATGATGAATGTGGGTAACCCTGATCGTGCTTTCGATTTTGGTCAATTACCGAATTCGGGTGTTGGTCTTGCTCGTCTTGAGTTCATCATCAATCGCATGATTGGCGTGCATCCAAAAGCCTTGTTGGATTATGACAAGCTGGAAGATGAAAGCCTTAAGAAAACCATTGCCATGCAAATGGCTGGTTATCCAAACCCTAAAGAATTCTATATCAGCAAGCTGGTTGAGGGTATTTCAACAATCGCCTGTGCGTTTGCGCCGGAGAAAGTCATTGTTCGTATGTCTGACTTCAAGTCGAATGAATACGCGAACCTGATTGGCGGTCATTTATATGAGCCGCATGAAGAAAACCCAATGCTTGGTTTCCGTGGTGCTTCTCGTTACATCTCAGAAGAGTTCCGTGAGTGCTTTGAACTGGAGTGCGAAGCCATCAAGCGTGTTCGTAACAAGATGGGCTTCAATAACGTAGAAGTTATGATTCCATTCGTGCGTACTCTTGGTGAAGCGGAAAAAGTTATTGAGTTGTTGGCTGAGAATGGTCTGCGTCGTGGTGACAACGGTTTACGCGTAATTATGATGTGTGAGCTGCCTTCAAATGCCATTCTTGCTCAGGAATTCCTCAAGTTCTTTGATGGCTTCTCAGTGGGCTCAAACGATCTTACCCAGCTTTCATTGGGTCTGGATCGTGATTCAGGCATTATTTCGCACCTATTTGATGAGCGTGACCCAACGGTTAAAGTTCTGTTAGCCAATGCCATCAAGGCCTGTAAAAAGGCTAACAAATACATTGGTATTTGTGGTCAGGGACCATCAGACCACCCTGATTTAGCTAAGTGGTTGATGGAGCAGGGCATTGACAGTGTTTCATTAAATCCTGACACAGTTCTCGAAACGTGGCTTTTCTTGGCGAAAAAGTAATCTAACTTGTTGTATTATTTACTGCTTGAGCCTTGGTATTGTAAGTATTAAGGCTCAAGTTCTATAAAAAGGTTATGAAAAAATTTTTTGTGACTTTACTTATAAGTAAATAATCCGAGGAGGAGATAGGAAATGAAACGTTTAGCTATTGCACTTTTAGCATCAACACTGGCTGTTGCTTGTAGCGATGATAAGAAAGAATCTGTAAAAGAGGAAACTCAGGAAGCAGTTGAGGAAGTGAAAGAAGCGACTGCAGAAGCTGTTGAAGCAACTGAAAAAGCGATGGAAGACACTACTGAGACTACTGAAGAAACAGTGACTTCATTGCAAGAAGCTGCTGAGGAAAACTATCAGGAAACTAAGGAAGAGGCTGCAGAGCTTGTAGATGAAGCTGAAGCTGAGGCTGAACAGATGGTTGAAGATGCTGAAGCAGAAGCAGAAGCGATGATGCATTCAGCTGAAGAAGAACTTGAAGAAGCTGAAGAAGCGGTTGAAGAAAAGACTGGTGATGACCAGTAATTCAACTTCATACTTAAGTAAGTTCATCAAAAAGCCACTCAATCGAGTGGCTTTTTTGTATCTAGTGTATTTTGTTGGATAAGAGCGCATGAATAGTATATAAATTAGAGAGTTAACCAGTTTTCGTCAATTGCTAACATCCTAAGAGCAGCTAACAAAATGTATGCCATAAAAACAGTGCCTTTAGAGGTCATTATCCCACTTCGTCATAAAGTGCTTCGCACTGGCAGACCAATATCCGAATGCACTTATCAGGAAGATGCAGTTGAGGGGTGCTTCCACGTTGCATGTTTTGATGGGGATAAAGTAATCGGGATTGCTTCTTTCTATCCCGAGCCTCATTCTTATGAGGCTTCAGATAACGTATGGCGCTTACGAGGAATGGCAACAGATCCTGATTATCGTAAGCAAGGAGTAGGGGCGCGCTTGTTAGAGGAAGGCCTTCGGTTTTGTTCGCAAAGTGGAGGCGAAGTGATTTGGTGCAATGCTCGCGTAGAAGCCATACCATTTTACAGTAAGCTCAATTTTGTTATAAAGGGAGATGAGTTCCAACTCCCCGGAATTGGCCCTCACTATTTCATGTCTAAAACTTTAGTATAAAGAGAATAATTTATGAGTCAGTTAAGCTTAGAACCAACCCTCAAAGCATTTTACCACTGGGAAACCGTTGCGTCCGAACAGGTGTTCTTGCGACAACCCTTTGGTAATGATTGGAAGGAATACACCTGGCATGAAGTAGGGCAGCAGGTTCGAAAGATGGCGCAGTATTTGAAAACCAGTCTGCCGCCGAAAAGCAAAGTGGCGATTTTATCGCTTAACTGTTCTCATTGGATTATGGCGGATCTGGCAATCATGATGGCTGGTCATATTTCAGTGCCAATTTATCCAACTGCTGGCAAGGAAACTATCGCGACCATTCTGGAGCACAGTGAATCCAAGCTTTTGTTTGTAGGAAAACTTCCAGACTGGGCTGCTAAAAAAGAAGCCGTTGCCAATGACCTTCCAAAGATTGGCTTCTATCAGCCTCACTCAGGTATTAAAGAGTGGGATGAGGTTATAGCTGAAACAGAACCCATGTCAGAGTCCCCAATACCTGATTTGGACGAGCTGGCAACTATCGTTTATACCTCCGGCACAACAGGTATTCCCAAAGGGGTCATGATTGATTATCGAGCCTTGTCTAATGGTGCTGCGGCTGCTGCTCAGTTTGTGGATATTGGACAAGAACGAGCATTTTCATACTTACCGCTTGCACATTGTGCGGAGCGAGAGCTCACCGAAATCATTAGTATCCATACGGGAAGTGTAATCTCCTTTACAGAATCGCTGGATCGTTTTCAGGAAAATATTGTTTCTGTCCGTCCGACCATCTTTTTTGGTGTTCCGCGTATCTGGCTTAAGTTCCAACAAGGAATTGAAGATAAGGTTGGTAAAAGAAAGCTATGGTTATTGCTGAAACTACCGATCATTAAAAACATTATTCGTAAGAAAGTTTTAGAAGGTCTTGGCCTTGATCAGGCGAAAATCGTACTGTCCGGTGCCGCGGCTCTTCCTAAAGCAACCATGGATTTCTTTGACAGTCTTGGGCTGCAAATTTGTGAGGCCTACGGCTTAACTGAAACCATGGCATTTTCTCACGCGAGTAAACCAAGTTGTAGAAAGAAAGGCTCTGTGGGTGTGACCATGCCAACTGCCGAGGCCGTGCTGGCTGAAAGCGGTGAGATTCTTTTGAGAAGTCCCTGTTTAATGAAAGGTTACTATAAGGAACCCATTAAAACCTCAGAAGTTATCGATGAGGAAGGATACTTTCATACGGGTGATATTGGCAGTATTGATAACGACGGATTTTTATTCATTACAGGTCGGGTTAAGGACATTTTTAAAACGTCCAAAGGCAAGTACGTTTCACCAGCACCTATTGAGGCAAAATTAGAGCCTGAGCTGGGAGTTGAGCATCTTTGTGTTATTGGTGATGGCATGCCTTCACCGGTTGCTGTGGCCTCAATTCATAACAAGACGATCAAAGATCGTGCGGCATTCACCCAGGAAAGCGAACAGACTTTGCAGAAATTGAATAACCAGCTTGAAAAGCATGAGCGCTTATCTAAGCTGATTTTTGTTGATGAAGCGTGGACTACTGAGAATGGTTTGATTACTCCAACACTCAAAGTGCGCCGTCAGCAGGTTGAAAAGCATTATCAGTCAATTGTTGAAAAGCATTATAAAAAGCAGGAAGTCGTCATTTGGGATTAATTCTTTATTGGCTACTCAATATTTTTAACTGAAGGAGATAATTATGGGTTTTTTAACGTGGATTTTTGTTGGCCTCATTGCCGGCATTTTGGCTAAAGCCATCATACCAAGCGCTCGAAACGAAGGTATTATCATGACCATTGTGATTGGTATCGTTGGTGCTATTTTGGGTGGTTACGTCGGTAGCTTCTTCGGCTTTGGCGAAGTTTCAGGCTTTAATATCAAGACGTTACTAACAGCCACCCTTGGGGCAGTGATTTTATTGGCATTACAGCGTATGTTTGCTAAAAAGTAGGCTTCTTATCTGTTTTCATTATTTTAAGCAATACTAATTCAGATAGTATTCAGCTAGATCTCTCTACACTTACCCTAAAGTTGAGGAACCTGTATTACAGGTTCCATCCACAATCAGAGGTATTGTGTATGAAAAAATTAATTCTAATTACATCAATCGTCGCCAGTCTTGGTTTGGCTAGCGCTGCCAATGCTCGTGATGACTACAGACACTATGACAATGTTCGCTATGAACGCGCTAAAGTTGTTCATGTAGAGCCAATTTCAGGCTATAGCGAAAGTCGCTATCCAAGAGAGCGTTGTTACCCAGTAAGCTCTGACAGAGATCGCCGTAAAGGCTCGATTGTCGGTGCGGTAGTGGGTAGCGTTGTTGGCTATAAACTTGGCGGTGACCGCGGTGAAAAACGATTAGGTTCTGTCGCAGGCGCTGTTGTTGGTTCAGCTATTGGGCAATCAGTTGCTGACAAAGGTCGTGATACTCATTACCGTTGTGATAGGGTGGAAGAGCGATATGGTCATGCGGCTATTATTGGCTATAATGTCACCTACAAATATAAAGGCCAGCGCTACACCACTTTTATGGATTATGATCCTGGTCGCTGGATTGATGTTGAGGTCAGTGTTAGACCCGGTCGTGGTTACAGACATTAATTTCATAGCCATTCAATAAAGGTTATTATGAAATATTTAGTGATAGTTTTCTTGGCATTGTCGGCGTTAATGTTTAACTCGGCAGAAGCCGTAGGTGTTCGCATTGATACCAAGGTGGAGCGCAAGGAGCAGCCCTGCGTTCCAATTGGTAAAAGTGCGGCCATGAGTGCAGTCGCACAACAGACAGATGGCCGTGTACTGTCTGCATCTTTAAACATGAATCGTAGACCTCCCGTTTATCGGGTTAAGGTATTAAGTAAAAGTGGTCGCGTGAGCCATGTGTTGGTTAATGCCTGTAATGGTCGAGTGATTAGCTAGCGAACAAACCTATGTAGCTTTTATGAGTTAAAAGCAAAAAGTCTTTTTTAAGGAATGGGGTGGAATAGGGTATGAAATTATTACTGGTTGAAGATGATGATGCGTTGCGTCAGCAACTGGTCAGTGCCTTAAAGGCGCAGAATTATGTGGTAGAGGAAGCGCCTAATGGTGAAGAAGCCTTATACCTGGCGCGAGAGTATCAGTTCGACCTTGGTATTTTCGATTTAGGCTTGCCCGATATCTCTGGCATGGAAGTTATCTCCACATTACGAGATGAAGACGTACAGTTTCCAGTACTGATTTTAACGGCACGTGGTCACTGGCAGGATAAAGTGGATGGGCTTGCTGCGGGTGCTGACGATTATCTAGTCAAACCTTTCCAGACCGAAGAGTTGCTGGCCCGCATTAATGCATTATTACGTCGAGCTTCCGGCTATGCCAAGCCAGAAATAGTTAAAGGACCAATTAGCCTTAACAGTTTGAAACAGGAAGTTAAGGTCAATGGGCAGGTGATGGATTTGACTGCCTATGAGTACAAAGTACTTGAGTACCTGATGCTGAATCCTGACAAGGTTGTGTCCAAAACAGAGCTTACTGAACATCTATATGCTCAGGATTATGATCGTGATTCTAATGTGCTGGAAGTTTTCGTTGGGCGTCTGCGTAAGAAAATTGATCCTGATGGCACCATTAAGCCGATTGATACATTGCGTGGAAGAGGCTATCGACTAAGAGCAGACCTGTGAGCTTAAATCACTCCTACTCATTACAGAAACGCATTTTATTAAATACCAGTGTTGTGCTGGTATTTTTTATTGCTGCCATGAGCTTCATTTTATTGAATACTTATAAGGCAGGAATTCGGCAGGCAACTTTTGAGCGCCTTTTTGCACAGTTTTATAGCTTATTATCAGTAGCAGACCAGCTCGAACCTGGTGAATTATACCTTCCTGAGGAGATTCCCTCCGACAAGCGTTTTAATCAATATGGTAGTGGCATATCTGCTTTAGTTTATGATGAAACCGAGAGTCTCATTTGGCAGTCGCTGTCATCAACCTATGCCATAGAACAGGGCAAAATTCCCTTGCCATTAACCCTTCCGGGTGAACCAACACTGGATTCGATCTCTCTAGCAGGAGAGGACTATTTCCAGTTTCACTATATTGCTGAATGGGAGTCCGAAAGCGGTGAAGTTTCACTTTACCATTTTGTTATTCTCGAGAATAAGCGTCCCTTTAATCAGGTAATAGAAACTTACAGAAATACGCTTTGGATGTGGCTTGCAGGATTGGCCGCATCATTAATACTCATTCTGTTTGTGGTCTTACGCTGGACGCTTAAACCGATTCGTCAGGCGGTTAAGGAACTAAGGAGAGTTGAGCAAGGTTTGTTGGATAAACTTTCCGATCGCTACCCGCAGGAAATTAGACTGTTAACTCATAACATTAATCGTTTTATTAGTAACGAACGCCACCAAAGTAAGCGCTATAAAGAAACTCTGGGAAATCTGGCACACAGCTTGAAAACGCCATTGGCCGTTATGCAGGCAGCACTGCAAAATGAAGCTGAGAAGCAGGATCTTGAGCGGATCTGCAGCGAACAACTTCAACGCATGAATCAAATCGTTGGTTATCAGTTGCAACGCGCGACCAGCGGGCCACAGGTTATGATGAAGTCGATTTCTCTAAAACCAGCAATTTCCAAGCTGGTTAAAGGCCTTGAAAAGGTTTATTCACATAAAGGCATTTATATCAAGATGGATATTTCTGATTCGATCAAAGTGCTGCTCAATGAAGGAGACCTTTATGAAATCTGCGGTAACCTGCTTGATAACGCCTGTAAATGGGCAAAGCAGAAAGTGAAGATAAGCGCACAGCAGCAGGGCCTCAAAACTGTTATCCAAATAGAAGATGATGGGCCAGGTATAGCTGAGGAGGTGCGTTTGGCAGTACTTACACGAGGCAAACGACTAGATGAATCTGTTGAGGGGCAGGGAATTGGTATGTCAGTGGTCAAGGAGATTGTTGATGCCTATCGCGGTGAAATTGACATTGATAGCAGTAAACTGGGCGGCGCACTGGTTAAGCTGGTTTTTTAATGAATGATTCTTCATGCTTCCGGCATGGTGTAAACTGACTTTTTTGATAAACCTTTAGTATAAATGTCGCAGCAAGAATCGAATGAGCCAGTCCGTAAAATTATCCATGTTGATATGGACTGTTATTACGCGGCCATCGAAATGCGCGACGAACCCTCGCTGAAAAATCAGCCCGTTGCAGTTGGCGGCTCACCCGATAAGAGGGGAGTCATTGCTACCTGTAACTATGAAGCCCGATCCTATGGTGTTCGTTCAGCGATGCCATCAGCTTATGCACGACGCCTTTGCCCGGGGCTTGTCATAGTCCATCCAAACTTTGATAAATACCGACACGACTCAAAAGTCATTCGAGAGATATTCGCTCAATATACTGATTTGATTGAGCCATTATCACTGGATGAAGCCTATCTAGATGTCACTGACTGCACCGAGTATAAGGGTAGCGCCACTTTCATCGCGCAGGCCATACGCTATCAAATCTTCGAGAAGCTTCAGCTCACTGCCTCAGCAGGCGTTGCCCCCAATAAGTTTCTGGCCAAGATTGCCTCTGACTGGAATAAACCAAATGGACAATTTGTTATTACTCCGGATGAAGTTGATGACTTTGTTAAACAGTTGCCGGTTGCCAAAATTCACGGGGTAGGCAAGAAAACCACCGAAAAGCTGCATCGTATGGGGATCGAAAATTGTAAGGAATTACGGGAAATTGACCTGTTAACACTCAGCAAGGCTTTCGGCAGCTTTGGGCAAAGGCTCTACGAGTTGGCTCGTGGGATTGACCATAGATCAGTTATCACCCATTACCCCAGAAAATCGTTGAGTGTTGAAAACACCTATGATCAGGACTTGGTTACATTGCAAGACTGTCTGGATGAAATGCCTGATTTATTGCAAACCCTGAAACGACGGGTTGCTCGCTCTGGCGTGTCGGCACCGGTCAATAAGTTGTTTGCGAAGCTAAAATTCAGTGATTTCACTGCCACAACAGTGGAACGAACCAGTTTCGGAATCAATGATGATTTATTCTATGAATTGATGGAAGAGGGCTTTCATCGACGTCAAAAAACGGTTCGGTTACTCGGTATTGGGGTTCGATTCCAGGCCTCGGAATCCACTAACTTTGTTCAGCTACCCTTAGAATATAGTGACTTAGAAGATGATTTTGGGTAGTCTAGCCAAGCTTTTTATACTTGTGGTAAGGTTATGCCACTCAAAGATTCTAACAAATTAACAATGGGGCTCCGATTTTGGATATCGTCGAAACAATTAATAATGCACTTTTATATATTGACGGGTTTCTTGGCTCAGCAGGATATTTCCCTTATTTATTAATAGGTGTGGGCGTTTTCTTCACACTTTATCTAGGTTTTCCTCAAATTCGCTATTTTGGTCAGGCAACTCGTATTGTTCGTGGCCAATATGCTAAAAAAGACTCTCCTGGAGATACTTCCCACTTTCAGGCACTAACCACTGCCTTATCAGGTACGGTTGGTACCGGTAATATCGGTGGCGTTGCTCTGGCGATTTTCATTGGTGGTCCCGCTGCTTTGTTCTGGATGTGGGTAACCGCATTCTTTGGTATGACAACTAAATTTGTTGAAGTGACCTTGTCACATAAATACCGTGAAAAAACTGAAGATGGCACCATGGCCGGTGGCCCCATGTATTACATGGAAAAGAAATTGAACATGAAATGGTTGGCGTTAATATTTGCACTGGCAACTATTATCAGTTCTATCGGCAGCGGTAACATGCCTCAAATTAACAACATTGCCCAGGTTATGAATACTACTTTTAATATTGAAGAGTGGGTAACTGGCGGTGTTCTAGCAGTTCTATTGGCATTAGTCATTATCGGCGGTATTAAACGTATTGCAAAAGTTGCCGAAAAAATCGTTCCATTCATGGCGGTTGTTTATGTTGTCGGCGCTTTATTGGTTATCGGTTATAACTACGAAAATATTATTCCATCATTCCAGGCTATTTTCGGCAGTATCTTCTCGGGTTCTGCAGCAGTAGGTGGTTTCCTTGGTGCCAGTTTCGCCTATGCTATGGATCGTGGTGTTAACCGCGGTTTGTTCTCGAACGAAGCGGGTCAGGGTTCAGCGGCAATTGCTCACTCAGCAGCTAAAGGTAAAGAGCCTGCCTCTGAGGGTATGGTTTCGTTACTTGAGCCTTTTATCGACACCATCATTATCTGTACGTTGACCGGTCTGGTTATCTTATCTTCAGGTGTCTGGAGTGAAAAACATCAGAATACTTTTGATCGTA
The DNA here is from genome assembly GCF_002838765.1 of Kangiella profundi. Taxonomy (NCBI): domain Bacteria; kingdom Pseudomonadati; phylum Pseudomonadota; class Gammaproteobacteria; order Kangiellales; family Kangiellaceae; genus Kangiella; species Kangiella profundi. The sequence goes on along the minus strand of NZ_CP025120.1, from coordinate 1,408,607 downwards.
CTGATATGGAGTTTGTTGTCGGCGACTATACCGATAACAACCCTGAAGACGTTAACAAGCTAATGATTCACCTGGATGAAAAACGCTCAGTTCCTTCTGAAGTTAAAGAGTTCACTGGAACCATTTCGTTGCAAAATGGTAAAGCGATTTCTGATGGCTTCACATTGCTAAATGCTCGCTCGATTGCTGAAGACGTTATCTATAAAGATAAAGATGGTAATCCTATCACCGGCGAAATTCCTGTTTCTAACGGTACATTGGAAGATTCAACGATTGTTGTGGAGGGTAAATCACTTATCCACTCAGCAGAGCTAACGGCGGTTGCTTTCACCAAGGGCTACATGGGTGAGAGTGGTAAATACGTTGTGTCATTAGGTTTGTTGTTGTTCGCTTTCACAACCGCTATCGCGTGGTCTTATTATGGCGATAGAGCCGCAATCTATCTGTTTGGACCGAAGTCCGTTCTGCCATACAGGATTGCTTTTGTTGCTTTGTTCTTCCTTGGTGCTATTGTGGATTCAACGGTGGTCTGGACGCTGGCCTATGTGACTGTGGCTCTGATGACCATTCCGAACCTTATTGGCATATTGCTTCTGCATAAGGATATGAAGAACACAGTTAAAGACTACTGGAACAATTTTAAATCGAGTGGTGCTGATTAAATAGCCTCGTCTAGTGGTATAACCACTAGACAAACTCTTTAATTTTTTCCTATACTGACTCTGGTCTGACCACGGCAATCGCTGCGGTCACCAGAGTTTTTTTATGCCAGCGATATATAGGCCAGTAAATTGAGGAGTAATAATGCAATACCAAGCACCTGTTGATGACATGATGTTTCTTATCAAAGACGTTTTTAACCTTGAACAAAGATTCAAGGGTATTGCTGATTTTGCTGATTTTGATTCTGAACTTTATGCTGCCATTCTTGAGGAGGCAGGTAAGTTTTCTACCAATGTGCTACAGCCTATCAATCGTTCAGGTGATGAAGAAGGCTGTCAGTATGATGACGGTGTTGTGACAACTCCAAAAGGCTTCAAGGAAGCTTATCAGGCTTATGTTGAAGGCGGCTGGCAGTCTCTTACAGCTAATCCACAGTATGGTGGACAGGGTTTGCCTAAAGCATTACACGTTTTAGTCGAAGAAATGTTTTATGCAACTAACACTTCATTCTGCCTCTATGGAAGTCTTACAGCGGGTGCTTATCATTTATTACAGGCGCACGCTGATGACGCCACTAAAGATAAGTATTTACCAAAACTAATCAGTGGTGAATGGTCAGGTTCCATGTGTTTGACTGAAGCCCATGCTGGCTCGGACCTGGGTATTCTTAAAACTAAGGCAGAGCCTCAAGAAGATGGCAGCTACAAACTATCAGGCTCAAAAATATTTATCACCGGCGGTGAGCATGACATGGCGGATAATATCATCCACCTGGTTCTTGCCCGTCTTCCCGATGCACCTGCTGGTCCTAAAGGTATCAGCCTGTTTCTTGTTCCTAAGTTTATGGTCAATGATGACGGCTCTATTGGTGAGCGCAATGCTATTCGTTGTGGTTCGATTGAGCATAAGATGGGGATTAAGGCTTCATCAACCTGTGTGATGAACATGGATAATGCGACAGGCTTTATCATTGACGGTCCTCATCAGGGTTTACGCTGCATGTTTACCATGATGAATCTAGAGCGTTTATCTATTGGTCTGCAGGGGATTGGTTTAGGTGAAATGTCTTATCAGCAGGCATTCGATTACGCCAATGAGCGTTTGCAGGGGCGTGCTGAAGGTGTTGAGGGGACAGCGCCTATAATCCGTCATGGCGATGTTCAACGTATGCTGAAAACCATGCAGTGCTACACTCAGGCTGGTAGAGCATTAGCTGTTTGGCTTGGTGCCTGGCTGGATGAGGCCTTCCACTCAACAGACGATGCTGTGATTGCAAAAGCACAGAACATGGCTGCATTACTAACGCCTGTGGCGAAAGCGTTTTTCACTGACATAGGTTACGAAGTCTGCACTATCGGACAGCAAGTATTTGGCGGCCATGGATACGTAAGAGAGTGGGGCATGGAGCAGCACGTTCGTGATGCCCGCATTGCTCAGATTTACGAAGGTACTAATGGTATTCAAGCGCTTGACTTAATTGGCCGTAAAATTGTTGCTAATAAAGGCGCATTCCTGTCTGAGCTACTGACCGATATGCGTGTGGACATTGAAGGTTTCAGTGACTCTGCACAAAAGTCATTATTAATTGAGCAACTAAATGGTCTGGAAGACTTGTCGTATAAAGTAGTAGAGAATTTCTCTGACGACCATGATAAGCAGCAATATATTGCCTGTGATTACCTACACTTCATGGCATTAAGTCTCTACGCTTATTTATGGTTAAAAATGGCTGAAGCGGGGCAGGATAGTAAGCGCGAGTCTATGGAGTTCTACTTTAAGCGTTTATTACCGAGGGCTTACGGTCTGAAAAAAAGTATCGAAAACGAACTGGGGCTATAGGCCCCAGCTGTATTTTACTGTCCGTTTTCGCTGCCAGCTTTATCACTTTTAGCTGCAGCGAGAATATGAACATTATTGTTAATTTTAAAAATCACGATCATTAATTCACAATAAACGCGCCAAATCAGGGTACCAAATATAATCATTAAGAACCCTTGTAGAAAATTATATTGGAAAGCACCGATAAAAATCGCTAAAACCCCAAGCCAGAAAATCACTTGAATGATTAACGGCGTAACCATCTTATTAAACGTTAATATATCTTTCATATTGTTGACTCCTTGTATTTATTTTATTTATGCCCAGAATAGGCAATCCACATCGTATGTCAGTATTTTTAACAGGTCAACTGGTATGCTTGGCTAGTATTTAATCAGCTAATGAGAACCATTAAAAAAATTGTAACTATATTATTCGATCTGCTTGAGTGATAAGTATATTTATGCTGTTATTAGCGGCTGGGGCAAATTCCACTATAAATAACAGACATATAAATCGGTAAATCACATGGCAACAGATCGCGGTCAGTTTAATACTCGCATAGGTTTTATTCTCGCAGCTGCTGGTTCGGCAGTAGGTCTTGGTAATATTTGGAAGTTTCCATTTGAAGTTGGAGAAGGGGGCGGTGCTGCATTTGTAGTTATTTATCTCGCTTTCTGTTTCTTGCTCTGCTTCCCGGTTATGGTCTCTGAAATAGCCATTGGCCGTAAAACTAACCTCAACCCTGTCGGAGCTTTCAAAAAATTAGGCCACAAAAATTGGGCCATTATTGGCTTTATGGGTGTTCTGGCCGGTGTTTTAATCCTATCTTTTTATAATGTTGTTGCTGGTTGGGCATTTGGCTACTTCCTTGAAATGGTTCAAGGTAACTTTGGCATTGGTGAAGAGTTCGGCAGCTTCATTACCGATTGGCATAAGATTGGCCTTTACGGTTTAGTATTTATGGCCGTTACCGCATTCATCGTGTCTCGTGGTATCCATGATGGTATTGAGCGTGCTGCTACTATTCTAATGCCAACCCTGTTTTTAATGATCATTGGATTAATTATCTATGCAATGACATTAGACGGTGCTGGAGTAGGGATTAATTACTATTTAGTTCCAGACTTTTCAGAAATTACTGGTGAAGTAGTTTATTCAGCCCTCGGCCAGGCCTTCTTCTCGCTTTCTCTGGGTATGGGCGCCTTAATTACTTATGGTAGTTACGTATCCAAAAAGCAGGATATCGTCAAATCAGCTGCCTTAATCACCCTCACCGATGTATCCATTGCTTTCCTTGCCGGTCTAATGATCTTTCCGTTTGTTGCTTACTTAACTCAAGGCACAATGGAAGGCGTTGATGGCGGTGCAGGTTTGATATTTGCGACCTTACCTGGTGTGTTTGAGAGCTTTGGTCCAACACTTGGTATCGTTGTTGGTTCATTATTTTTCTTGCTGCTGTGTTTTGCAGCTTTAACCTCAACAGTCTCATTGCTTGAGGTTCCAGTTTCTTATCTGGTTGATGAAAAGAAAATTAAACGTCCGGTAGCCGTATGGGGTATGGCGGCGCTAATTTTCTTAATTGGTATCCCGTCATTGTTAGGTAACGGTTCGGTCGATAGCTTGACTCAGTTTGTTCAAATGAACAAAAACGCTGAGTGGCAATACGTGACCTTTATGGATTTTGTTGAAGCCATTGCTAGCGACACCTTCTTACCTTTGGGCGGAGCACTGATTTCATTCTTCGTGGCCTACGTCTGGAAGAAGCATAACTTGAATGCTGAGATTGCGATTGGTCGTGAAGGCGGCTCACAGTGGGTAGCAAAATATATCGACTTTGCCATTACTTTCTTCTGCCCAGTTGTACTTGGCATCATCACAGTTGTAACAATTTTAGATCGCTTCTTCGGCGTTGTAATTATTGGTTAATTTAAGTTTCGGGAGAGCAATATGATTAAGTTTCATGCGAAAACCCGGCTCACTCTGGCAGCGCTAATTAGCGCTGCTTTTTTGTCTGCTTGCGAACAGCCGCAAAAGGAAGAAAGCAAAAAAGAAGAGCCTAATACAGCTTTTGAGTCTACCTATCAAGCGCATAGTTATCATCCAGTATTAATCCAGAATGCCACAATTTTAACTGCGGCTGGAGACAGAATTGATCAAGGTTCTATTCTTTTCAAAGATGGCAAAATTGTTGCTGTTGGAGAGTCAGTAGAAGCTCCTGCAGATGAAAATTTAGAAGTGATTGATGCTAATGGAAAGTGGGTAACACCAGGCCTTATCGATGTGCATTCACATCTTGGTGTTTATCCTGCTCCTGGCGTTGACTCGTCTGCAGATGGCAATGAGATGACGGCCCCAGTCACAGCAGAAGTATGGGCTGAGCACTCGGTCTGGCCACATGACCCACAATTTGAATTAGCGCTATCTGGCGGTGTCACGTCAATGCAGATTCTGCCTGGTTCAGCCAATTTGATTGGTGGCCGTACAGTTACGCTAAAAAATGTTCCTGCGCGCTCGGTGATGGAGATGAAGTTTCCCGGTGCTCCACACGGTTTAAAAATGGCCTGTGGTGAAAATCCAAAGCGTGTCTACGGAAATAAAGGTCGTTCACCAATGACACGAATGGCCAATATTGCGGGTTTCCGTGAAGCATGGATTAAAGCCGCTGATTACAAAAAGCAGTGGGAAGATTATGAAAACGGGGAAGGTAATGGCAAAGCACCTAAACGTGACTTACAGCTTGAAACTTTGGCCGGTGTTTTAGATGGCGAAATCCTGATTCACAATCATTGCTATCGTGCCGATGAAATGGCACTGATGATGGAAATTGCGGAAGAATTCGATTTCCAGATTTCTACCTTCCATCACGCCGTTGAGTCTTACAAAATTGCAGACAAACTCGCCGAAAATAACGTGTGTTCGGCATTATGGTCCGACTGGTGGGGCTTTAAGCAAGAAGCATTCGATATGGTTCCTGAAAACGTTGCCTTGGTAGAAAAGGCAGGGGCTTGTGCAATTGTTCACTCTGATTCACCAACGGGCATTCAACATCTGAATAAAGATGCAGCCAAATCTATGGCCTCAGGTAATGCCATGGGCATGAATATCACACCAGAAAAAGCCATAGAGTGGATTACTATTAATCCAGCTAAATCTATGGGTATTGCTGAGCAAACCGGTAGTCTTGAAGCTGGCAAAATGGCGGATGTGGTTCTTTGGGATGGTAATCCATTCAGTGTTTATTCCAAAGCTGAAAAAGTATTTATTGATGGCGCACTTATGTATGACCGCCATAATGAAAAATATCAACCTGTCAGTGACTTCCAGTTAGGTCAGTACGATTTAGAAGTTGATGCACAAGAGGAGGGCGCACTATGAACTCATTATTGATGAAATCTCTAGTTAAGCCCGTTGCTGCAACACTCAGTGTTGTGAGCTTGATGGCAAGTGTATGCAGTGCTGATACCACTCTAATTAAAGATGCGAAAGTTCATACTCTCTCATCGCAAGGTGTGCTTCAATCTGGTGATGTATTGATTGAAGATGGTGTAATCAAATCTGTTGCTGAAGATATTTCAGTTGAGGCGGATACTGTAATTGACGCCAAAGGCAAGGTAGTCACTCCCGGTATTTTTGCTTTGATTAATCAGATTGGTTTGGTTGAGCTTGGATCACAGGATCAAACTGCTGATGGCCAAACCGAACATGAAGAGCAAGGCGCCTCATTCAGAATAGATAAAGTGTATAACCACAACTCAACGCTGGTCGCTATTAATCGTTCAAATGGAGTTACTCGCACATTAGTGGCGCCTCACATTGGCGCAAATGTATTTGCTGGACAAGGTGCGATCCTGTCTTTGAAAGATCAGTATCATCCGTTGCTAGCAAAGAATGTTGCTATCTTTACCGCATTTGGTGAATGGCCTGCTGAAATGACAGGTGGTTCTCGTGCCAGCGTATTATTTGAGCTCAATAAGGCGTTTGATGAAGCAAGAGTGTACCAGAAGAACCGTTCTGCAATTGAGCAGGGTGACTTCAGAGAGCTTAGCTATAGCACAAACGATCTGGAAGCTTTGCAGGCAGTGCTTGACCGCAAGATTCCATTGTTGGTTAGTACGCAACGTGAAAGTGATATTTTAACCATGCTGGATTTTGCTCAAGAGCAGAACATTCGAATTGGTTTTATTGGCGCAGCAGAAGCCTGGAAAGTCGCAGACCAGCTAGCGGTTGCTCAGGCATCAGTTTTCATTGACCCGATGGATAACATTCCTGACAGCTTCGAGTCTTTAGGCAAACGTTATGAAAACGCAGCCATTCTCTCTAAAGCTGGCGTTAATGTTATGTTCCTTGGGCAGGGTTTCTTAGCAAGCCATAATGCTTATACCGTTCGCCATTCAGCAGGTAATGCCGTTGCATATGGCATGGATTATGAAAAAGCTTTGGCAGCCATGACGTCAACTCCGGCTGCATACTTTGGTGGTAGTGACGATTATGGTCAGATTGCTCAAGGTTTTAAAGCTGAGCTGGTCCTTTGGAATGGTGATCCGCTTGAGGTGACAACACTTCCTCAGCAGGTTTGGATTGATGGTGAAGCGGTCAATATGGAAAACCGATCGACCAAGTTACGTGATCGCTATAAAGCTTTAGATACAGATAAAAATACTGGTTACAGAAAGTAACTCGATAACAATTCTTAAGTTAGACATTTAAGTAGGAATAAACATGGTTGATTCATCGGACAGACAGCCGAGTATGCTACAGGCCCTGGTGCCTGTAGCTTTTTTAATTGTACTGTTGTTTTTCTCAGTAAAGTTATTCGGTAGCGACTCATCATACGGGGCCAATCAGATTGCTCTGATTTTAAGTGCCGCCATTGCCATTTTAATTGGCTTGTTTAATGGGCAGACCTGGAAGGAGTTAGAGGCGGGTATTGTCGATGGCATTAGCCTTGCGATGGGCGCCATGTTGATCCTTTTGATGGTAGGCTCATTAATCGGTACCTGGATTCTGGCTGGTACAGTACCCACCATGATTTATTATGGCTTACAGATTCTATCCCCTGACTTCTTCTATGTTGCAAGCTGTATTATCTGTGCCATTGTTGCTGTCAGTATTGGCAGTTCCTGGACGACGGCTGGTACCGTTGGTATTGGTCTGATTGGCATTTCGCAGGGGCTTGGTCTTGATCCAGCTATAACTGCCGGCGCCATCATTTCGGGTGCCTACTTTGGTGACAAGATGTCGCCTTTATCAGATACAACCAACCTGGCTCCAGCGGTTACTGGTACTGATTTATTCACACACATCCGCCATATGGTGTGGACAACGACGCCTTCGTTAATTATCGCGTTGATTCTTTTTACCTATTTAGGATTAACCAGCGATGTTCCAGCAGAAAACCTGGAGCTGGAGTCAACACTCGCTTTGCTGGACGCAAACTTTAATATCACACTCTGGTCATTGATTCCATTGGTAGCGGTATTTGCCATGGCCATAAAAAAAGTGCCTGCAGTCGCTACCATTTTGATCGGTGCATTATTAGGTGGCTTGTTTGCAATTTTGACTCAAGGCGAAGTCATTACCAAATTCGTAGACAACAGCGAATTGTCGGTAACCATGCAATATGTCTCTGCTGTTTGGACCGCTTTGTTTAGTGGCTTTTCAATCAGTACCGGTGATGAAATTTTTGATGGGCTTTTGAGCCGCGGCGGCATGACTAGCATGCTTAATACCGTTTGGCTGATTATCTGTGCAATGAGTTTTGGTGCAGCCATGGAAAAAACAGGTCTGTTGCATAAGCTGGTTTACTCCATTATCGGCATGGCCAAATCCACTGGCTCACTGATCGGTTCGGTGCTTCTTACCTGTATTGGCATGAATGTTATCGCGGCAGATCAATATATCGCCATTGTACTTCCGGGCCGGATGTATCGTGCTGAATTTAAGCGTCGCGGACTGGATGCTAAGAATCTGTCGAGAACGCTGGAAGATGCTGGAACCATCACTTCACCATTGATCCCGTGGAATACCTGCGGTGCTTATATGGCGGCAACTTTAGGTGTTGCGACAGGCGCTTATTGGATGTATGCCTTCTTTAATCTGGCAAATCCGATAGTTTCCTTTATTTATGGCCTGCTGAACTTTAAAATAGCCAAGCATGACGAGGCCAACGACGCTATTTAAACAACGCTACTTTCTATTCTGTGCATTAATACTCGCAGTTGTAGCCTTATTGTGGCTGGGACTGCGAGAGTCTTCTTCCCAATATCGCTGGGACGCGGCCAGCATTAAACCTTTCAAGCAGTGGTACCAGATAAACTGGCATAATCAGGCTGTTGGTCGCGCCAGTGTTGAGCTTGAAAGAACCGATGACCAAATCTCAGTGATTGAAAATGATTTCCTTGAAGGACGAGTCCAGGGTCGTCGTTTCCATTTTCGTTATATTCGAGAGTTCAACTTTTCAAATCAGCCGCCTTACCAATTAATTAGCGGCAAACTGTATACCGAAGAGCCGAAATTAAAAGTTGAAGCAAGCTTTATTAATGATGAACAGCTTCAGCTTGAGGAATGGCGCAATGGCAAACACTACCAAAAATCTCTTGCCACCGTAGACTACACCTTGCAAGACTACTTTTATGTTTCAAGTTATCTTGAAAGAACTCCGCAACCAGCAAAAACATTCCAGGCTGAGACACTCAATACACGAGATTTTGTAGTTGAAACCACTGACTATGAACTGATTTCAGCAAAACCGCATCAGTCCAGCGTTACTTTGCAACAACGACATCCGAATGAAGAGGTCAGTTGGCATCAAGTAGCACGGGACGGAAGTTTTAAGCTTCATTCGTTCGCCAATGGTATGGAGTATGTTGCTAGTTCGCGCCGCGTAACCCTTAATCCCGAAATGCAGGACGATTTGTATCTGAATAGTGGTGTTGTGGTTGATAAACCCTTAGGAGCTGCCAACCAGATTAAGTCAGTGACGTTAAGCTTGCTCAACGGTGAGTTAGACTGGTTTAGACACCATCCAGCGGTTTCAGTGAATCGTGAGAATCAGACCATCCAGTTATCTACTGGCAGTCAATATAAAGCTTCTGATGAAGAATTAGAGCGGATAGCTGCAATAGAAACTAAACTTAATCCTATTGCCAAAACGCTCGCTCTGGAAGCTACGGCCAATGTCGACAATGATTGGTTGAAAGTGCAGAAGCTGGTTGGGTTTGTTTATGATTATCTCAATTATCAGCCAGTGCCTGCTGGTTTTAATATCGATGATATTCTGCGTAGCAGGGTAGGCGACTGTACCGAATACAGCCAGCTGTTGATAGAAATGTTGGCTGCCGCAAATATACCGGCCCGGGAGGTTAATGGGTTGGTTTATCTGGGCGATCATGAAAAGCGTTTCGGTGGTCATGTCTGGGTTGAAGCGCTAGTTGACGGCTACTGGGTCGCAGTTGATCCCACCTGGAATCTGGTTGAAGTGACCAGTACCCATATACCCGCTGCAATGAGCTTTGACAGTAGAGAAACTGAAGGTAATACACGATTTGCTTTCAAACTCGAAGAAATTCACTATAAAGCTGAAAACAGCAAAGAATCTAAAAGGTTATAAGATGTCAAAACAGTTTTACTCAATTCTAGGCAATTCACAGAAATTGGATGGCGGTGCCATGTTTGGTAACGCTCCAAAGGCTTTATGGCAGCGCTGGGTCGATGTGGATGAGCAGAACCGCATTGACCTTGTGTGTAGAGCTTTGCTGGTTAAAGATGGCGATAAAAATATACTTTTCGAGACTGGTATTGGTGCATTCTTTGAACCCAAATATAAGGATCGTTATGGCGTGCAGGAGGATGAGCATGTACTGTTGCAATCCCTGCAAGAAGTAGGTTTAAGCCATGAAGATATCGATATACTGGTTTTATCGCACTTGCATTTTGACCATGCCGGCGGACTTTTGAGTCAGTGGCAGGAAGGAAAAGAGCCACAGCTACTATTCCCAAATGCCGAGTTTATCATTGGTAAAGAAGCCTGGGAGCGTGCAAAGAATCCACATCCTCGCGATAAGGCATCCTTCATTCCAGGGCTGACTGACTTAATCGAACAAACTGGCCGGCTGCATTTAATTGATGGTGAATCCAGTGATTTACTGGGTGATGATTATCATTTCTTCGTTTCAAACGGCCATACGCCGGGGATGCTGCTTACCGAAATAGAAACCGAAAAGGGACCAGTGGTATTTGCCGCGGATTTGATTCCCGGGGTTCCCTGGGTCCATCTACCAATTACCATGGGTTATGACCGTTTCCCAGAAAACCTGATTGAAGAGAAAAAGCTTCTGCTTGACCGACTTATTGAAGAAGAGGGGTACCTTTACTTCACTCACGACCCTGAAACTTGCCTGGGCAAGGTCACTAAAGATGAAAAAGGACGGTTCACAACCCAGAACAACCTAAAGCAAATTATTAACATGCCGATGTAAGGTATTGTATTTAAAATCAAAGAGTTGTGACGAGTACATACGTTCAAAAAAATTGTTAAGAAATGGAACTTTATGCATGGCAACTGTTCAAAATATATACGAAAAGCAATGAAGCAGTCTTGGCTAGATGCGAAATTGTGGATTTGTTTTTCTGGTTGTCATTGTCACTTCTCTTTTTATGAGTAATTATTTCCTCATAAGGGCCATGTAAATGGCCCTTTTTTTATGGGCTATGGTATTCTGTGCGACAGATAAATAATGAAGAGTTAATCAGGTATGCACGTCAAATTTGATCAGGAATATCACTTCCAGATTCATCACAATAAGGTTGCTGTTCTTGAGTGGGGTGACCCCAAAGCCGAACCTATTCTTTGTTTACATGGCTGGCTCGATAATGCAGCTACTTTCCATTATTTAGCGCCACTTCTTGCCGATAAGTATCGCCTCATTGCCATTGAGTTTCCGGGACATGGTCAATCAGAACATTTGTCAGAAGATGCGGACTATCAATTTGTTTCAGGTATTTCTATTATTGACGGTGCGCTTGATGTTTTGAAAATTGATAAGTGCCATATTCTGGGCCATTCGATGGGGGCAGCTCTTGCGATGATTTATGCAGGTGCCGTTCCACATCGTGTAAAAAGCCTAATTTCTATCGATGCGCTTGGGCCATTTATATCAACACCAGAACAGACTATTGAGCAACTGGCTCAGGCCATTGAACAGCGTAAAGCAAAACGTAGTCAGAAGCGTTATTTCAGTTCTATCGAAGATGCGGCAAATGCCAGGGCTCAGGTCAGCGAACTCAGTGCAGAAACCTTATTGCCACTAATTGAACGAGGCGTTACTTTGTGTGACCGTGGATATCAATGGTCAAGCGACGCTAGGCTAAAGAATGCATCTTGGATTCGAATGACTGAACCGCAACTTGAGGCCTTGATGAATAATGTAACAGCTGACGTGTTATTTATTCGTGGTAAGCAAGGCATGTTGCAGGAAAAGCCTGCCATAGAAAAACGTCTGTCTTATTTGAATAGTTCAGAGTGGATTGATTTAGATGGTGGCCATCATCTACACATGCAATACCCAGAAGATGTGTCGCAAGCTATTTTGAAGTCCTGGGCAAAATTTAATCAAGACTGAAAATGAATGTTAAAAGTTACAGTTAAAATAGCTTAACGGGCCGTTAAAAGTTGCCTTATTCGATACAATCGGTTACTTTTCTTGCCCATAAATTTTATTAATCACAGCTATTAACAGGAAGCTACATGGAAAAAATCTGGTTAAAGCAATACCCAAAAGCGGTTCAGGAAACCATCGACCCTGAGCAGTATTCGAGTCTTATGGCTATGTTCGACGAAAGCGTCGAGAAGTTTGGCGATAGACCGGCTGTTACCAATTTGGGTGTCACCTTAACCTACCGCGAGCTAGATCAAAAAGCTCGTGATTTCGCTTCCTATCTGCAGAATGAACTGGGATTACAGAAAGGCGATAAATTGGCACTAATGATGCCAAACCTTCTGCAATATCCTGTTTGTCTATTTGGTGCATTCCGTGCCGGACTTGCTGTGGTCAATGTAAATCCACTTTATACACCTCGCGAGCTTGAGCATCAGTTGAATGACAGTGAAGCCAATGCCATTGTCATTTTGGCCAACTTTGGTGATACGCTGGAGAAAGTGGCTCACAAAACTAATCTAAAACACATTATCGTTACTCAGGTTGGCGATATGTGCTCAAAACCTAAGCGTTTTATCGTCAATTTTGTTGTGAAATATTTTAAGAAGATGGTTCCAAACTTTAATCTTGAGCAGTCACACAGCTTTGTAGATGCCATGCAAAAGGGCGCTGAGCAAGATGTAAATCCTGTTGAACTGACTTCAGACGATACTGCATTCCTGCAGTACACAGGGGGGACAACCGGTGTCTCTAAAGGAGCCATTCTGACCCATCGGAATATGGTTGCAAACGTGCTACAAACTCATGCCTGGATGGGACCTTTTCTCAATGAAGGAAAGGAAACGATCATAACGGCACTTCCTCTGTATCATATTTTTTCATTGTGCGTTAATTGCCTGCTATTCGCAAAGGCGGGTGGCCATAACATCTATATCACCAATCCACGTGATATGAAGGGTTTTTGTAAGACCCTGAAAAAATATCCATTTACTGCGATGACTGGCGTTAATACGCTATTTAATGGTCTGCTTAATACACCTGCATTCCGTGAACTGGATTTTAGTCAGCTAAAGTTATCTGTTGGCGGTGGAATGGCTGTGCAGAAGTCAGTAGCTGAAAGATGGCAGGAATTAACAAAAACACCGCTGCTTGAAGGTTATGGCTTAACTGAAACATCACCTGTTGTCAGCATGAACCCTTTAGATCTTGAATCTTACAATGGAACCATTGGTTTACCGCTACCTTCTACAGATGTCGAGATTCGTGATGAAGACGGCAATCTGGTTGAGATTGGTCAGCCAGGCGAGCTTTGGGTCAAGGGCCCGCAAGTCATGAAAGGGTATCTCAATCGTCCGAAAGAAACCGCTGAAGTCTTAAAAGATGACGGCTGGTTGGCGACAGGCGATATGGCCACTATCGACGAAGAAGGGTATTTACGAATCGTAGACCGTAAGAAAGACATGATTCTGGTATCAGGCTTTAATGTTTACCCTAATGAAATTGAGGACGTTGTGGCATTACATCCGGGGGTTTTGGAAGTTGCTGCTATTGGCGAGCCGGATGAAGTTAAAGGTGAGGTGGTTAAAGTTGTAGTGGTTAAAAAAGACAGCACACTCACTGAAGAAGATGTCATCAAACATACCCGTGAACATTTGACCGGTTACAAAATTCCCAAAGTTGTTGAATTCCGCGAGGAACTGCCAAAAAGTAATGTGGGCAAAATTCTTCGCAAAGAACTTCGCAAATAATTCTATCCTATGGCGCTCATAAATGAGCGCCAGGAGCACATTAATTGGCACGATTTCATTTAGACCAACATCAAGATTCAGTTCATGTAGAAACTGTGCTTTCTTCTGAGCGATTAGAAGAACTTTGTCAGTCATGGCGTGAGCTTGATGTCATTACCGTAGACACAGAGTTCGACCGAACCAATACCTATTTCCACCGACTGGCGTTAATTCAAATTTATGATGGGCAGGAGATCTATTTGATCGACCCATTAGCATTTGAAGATATTTCTGCATTAGAAGAAATATTCAATTCAACTTCGATTGTTAAAGCCTTTCATAGCTGCAGCGAAGATCTGGAAGCGCTTTATCACCAATATGGCTTCGAGTTTAATCAAGTCTTTGATACCCAGATTGCCGCCTCAATTGATGGCATTGGACTGAGTGTTGGTTATGGGAATATCGTCGAACATTTTCTAAGCATCGTACTGGATAAAGAGCATACTAAAACTGACTGGTTACAACGACCGCTCTCTCAAGAACAAAAAGTTTACGCTGCCCAGGATGTTCAATATTTATTGCCGGTTTATTACCGGTTACGCGATAGTCTTTTGGAAAAGGGTTTGTTTGAATGTGTGATTGAAGATGTAAACAGTATGTTTGCAGCCATCATTCAAGCTGATGATTACTCAGAAAGTTATCTAAAAGTGAAGGGTGCTTTCAGACTGAATCGGTTCCAGCTCAATCGTTTGCAAAGATTGGCCCAATGGCGCGAGATGCTAGCCCGCGACAACAATATACCTAAGACTTTTGTATTCAGAGATCACCATTTGATTGAGGTATGCCAGAAGGAAAAGACCAGTATCAGTGACCTGCTATCCATGGGCTGTAACCGTGGCAGTATTAGACGATATGGTGCTGAATTAATACGCCAAATAGAGCTGGCCGATAGGACTGATAAAGAGCAGTGGCCAGAACCATTACAACCGTTTCATAAAATTCTTAAAAGCAAAAAAATGTTTGCAGCATTAAAGGAACAAGTTGAAAACGTCAGTAAGCAGCATAATATTCCTGCCGAAGCTTTATGTAATCGTCGACTTATTGAGTATTATATAAAGATGACGCTAGGCTATAAGGGCAGACCGAATAGGTTTTGGAATAGCTGGCGTCAAAACCTGCTCGAACAGCCTTTTAAAAAAGCGATGCAGGAATTTATTTAAAAAGTAAAAGTTTGTGAGAACCTCATTATGATGTGCAGTATTTACAAAAGTGCCAAGAAGCCAGACACCTATCTCTATATTCCCTATGACAGTAAGTTTGAAGACTTACCGGAAGGGCTAATCCAAGTTTGGGGTACGCCTGAACTGGTTATGCACCTTGATTTAGAAAAGCGAGAAACACTTGCTCTTTGCGATATCAGCGAAGTTAAAGCAAAGCTGGAAGAAGAGGGGTACTTCTTGCAAATGCCTCCCAGTGAAGAGGAAATTGCACAGCTTATTGCTGGCAAGAAGTAACCATGACCGGTAAGTTTTGGCTCACCACAGCCTTAAAAGATATGACCCATGAACAGTGGGAGTCTTTGTGCGATGGCTGCGCCAAATGCTGCTGTGTTCAGTTTATTGACGATGATGATAACTTGCTGATGCAAACCGATGTTTCCTGCCGTTTGCTAGACACAGAATCTCTTTACTGCACGGATTATCAAAATAGAACTTCAAAAGTCCCAGATTGCGTTCAACTGACCGCAGAAACCATCGGTGATTATTTCTGGCTACCCAATACTTGCGCTTACCGGTTGGTGGCGGAGGGTAAGGATCTACCAAGCTGGCACTACTTAATCTCAGGCGATAAAGAATTGGTGCATAAAAAGGGACATAGTATTAAAGGTAAAGTCATCTCCGAAACCAAGTTAACGGCGGAGGAAGTTGAGGATAGAATTATCTCCTGGATCCCGCTATCCGACTGAAATATAACCAATTTGCACAGCATTTAAACGGATTTTTAAAAAGTTAAATATTTTTATAAAAAAGTTGTTGACCTACCCTAAGAACGAAAGTAATATGCGCTCCGTCGACCGATGAGGTCACCAGCGAAACACCTGTTAAGACTCTTTGAGAATTAACAAATACTGCGGAGCGGTAGTTCAGCTGGTTAGAATACCGGCCTGTCACGCCGGGGGTCGCGGGTTCGAGTCCCGTCCGCTCCGCCACTATATCAAAAGCCTGCTTTCGAGCAGGCTTTTTTTTTACCAAATTTAACAGGGACGAGAACCCGCGAGCGGTGTTCGACAAAATCGTCTGGAACGATTTTGAACGTTGACGCTTAGCGGCAACGGCCACGAAGCGGTCAATTACAGGGATGTAATTGATAGTCCCGTCCGCTCCGCCACTATTTTATAAAGCAGCCTTTGGCTGCTTTTTTTGTGCCTGTAGTATTTCGGCAAGTAAGAAATAAAAAAAGGCGCTAATCAATAGCGCCTTTTTTATTTGCTAACCGAGTAGGTTATTCGCCAACACACATACAGTGTGCGTAGACGTGGTTAGGATCGTTAAAGTTGTTGAAGATATTGACTATCTTTTGGGCGCGACCTAGAACGTGACCAATGATGTCTGTTTCACCGTTGTTAAGCTGAGCAATAACTGCATCAAGCTTACCTTCAGCTTTTGCATTCTCCAGCAAGTTACGGATAAAGATTTCTTCAGCACTCAACTCACGCTTGATGAATTTTACTGCATAATCATCACCAATGTTTGCTAGCTTGGCAGCTGATTCAATGGCATCTTCCAGATCACCTAGTTGGTCCACCAAACCTAGACGGTGTGCATCTTCACCTGACCAGACGCGGCCCTGTGCGATTTGATCCACTTCTTCTTTAGTCATGTTACGACCTTCTGCTACCAGGCTAAGGAAGCGGTCATAACCACGCTCAATGCTACGTTGAATAAGCTGGCCAAACTCAGGTGAAATACCATCCATCGGATCGAATGCTAATGTCCACTTAGTTGTACCAACACCATCGCGGTGAACGCCTAGCTTGTTTAATGGTTCTTCAAAGGTTGGAATCATACCGAAGATACCGATAGAACCAGTGATGGTAGTAGGGTGAGCCCAGATTTCATCGGAAGTAGCTGAAATCCAGTAGCCACCAGATGCTGCAACACCACCCATTGAAGCAACCACAACTTTGCCTTCATTCTGCGCACGCTCAAGCTCGCTACGAATCACTTCTGAAGCAAAGGCGCTGCCCCCTGGGCTATCAACACGAAGTACAATAGCTTTTACTTTGTCATCAAGACGTGCTTTCTGGATTAGGCGTGCTGTGCTGTCACCACCGATAACACCTTCTTTACGACTACCATCAACGATTTCACCTTTAGCAACAATTACCGCAACAGTATCTTTGTTGGTAGGTAATTCTACTAATGGGCGGACAGCTTTCAGGTAGTTTTTATGACCGATAGCTTTGTAAGAGTCTTTTTTCTCATTCAGGCCAACCATGTCGATCATGTATTGGCGAAATTCACCACGAGTCATTAGCTTATCGATAAAGCCTTCCTGAACCGCTAATTCACCGCTATCGCCATTGACCGCTTCAAACTTGACCAGGTAGTTCTCTACAAAGTCATCAAACTCTTCAACAGACATATCGCGTGATGCAGCAAGATCTTGCTTCATATGTGTCCACAAGTCGCCCATCCACTCACGGTTAGCTTCTTTAGCAGCTTCCGACATGTCATCACGAATAAAGGGTTCTACAGCAGATTTAAAAGTACCAACTCGGAACACATGAACGTTAACTCCGAGGTTGTCTAATGCTGACTTGAAGTAGGTGTTGTTGCCGCCTAGACCTTCAAACATCAACATGCCAAATGGATTCATATAGACTTCATCAGCAACTGAAGCCAGATAGAATTGACCCTGCATATAGTAATCACCAATCGCGATCACTTTTTTGCCGCTTTCTTTGAATTCATTAATAGCTTCACGCAAATCCTGATATTTGCTGATGCCAGCATAAACACCCTGCAAACTGTTTACATTAATCACCATGACACTGATGCGGTCATCATTTTTTGCATACTCAATAGCATCAAGCAGGTCATAGATTGAGGTTTCATTAGGAGCTATACCTTGAGCTTCCTGCATGGCGCGTTCGATTGGGTCAAGATAAGTTTCCTGCTCAACAATAACGCCTTTAGGGGCAAGAATTAGCGCAGCGCCGTCATCAACCCTTGGTAGGTCAGGACCGCTGGTGCAGCTACGAACGAAAAGTATGAAAATGGTTAATGCGATTAGACCAATCATTAATCGGCCTGCCACATCGATAGTCTTCCATATACGGTAAAAGAATTTACCGATCATTGAGTTTGGTTGTGACACGTGAAAATACCTTTTCTAGTTAAAATAATTTGGAACGAACACATTCTATACAAATAGCCTGTTTTATGACTAGTAGAGAATTCAATAATTTTTCTTAACTCATTGTTTTAGAATGTTTTTTAGATTCTTTCATTTTGTAATCAAATATGTACTTTTTGAAACGCTGCGAGGGATTGCCTTGATCTGGTTATACCAGTAGACTTAAGGCCATCTCTAATCACAATATAAAGACGCTATCGTGAAATACACAAATCTTCTTGAACCGCTCGATTTAGGATTTACTACACTGAAAAATCGTGTCCTTATGGGCTCAATGCACACTGGCCTTGAGGAAGAAAAAGGTGGCTTTGAGAAGATGGCTGCATTTTATGCAGAACGTGCTCGAGGCGGCGTCGCGCTAATGGTTACTGGTGGCATATCACCTAATTTCCGCGGACGACTGGCTCCGCATTCTTCTCAGCTCAGTTTCGGCTGGCAGGTTAAGAAACACAAAATTGTCACCGATGCCGTGCATGAGGCGGGGGGCAAAATTGCACTTCAGATCCTTCATGCTGGTCGCTATGCCTATCATCCTTTCTCGGTATCAGCTTCTAAGCTTAAAGCACCTATATCACCGTTTACCCCAAAAGCCTTATCGAAGCGTGGTATTCGAAAAACCATCAAGCAATACGCAAATTGCGCCCAACTGGCCAAGAAGGCTGGTTATGATGGTGTTGAAATTATGGGCTCAGAAGGATACCTGATTAATCAGTTTATCGTTAAACGTACCAACCATCGAACTGATGAATGGGGTGGGAGTTACGAAAACCGTATTCGTTTTCCGTTAGAAATTATTAAAGCGGTCAAAGAAGCAGTTGGCGACGACTTTATTGTGATTTATCGTTTATCTATGCTGGATTTGGTTGAGGGTGGTAGTTCATGGGACGAAGTTGTTCAGCTGGCAAAAGAAGTGGAAAAAGCTGGCGCAACCATTATCAACACCGGGATAGGCTGGCACGAAGCTCGAATTCCAACCATTTCTACATCGGTGCCACGCGCTGCATTTGCCTGGGTCACAAAAAAATTACGTAATGAAGTATCTGTTCCATTAATCACTTCAAATCGAATTAATATGCCGCACGTTGCTGAAGATATTCTCAGCAGTGGTACTGCTGATATGGTTTCAATGGCTCGACCATTACTGGCTGATTCTGAGTTTGTCATCAAAGCTGAGCAGGATCGTGCCGATGAAATTAATACCTGTATCGCCTGTAACCAAGCCTGTCTTGATCATGTATTCAAAAACAAGCGTGCTACCTGTTTGGTGAACCCTCGTGCTTGCTATGAAACGGAGTTGGTTGCTAAACCTTTTACTAAAAAGAAAAGTATAGCGGTTGTTGGAGCTGGACCGGCAGGTTTGGCTTTTGCGACTGAAGCCAGTAAGCGCGGTCATGAGGTTCACTTATTCGATAAGCGCGAAGAGATTGGCGGGCAGTTAAACATCGCTAAGCAGATCCCAGGTAAAGAAGAATTTTTCGAGACACTGCGCTACTTTAAAAAGCAGCTCGAATTAACCGGTGTTCATCTTCATCTAAATACTACTATTACAACTGAGGATTTGGTTGGGCAATATGATGAAGTGGTGCTAGCAAGCGGTGTTTTGCCAAGAACACCTGATATCCCAGGGATTGATAGTCCTAAGGTGATGAGTTACATCGATGTTTTATGGCATAAAAAACCAGTAGGGCAGAAAGTTGCTGTAATTGGTGCGGGCGGAATTGGTTTCGATGTTTCAGAATTCCTGGTTCATGAAGGTGAATCACCTACCTTGAATCTTGACGAGTGGTTGAAGGAGTGGGGCATTGATGCACTGTATCAATTGCCGGGCGGTTTGCTAAAAGCACCTGAGTTTGATTCTGCTGCAAGAGAAGTAGTCATGTTGCAGCGCAAATCCAGCAAGATGGGTAAAGGGCTTGGTAAAACCACAGGATGGATTCATCGCGCCAGTTTGAAGCATAAAAATGTACGTATGGTTACCGGCGTTCAGTACAAGCAAATCAATGACGAAGGATTGATCATTGAGCATGAAAATGGACAACAAGAAGTATTGGCAGTTGATAACATTATTATTTGTGCAGGCCAAGTTCCATTGCGAGCTATGTTTGATGAGCTTGCTGAAAAAGGCGTACCTGTTCACCTTATTGGTGGAGCAGACGTTGCAGCAGAACTAGATGCAAAGCGCGCAATTAGGCAAGGCACCGAGCTGGCATTTCAAATTTAACCGCATTTCTATGCAAATATGCATTAAAAGTGTACCAAAAATTAAACAGTTAGGTGTTTTAGTTAAATTGACAATGCAAATATGAAGTGGTAGAACTAACCTTAAGAAGGATAAATTTAAGGTTAGTTCATGGCTTGGATTATGGAACTTTTGCCACTCACGGTTGATACTGCATTTACAGCAGGCTGCATTCTTGTAGCCATGTCTTTTACGCATTTACTTCTCTCTAAGCAAACATCCAAACTATCAAAACAGCTAGCTACAAGTTCGGTGTACCGTTCACTGTATAAAAGAGAGCGGTAACTATGCATAAGCTGTTAAATCGTCAAATCAAGAATTACCTAAACGGTGATAGTGAACAGCTACCCGACGATTTTCTTAATGCTATTGACCAGGCCTATCAGCGAGCGGAAGAAGAGCGTCGTTGGTATGAGCAATCACTATCTTCCAGTAACGGTGAATCGAGAAATCGGTTTAATCAATTGCAGGGTAAATTATCGGAACTGGAGCAAGCCAAAATTGAACTAGAACAAAGTATTCGTAAACTCAGGGCCACAATGGACGCAGGATACGATGGCATTATCCAGATTAATTCTCATGGTTATCCCACAGCATATAATGATACAGCGCTTAAAATGCTGAATATGTCATCCACAGAAATCCAATCACTAAGCTTTGAAAGAATCTGCCGTCGATTTTTAAAAAATATTCAAAATCCTCAAATTGCTTTTAATCAGATGCGAAAAGCTATCGTTAACCAGGAAGATAGTAATAGCATTTTGATTGAACACAATGACGGATGTTTTTATGAATGTAAGGCGAAGGCTTTAGAACTTGATGGGCAAATTCAGGGGATGGTATGGACCATCAAAGATATTACCGAACTAAAACTCAAAGAAAGAGAAGCGAGATATCTTGCCTATCATGACGAACTTACCAGCCTGCCAAACCGAACATTGTTTTCCGAGCGCCTTGAACATGCCTTGGAATTAGCGAAGCGGAAAGAGGACTTTTTGGCCGTTATATTTCTTGATTTGGACGAGTTTAAAACTGTTAACGACACCTTTGGTCATGCCCAGGGTGACTTGCTTTTAAAAAAGGTTTCTCAAAGAATATTAGTTGCTTTACGGGAGCACGATACTTTTGCCAGACTTGGCGGTGACGAGTTTGTCATCATGTTAGAGGATGTCGAAGATCGCGAAGCAATAGTGGATGTTTTGGATAGAATTAAGCATGCTCTCGATACACCGATAATGCTGGGAGCTAATCAAATTTATATAACACCTTCCCTTGGAGTGGCACTCTATCCCGATGATGGAGCTGAAGCAGGTGAGCTGCTCAAAAAAGCCGACATGGCTATGTATAACTCCAAAAAACATGGCAAAAACACATACAGTTTTTATTCCACTCACTTTGATAGCTTCTCAAAGTATCGGTTATCAATGCGCACATCGCTTCGCAGGGCATTACGTAATCAAGAATTTTATCTCGAATACCAGCCAAAATTTTCACTTGCTGATAAAAAAATGGTTGGCGTTGAAGCGCTTATTCGCTGGGATAACAATGACCAACCGATGAGCCCATCAGAGTTTATTGCAGAAGCAGAGTCCAATGGCATGATCATACCGATCAGTCAATGGGTATTGGAGCAGGTTTGTCGTGATATTGCGCAATGGAAGTGTGACGGTAACTGCTGTTGTCCAGTCAGCATTAATGTGACACCACGGTATTTTCAACATGGTAACCTGGTTGACGATTTGCAAAGTCTCATTGATAAATATGGCATTTGTTCAAGCTGTATTGAGATTGAAATTACTGAGCAGGCATTCATATCGGACATTGATAATGCAGTTGCTCGCTTACAGGCCATCAATGATATGGGGATTAAAATTTCCATTGATGACTTTGGCACCGGTTATTCGTCTTTTAATTACCTTATGAAGCTTCCCGTCCAAAAGCTTAAAATCGATAATAGTTTCATCCGTTCTTTGGAGGAGTCAGAGATTCAACACTCTCTGGTTGCTGAGATTATTAAAATCGCTCATATCTTTGGCCTCTCGGTTATTGCTGAAGGGGTAGAAAATGAGAATATAATGGATCTTCTGACCTCCTATGACTGTGATCAGGCCCAAGGGTTTTGGCTCAGTATGCCAGTTCCGGCTAGTCAATTCTTCCAAGAGTATCTTGCTGCCTGATTCTACCTTTCTCACACTTCAACTAACAAGTGTACGCTGAACTATTGACCTGAAGCTCAATGTCAGCGAAGATGGCGGCATCTGGTCGGATCTGAGAACAAGGCAGACTATGTCAAACCATTTAGAGAACACTGAAGAGCATAACTATGCTCATCTTGATGTCGAATTAACAGAACATACCTATAGTATTGGCGAAGAAGTTGCCAATGCCTTAACCCATGGTATAGGGGCATTGTTAAGCGTTGCCGCCATGACCATGATGATCATGACATCTGTGCAGCTGGGTGACGGCTGGAAGCTTGCAAGTTCGATTGTTTATGGCATTAGCCTGGTCATTCTGTTTACTTCATCAACCCTTTATCACAGCTTCCAACCTGAGCCAATCAAAAAGGTATTCCAAACTTTTGATCACTGCGCCATCTACTTTCTGATTGCCGGAACCTATACGCCATTTGTTCTGGTTAGTCTGAATGGTGTATGGGGCTGGGTCTTGTTTGGTGTTATCTGGGGATTGGCATTCTTTGGGGTAATATTTAAGGTAGCTTTTAAGCAGAGATTTCCAAGGGTATCACTGATCACTTATATTCTTATGGGCTGGGTAATCGTTGTCGCTGCCGAAGAAATGCTGGAAAAGGTTCCTGCACCCGCATTATGGTTATTATTTGCCGGTGGTTTATCATATACACTTGGCACAATATTCTACGCTGCAGACAAGAAAATACCCTATAACCATGCTATCTGGCATCTATTTGTCCTTGGCGGCGCCGTTTGCCACTTTCTGGCTGTTTATCTTTATGTGATATAACGGCAATCTAAAATTGTGTAAAATTTATACATAACATCATTGTCTATCCATGCTTGATCAAGTAAATTGAGCAAGGCATGGATGGGGAATTATGTTAATAAAATCATACTTAACACAAATACATCAAAAGGGTCACAAGGAATTAAGGGTAGGGAAGCTGAGTACCAGCCTAAATTCGATCATTTTTCTAATATTATCGTCAATAGCGTATTATATCAGCGCACGCTTTGGCATGAGTCTATTTACACTATTTCCAAGCAACATTAGTTTATTATGGCTGCCATCAGGAATTGGATTCCTGATGTGTCTTCGCTGGAAAGCAACAGCAGTACCATTCATCGTAATTTCATCCTACCTTGTTAATTTGCCTGGTATGGATATCGGAACAGTAGCAACGCCTAAACTATACACACTAATATCAGCCATCGCTGACGGTGCACAAAGTTATCTTGCTATGCTGATGTTTGGTCGATTTCTACCCACGGGGGTGGCAAACCCAAGAGATTTATCAAAGTTTATCTGGTGGGTTTGCATTATTCCTCCTGCACTAACAACCATCATTATTACTGTTAATTTGTGGATGGGTGGCTATTTGGTTTACCATCAATTGGAAGGGTTTTATATTAGCCTTCTGTTGGCAGACGGCTTGGGAATGTTGATGGTTTTCCAGGTATACAACAGCCTTAAACTTGATCCATTGCATTTCAAAAGACCCTCTATCAACCTATGTCTTTCGATTGGTCTAATTGGTTTAATATTTATTATTGGTATATACCTGTATCCAGCAATTATTTATTTGATACTTCCCGTTCTAGTTATTATGAGCTTTGAACTCAGACTGCTTACTGTTGCTAGCATTAGCACCCTGACTTTTATTGGTTTAATTAGTATCACTCACTTCAATCTTGGCCCATTTGTAGCATTAACCGATCAAGCAACTTCCTTTGAGCTGATGGCATTTACATTTGCCTGCGCCATTACGGTTTTTGGTTTGGCATTACAGCAGTATCAGATGCTTCTAACGAGGGAATCTGGGCAGCGCTGGAAGATGGCTGCCGAGCATGATGTTTTGACCGGTCTGCCTAATAGACGCGCTTTCATGCCGGCATTGACCAAAGAGCATCATCGCTCAGTAAGACTTGGTCATACTTACTGTGCAGTGATATGGGATATTGATGATTTTAAAAAAATTAATGACACTTACGGTCATGACTTTGGCGATTATGTCCTTGTCAGACTGGCGCAAGTCATGCGTCAAAGCTGTCGCGATATCGATTACTACGCCCGAATTGGTGGCGAAGAGTTTGCAGTGTTGCTTCCTGAAACTGATATGGAATCGGGCAAGAGTGCGATGGAACGTTTCAGAGCACAAGTTGCGGAAGAAGTATTTACAGCCCCAGATGAAACCCGGCATTCTGTGACCATTAGCATAGGCATTGCCTGTTTGGCCGGACGTAGAATCAAAGAAACAGAGTTGCTGGCAGAAGCCGATAAGGCTCTCTATAAATCTAAGGAGCGGGGTAAAAATCAGACCACCTCCTATTGCCGAGACAGCATGAATTAATAACGCCCTACAGCACAGTTGGAAACATAAAAAAAGACGCCCGAAGGCGTCTTTTTACATAGCAAATAGTAATTACGTTAAACGCTATTACCATCCACAGTTACGATCTTTATTTTGCTCATCTAACCAGGTTTTCAATGGCGCATAGTACTCAAGTACTGCAGTTGCATCCATTTCACGCTGGCCTGTCATGGCTTCTAACGCATCTTGCCAAGGGCGACTAGCACCCATTTCAAGCATAGCATTCAACTTAGCACCAACTTCTTTGTTGCCGTAGAACGAGCAGCGGTGAAGAGGGCCTTCGTTGCCAGCCATTTCACACATGTCGCGGAAGAACTGGAATTGCAGAATGTGAGCCAAGAAGTAACGCGAGTAAGGTGTGTTACCTGGAATGTGGTATTTTGCGCCTGGATCAAAGTCGGCTTCAGTACGCTCAACCGGTGGCATGATACCTTGATATTGAGTACGTAGATTCCACCAGCCCTGATTGTATTCAGCAGCTGATACTTCACCGTTGAATACCTGCCAGCGCCACTTATCAACCATTAAACCGAATGGTAGGAAAGCAACTTTATCCATTGCTGAACGCATCAATAAAGCGATATCAGCACTTGCATCAGGCTCTTCTTCTATCAAACCAATTTGCTTTAAGTAGGCTGGAGTGATTGAAAGTGCAATCGTGTCGCCAATAGCTTCATGGAAACCATCGTTAGCACTACCTTTATAAAGGATTGGTTGATCTTTATAGGCACGTTGATAGTAGTTGTGACCAAGCTCATGGTGAACGGTCTGGAAGTCTTCAGAATTGATTTCCGTACACATCTTAATGCGGATATCTTCCTGATTGTCCAGGTTCCATGCGCTCGCATGACACTGTACTTCGCGGTCACGTGGTTTTACGAATAATGAACGCTCCCAGAATGTTTCTGGAAGAGGTGCGAAACCTAATGAAGAGAAGAAGTTTTCTGCAGTTTTAACTAGCTCTTTTACTGCTTTTTCTTTCTCGTTATAGGTTACAACTTCGTGATCTACGCCATAGTGCTTACGAAGGATAGGATCTAAATCAACACCTTTGCCAGCGCCTTCTGGTGCAACCAGGTCATAGATGTTACCCCATTGTTGAGCCCACATATTACCCAACAAGTGCGCTGGAATAGGCTGATCCAATGGAACCACTTCATCGCCATACTCTTCATTTAGCTCTGCGCGAACGTGGCAGTGAAGGGCTTCGTATAATGGTTCAACCTGACCCCATAAACGATCCATTTCGTTAGCGAAATCATCTGCTGGCATGTCGTACTTTGAACGCCACATGGCACCGGTATCTTTATAGCCAAGCTCTTTAGAACCTTCGTTAGCAATCTGTACCATTTCTTCGTAAAGAGGACGCATTTCTGGAGAAACGGTGCGCCAACCAAGCCATGCTTCAAGCTGTTCCTGAGGATCGCGAGAAGTACGTAATACTTCGCTTAACTGGCCTAAACTACGGCCATCCGGACTTTTACCAGTAGCGTAGATGCTGTCCAGTTTAGACGTGATTTCAGCAAGTTTTTTAGTTTTAGCTTCATCAGAAGGTGCTGGAAGTGTTAAGCCCAACTTGATCATTTCAAGTTTACGATTTAAATCATATGGCAAATCAAGATCGTTAAACTTTTTAGCTTCATTCGCCAGCTCAACACCAAGCTTGGTGTATTCTTCACCAACTTTAGCGTTAAGTTGAGTCGTATCGTAAGTCACAAAGTTTGCATTAACCCACGCTACTCGAGCCCCATACTCTGAAATTTCTTCAAGACGCTTTTCTGCATCAGCTACAAATTTTTCCGCATCGGCTACAGTAACCTGTGCTTCAGCCGGTTTTACTTCGGTGGTTTGTTGCTTGTCAGCGCTTTCATCGCCACAAGCCGACAAACCAAGTAGTGCACTGAATAGCACGGCACTACTGACGGCAGTTTTAATTTTCATCATAAGCTATACCTTTAACTCCACAGTGTGTTTATTGGTAATCATGGTTGTAATATGATTTTAATTTGAATAAATATTGACCTAACAGCGCAACATTATATCGGTTTTGGCTAATTTTAGAAGCAAGCAGTGATTTTGTAGCCCTCAATCGGTTACCATTACACACATTATTTAGGCATAACAGCTAACCAGGAACAGATATTCATGAGTATTGGCCCATTGATGCTTGATATTGAGGGTTTAGAAGTTAACTCTCGCGAGCGTGACCTGCTTCAGAACCCTTTGCTCGGTGGCATGATTTTATTTAGCCGCAATTATGACTCTCCTCAACAGGTCGCAGAGCTGACTCAGTCGATTCGTGAAATAGCGGGTAGAGATATCCTGATTGCCGTGGATCATGAAGGTGGTCGGGTGCAGCGCTTTCGTGAAGGTTTCACTGCCGTACCTGCAATGGGCACCATCCTTTTGGAGAACTCAGATCACGAGCAGGCCAAGCGCAAAGCCTATCATTGGGGCGCCATGATTGCGATAGAAGTGCAGGCCGTAGGCATTGATTTTAGTTTTGCACCGGTGCTTGATTTGAATAAAAACATCAGTCAGGTCATTGGTGACCGTGCTTTTTCAGGCAAGGTGGACGAAGTTATAGAACTTGGCCGCGAGTTCATTCGTGGCATGAACGATTACGGAATGGCCGCAACGGCTAAGCATTTCCCCGGACACGGTTCAGTGGAAGCTGACTCACACATAGATATTCCTGTCGATGATCGCCCTCGGGAACAGATTATCAGTGATGACATGCGAGTGTTTGCAGAATTAGCGAAGAACTACCAGGCTGTAATGCCTGCACACGTTATCTACCCAGCTTTCGATAAGCAACCAGCGGGTTTCTCGAATATTTGGCTTCAGGACATTCTTCGCGGCCAGCTTGGCTTTGACGGTGTCATATTCAGCGATGACTTGAGTATGAAGGGTGCAGAGGTGGTTGGCGGTTATTACCAGCGTGCCGAAGCAGCTATCAAAGCTGGATGTGACATGGTGCTGGTCTGTAACCACCCCAAAGAAGGACAGGAACTTGCAGAACAGTTTGATTTTGACTGTGATCCTAAATCAACTGAGCGTCTAGCAGCCATGAGAGGTAAAGCCCTTAATTACTCATTGTCCAAAGTGCAGGGCAGTGACCAATGGTTATCGTTAAAAGACAATTTACTGGCGTAACACATCATTGAATTAAAGAGATTAAAAAAGGTTAGACATGAGCGAGTCGGATAAGATTGAACAGTTAAAGAACGAACAAAAAACAGACAGCTTTACTGAGCTGACGCCGAGAGAAGAGTTAATTATGAAGCTCAATGGTGAGACAGCGGTTGTCGCCTGGAAAGAAATCGAGCGATTCTTTGCCAAAGGTAATTTGTTGCTGATAGAGCAGGGGGTGGATCTGATTAACTGTGCTGCAGACTTGTCATTGGATAATGCTGAAGCCATTAAACCCCTGATTGATTCGGAGAAGATTCAGCGCATGCCAATAGACTTCGTGAAAGCTAACTGCCAGCCTGAAACTGAATTTTGGTCAGTGGTTGTCGCGCCTTATGTGTTAGCCCAACTTAAAGAGTAATCAGATCAAAAAAGCCACTCAAAAGAGTGGCTTTGATATGTCTAACTGTAGGAGTCGTGGTTTAATCGACTATATAAAAAATCCTACTGATGATGAATAACGGTGTGAATCACACGGTCATATTCAAAGTAAACGGTAAATCCTGAATAAATCCATTTAGTGATAGGTGGATCGCCTACAGGGCCTTGAATTGATTGCGGTGCCCCAAACTTTTGCTCAACAGATGCTTGGGTAACGCCACTTTTAGGGACTTCGATACCAGCATTTTGACCTTGCTCAGAAACTGGAACGCGAACTTCGTCTGCGTTTGCTACCCCAAAAGCCATGGTGACAGCTAATGATACGCTGATGGCTAACCCCTTTAATGCTTTCATCTTACGACTCCTTAATCGTTATTTTCTTTAGAATATCAAAAAAATAGGTTGCTGTGTCAATAATTTAGCGCACTAACTTAATAATTTTAACCGATAACTTGACTCCAAATTGTGATCCATTCAATATGACGCCAACTTTGTTTGACCAGATAAGCTGATGCGACTGCCATTCTCGTTATTTGTAGGGTTGCGCTACACCCGGGCTAAACGCCGTAACCACTTCATTTCTTTCATATCACTCATATCCATGATCGGGATTGCACTCGGTGTAATGGTGTTAATCACCGTTATGTCAGTCATGAACGGCTTTGAACGTGAGCTTAGAGACCGTATTCTGGGCATGGCACCTCATGTACTGGTTCAGGGTTTAGGTGGGCCGCTTGAAGACTGGCAGTCTCTGGAAAAGACCGTTAAACAACACCCTGAAGTCATCGGGGTATCTCCTTATATTCAGACTGAAACCATGTTCCGTTTCCAGGGCCGTGAGCGATTTGGAATGGTGCAAGGCATATTGCCAGACAAAATTGGCGAGGTGTCGATAGTCAAAGATAACATGAGCATGGGCTCATTCGATGACATTAAATCTGGTGAATATAATATCGTTCTAGGAGCCTCAATCGCGAGAGGCCTGGGAATCAATCTTGGTGACAAGGTTTCGCTATTAATTCTTAGCGAAACTCGCATTTCTCTTGCTGGCGTCAGTATGCGCACTAAGCGTTTTACCGTTACCGGGATTTTCGAAACACGTTCAGAAGCTGACAAGAGTCTGGCGTTCATCCATATGGATGATGCTGCGCAGTTATTGCGCCAAGAAGGTGTAACAGCGTTGCAACTTAAAACCGATAATGTCATGAACGTTTATGACATTAACTATCAGGTCAGCCAATTACTTGACCACCAATATTTTGTAACCGACTGGACACGTCAGCACGAAACGCTATTCAATGCCATTGATATGGAAAAGAAGATAATGTTCATTCTTCTAACCTTCATCATTGCCGTTGCTGCATTCAATATTGTCACATCTCTTGTCATGTTAGTTACTGAGAAGCAGGCTGACATTGCCATTTTAAGAACCCTTGGCGCAAGCCCAGGCTCAATTCTACGCATATTCATGACCAGCGGTATTATCAATGGTCTGATCGGGACTTTAGCAGGTGTTATTCTCGGCGTTCTATTAGCTTTGAATCTTCCAGATATCGTGAGCTGGGTAGAAACGACTTTTGGTGTCAGCGTCTTCCCACAAGACGTTTATTTCGTAAACTTCCTGCCTACAGAGTTAATTGCTGATGACGTGATTAAAATTGGTCTTTCGGCATTTGCCATAAGCGTATTAGCAACTTTATATCCTTCCTGGAAAGCATCTAAAACACAACCTGCGGAGGCTCTTCGTTATGAGTAATGATCGTTTAATAGAAGTAACGAATTTGAGTCGTGTTTATGAAGACGGAGCTAGCAAGGTAACCGTCCTCGAGTCGCTTAATTTATCCGTAGAACGAGGCGAGCAGCTGGCCATTGTCGGTGCTTCAGGTTCCGGAAAAAGTACCTTGTTACATCTTATTGGCGCATTGGATAAACCTACCGAAGGTACGGTACTGATCAATGATCAGGATGTTCATAAGCTTAAGCCAAAAGCGCAGGGTGAGTTCCGCAACATGAATATAGGTTTTGTGTATCAGTTTCATCACTTATTGCCAGAGTTTACGGCCCTTGAAAATGTCGCAATGCCATTAATTATTCGTGGTACTAATCGTGACCAGGCCTACCGTAAAGCTTCTGCGCTAATCGAACGAGTTGGCCTAACAAACCGTGAAAGTCACAAGCCTTCAGAATTGTCCGGCGGTGAGCGTCAACGAATAGCTTTTGCACGAGCGCTGGCTAATGAGCCTGTTTGTGTATTGGCTGATGAACCAACAGGTAACTTAGATCACGCTACAGCCTTGAAAGTTTATGATCTGATGTGTGAAATTAATCAGGAAATGGGCACGACTTTTATTACAGTGACCCACGATCTGGAGCTGGCATCAAAAATGCAGCGTCAGTTAAAGCTTGAAGATGGTCACTTAATGGCGATTGAATAAGTAGTGAATAATTTGCAATAAAAAAGCCGCTGAGATTGATGTCATCAGCGGCTTTTTTGTATCGACTTGTTGAATTCTCGGATATGTCTTAATGCAAAGAGAGTTAATCTCGCACAGTGTTCCAATTACTGCTTTGTCATAATCCCAATCAATCGTTGCGATGGTCGTTATGACTCTTGCGGTAATCTTCGCTTTCAGACTCTGCTTCTGATTTTGGCTCAGACTCATCAGTTTCTTCTTCATCTTTTTTATTTAACTGATCAAGATGTAAAGTATGAAGCAACTTTTCTTTCCAGCGAGTCTGACGTGCGCGCCATGCACGAACTACGTGATAGCGCCAGAATAGGCTGATGGTGTAGTAGCCGATTAAAGACAGAGTACCGCCGCAAATTAAACAGCCCAGCAGGAAAGGTTTCCAGATATGAACCAGTTCAGACTGAAGCCATGCAAAGCTAAGTTCGAAATTAAACTCACTGGGTGGGACGCCGAGAATCCATGCACCCAGCTTATAAGCAAAGTAGAACATGGGGACCATTGTAATAGGGTTAGTAATCCAACACAGAACAACTGATATCGGCAGGTTAACGCGGAAATAGATGGCTAGACCTGCCGCAATGACCATTTGAAATGGGATTGGCAAAAAGCCACAAAATAAACCCACTGCGAAAGCACCTGATGCACTGTAACGGTTCAGGTGCCATAAGCCGGGATCGTGTATAAGATTACCGAAAACCTTCATATAGCGGTTTTCTTTGATCTTCTTATGATCAGGCAAATATTTTTTAAAAATTTTGCGGGGCATTAATAATCACTTAACACTTTAAAACAATCAGGATAAGGACTATCCATTATGTTTGTATGGACGCTGGCATTATTAGCAGGTTGTTGCTCTATACTGTTCATTCCAAGCTTGTCGTTTGATGTCATCATATTATCAACGCTGTTATCGGCACTGGCAGTGTTTGGTCTTGCCTCGACTGCCTTATGCATCTTAACAAAAGCCCCCAAAGCAATTAAAACAAAGCTATTGGTGTTCGGAGGTTTGAGCCTTGGAATTGTATGGTCTTGCAGCAACGCTTATTGGCAATTACAACGCCAAATACCGGAGCCCTTCAACAATCAGGCGCACATTATAGATGCCGAGGTTATTGGATTACCAGCGATTTATCCCGAGTATTGTCAGTTTACGGCCCGAATCCAGAAAGCCAATGAATTTAAACTGTTAGGCAGGGTAATTCGACTAAAGTTCTATCAATCTGAATGTCCTTTCGAATTAGGTCAGGTATGGCAAATGCAAATCAAGCTCAAGCCAATTCATGGCCCAGTCAATATGGCGGGCTTTGATCTGGAGAGATTTTATTTTGAACAGGGCATTGATGGGCGGGGTTATGTGCGCCAGGATTTTCTTGTATTAAAGTCAGAAGCTTCTAATCCCGTACATCAATTCAGGCAACTGACGCATTCGCAATTATCCAGCTTACACAATGCTGGGATCTTTCAGGCATTGTTGATTGGCGAAAAATCATCCATTACAGATCAGCAAAGAGACGTCTTACAGAAACTTGGACTGAGTCATCTGATCGCCATATCAGGCTTACACATTTCAATTATCGCGGGTGTGAGTTTCTGGCTTATCCGTTCGCTCTGGGGATGGATGAGTGGTTATAAACTGACCAGGCGATGGCCGCCATTGTTTGTTGGCTTGTGGGGTAGTTGCATAGTGGCCTTTAACTACAGCGCAATGGCTGACTTTTCTATTCCAACGGTTCGCGCTTTGATCATGTGGTGTTCGGTTGCTTTGGCTTTTCTGCTGCAAAGGCGATCGGCGATTTATGAAGGCTTAATCTGGTCACTGTTATTGGTGCTACTGATATTTCCACTCAGCGTCTTATCGGCCAGTTTTTGGATGACCTTTATCGCCGTTGTGGTGATTAGTCTATTGCTGATGGGGCGCAGTCAACAAAACCATAACTGGAAACACAAATTTAACAGTTTATTAAAACTGCAAGTTGCCATAACTTTAACGCTGGCCATTCCATCATTGTTGTATTTTCAGCAGGCCAGTCTGCTTGGCATGATGGTCAATATCTTCATGATTCCCTTATTCAGCATCCTGTTATTGCCAGCCATATTTCTAAGCTTCTTGTTGAGTCTCATTGGAATCGATTGGCAGTTTCAGCAACTCGATGCATTAGTCAGTGTATTTTTCAAATTCAGTAAAGAACTTTTGAACAGCGACCTTATCGGAAGTTCTTCCTTGTTTGTCATTAACACAACTCTTCCAACTTTTATTGGCATTCTGCTATTCATGGCTTTAATGATTTGCTGGCTACCACTCTCAAGTATCAAAAGACCCTTGGTAGTTTCTACATTGGTAATCAGCGCAATTATGCTGATGGGACAAAAACTCGACAGGGAATTATCAGAAGCTAAATGGTCAATCGATGTTTTCGATGTGGGGCATGGCTTAGCCATACTTTTGCACAACAACCGTCACGCCATACTTTACGACACCGGCTACGCCAGTCCAGGCTCCAGCGCAGTAGAGAGTTACATCATTCCAAGTCTTAGAGCACTTGGTATTTCAAAAATCGACACATTAATACTCAGCCACAAGGATAATGATCATGCAGGTGGCGCTACCCAACTTCTCGAAAACTTTCCAGTAGACCAAATTATCGCCGACTCCTGGTACGATAAACCTAGTCAGCCATGTGAAGTAGGGCAGGTCATTGAGCTTGAAGATGCAACACTAGAGTTCTTATATGGCGAACAAAATGCAGTATCCGACAAACCCAACAATCAATCCTGCGTGGTAAAAATCACCATCAATGATTTTAGCTTACTGATTCCAGGTGATATCGAAAAAGACGCAGAGTACCTGCTAGCCAGCAGCGAAGTCTTTGCAAAACTGGAAGCTGATATATTAATAGCCCCACACCACGGCAGTAAAACCTCATCAACCTATCCCTTCATCAAACGCGTCGATCCTGAAATCGTCATCTACACCAGCGAACTCTACAGCCGCTATCCAATCCCACATCCCAGCGTCTATAAACGCTATCAGGAATTCAACATCAAAGGCGAACACTCAGGCTGCGCAGGCCAAATCACCATTAATCCTTATGACGGAAGCATAAAACGTTGGAGGGATGAGCAGAGGGTATGGAGGAAAGAAGCTTGTGAAGTTTGATAAAGTAGACTAATAAGAAATAAGAATGTAATGTTAGGTTCATCATAAATAATGACATGAAACAAATATGCTCAATAAAGTTAAATATATATTTTTATCATTGCTACTATTTTCCTGTGTCGGTACGCCAATCGAAACAAAAGTAGGAAGTCCAATTAGTCAAAACTATGTATTTATTACTAATGTTAAGCAGGAAGCCAATGTAGGAGATACAATGACATCATCTTCTCCATTGCCACTTCATAAACAACTGATAGTGGAGTCTGATATTGCCACAAGTGCTCCACATAGAAGTAAAAACTTTAGAGTTTTTGCAAGCTCTGGCTCGTACACATTAGTAGCTCAAGATGCCTATGGTTTATTTTTTGAAGCAGATGGTAACTACGTTAAAGTTGACAATGATTACGTTGTCGGTGGCTACTATATGAGCAAAATAAACAGCAATGACTTATCTATTTATTGGCATTGGAAAAACTCACTAAAGAACTCTCCAAACGGCACAGTTTATATTGCCGATATTTCTAAGAAACCTAATTACAAAATTACTGAAAGTATTAGTGGGCATAATTTTCGAGGCTTTGTTTCAACTTTGACTTATGGTGGAATTGCTAAAGGAAAAATCATGTTTGTTTATCGCGAGTTTTCTGATGGTTTTGCTAGAGATGCCTTTACTCAAGAAGTTTACTTGGATTATAAACCAGAGAGTATATACGCATATAAAAATTCTAGATTTGTAGTACATAAAGCGGATAACACTATGATCTCCTATACTTTGCTCAAACCACTTTGAATAAATAGCATGTAATTAATGGAATCAGAGTAAATTAAGGCGCTTTGCAGGAGATAAAGATTTACTATGAACAATCAAGATAGTCCGTGACATTAATGGTGTCTTTTTCTGTTGCGCCATTAGACTGTTGTTGTAATGCCATTCAATATGAATTTATGCGTTTAGGAGCTCAATCATGGGAAAAATATTTTTATTATTAACGCTAATTTTAAGCGCTTCATGTGCGTCTAATACGGGCATCATCAATATCGGTGAGGAAAAATACTTCATTGCTAAGCAAGCAGCTACTGGGTTTTCAGGTACGGGTTCCATTAAGACTGAATCATTAAAAGAGGCGGCGGCATACTGTACTGCCCAAAATAAAGAACTAAATGTTATAAAACTAGATGAAAACGAGGGCCCATATATCTTAGGTAAATACCCGCGAGTTGAGCTTACATTTACTTGTATATAAACTCGCTCTCAAAGATTAAAGGCTTATACTGAATTACAAGCTTGTAGAAGGTTGCGTTGTGACTCACTGTTTCAGTATCATCAAGTTTTATGGTGCGTCGTGACGCACTCTACCGGAAATACACACCTTCTTTATTCCCCCTAACCACGTCACAGTTGGGCGTAATTAGCTCTTGCTCTTGCTGGGCGTCTACTGCAAAATGGTTCGGTTCCTAATTTTAGAATTGTTTGTTTTTCAAACAATTAGGCCTGTTGGCCAAAGTAAACTATAAGCTGGCAATAAAATGATGATAAGCCAGTGATTTATCAGTCTTTTTCGAATATAGAGGGGAAATATGCCTTTATTTGCTACCTCAAGCGGCATGTTATTTGATCTGCTTAAAACAGGTGGTTGGACGATGGTTCCGATCATGCTGTGTTCCTTGATTGCTATGGGTATTATCGTTGAGCGCTTCTGGAGCCTGCAACGTAACCGTATTTTGCCGAAACACCTGGTTGCTCAGGTTTGGACCTGGATTAAGAATGGTCAGTTCGACAAGACCAAGATGCGTGATCTGAAGAATAGCTCGGCGTTGGGTGAAGTCTTAACCGCAGGTCTTTTGAACCATCAGCACGGTCGAGCGGCGATGAAAGCCAGTATTAATGAAGCAGGGCGTGCGGTTGTGGTGCGTTTGGAGCGCTTCTTGAATACTTTGGGCTCGATTGCTTTGGTGACTCCTCTGTTAGGTCTTTTAGGTACTGTAATCGGTATGATCCGCGTATTTACCGTGATTCGCGTACAGGGCGTGGGTAATGCTGATGCTCTGGCTGGCGGTATCTCGGAAGCGCTTATTACCACTGCTGCTGGTATGGCTGTGGCGATACCAACGCTGGTTATGCACCGTCATTTCTCGCGTCGCGTTGAAGAATTGGTCAGTGAGATGGAACAAGAAGCCTTGAAAATGGTGGATGTTCTACACGGCGAACGTGAAATCTTCACTGGCAACTAAGCCGACTAACGAGCAGGCTTTGTAATTAATATGTGGCAAAACAAGAAAAAAGAAGATTTGCAGCTGAACCTGACACCACTAATTGATGTGGTGTTTTTGTTGCTGATTTTCTTCATGGTTTCTACCAGTTTTAAGAAAGAGAGTAAAATCAGTCTTGATTTACCAGAGGCTAATGGTGAAATTGCTGAGAAGCTGCCTGAGTCCATTGAAATCAGTATTAACAAGGATGGCGAGGTGTTTGTTAACGGCGAAGGCTTGATTAATCGTCAACTAGAGACTATAAAGGACGCCATTAAGCAGGTAGCCAATGATCCTTCAACGCCGCTGGTCATCAATGCAGACGCTCAGGCGCCTTATCAGGCAGTCATTAGCGTTATGGACGCAGCAGGGCAAGTAGGTTTTAATAACCTGACATTAGCTACGCAACAACCGAAATCGGACACTCAAGACTAGTCGACTCATGACTGAACCAAAAAACTACACAGGCTGGGAAATTTATAAACGCCTGTTAGGCTTCACCAAAAAATACAAAACGGTTTTTATCGTTGGCGTCACCGCGAACATACTCTTTGCGCTGGTAGAAACCTATTTTGTAAATTCGATTAAATACCTGATCGATGACGGTATTAAAGCGCGTGACAGTTATTTCCTGCTGGTTAAAACGCCTCTATTTATTATGGGCGCCATTATGCTGCGCGGTGTTTTCAACTTTGTCTCGGTTTACTGCATGGGCTGGGTGGGCCGCAAAGTGGTGCAGACCCTGCGTGAACAGCTCTATGAACATTTCGTACGCCAACCGACCGAATTCTTTTCTAAGCGCGCTCCCGGTAATCTTTTATCGACCTTAACCTTTAATACTGAGCAAGTTGCCGTTGCCAGTTCTGACGCTATCACATCAGCTTTGCGTGCTGGTGGAACCATTATTTTTATCATCACCTTCATGGCGATTACCAGCTGGCGCTTAACACTATTCTTATTCATTTTGGTTCCAGTCGTTGGCTGGGTGATTAAAGTCAGTGCGCGCCGTTTGAAGAAAGTTAGTAGCAGTATTCAGAACGTAGTGGGTGATGTGACTCGAGCAGCCGAAGAATCCATTAAGGCCAATCAGGTTATTAAAATCTTTGGCGGTACAGAGCGCGAAATTGAAAACTTTAACAAGCAAGCCAATCGCAACCGCCAACAAGACATGAAGCTGATTGCGACCAAAGGGCTTGCGTCACCAGTTATTCAGTTTATTGCCGGTATTGGTTTTGCAGCCATTATGTATTTTGGCAGCCAGGAAATGCTTAATGACCGTATATCAGAGGGTGAGTTAATTTCCTTTATTACGCTGATGGCGATGATTCTGCGTCCGTTAAAAGAAGTTAGCAACGTTAATACACATTTGCAGCGCGGTATCGCTGGCGCGCAGAGTGTATTCGATATTCTAGACCTGCCTAATGAGCCAGATGAAGGGACAAAGGTTATTGACGAGGCAGATGGCTCTATAGAATTTAAACACGTCAGTTTCGGCTATAAGCCTGATGAAAAAGTTCTCAATGATATTTCCTTCAATGTGCCGGCTGGTCAATCCATTGCATTAGTGGGCAAGTCGGGCAGCGGTAAAAGTACTATTGCCAGCCTGTTGCAGCGACTTTATAACATCAATCAGGGCGAGTTATTGATTGATGGGATTCCAATTCAGGAATTGACGCTCGACTCGTTGCGTAAACAGATTGCCACCGTGTCACAAAGCGTAGTGCTGTTTAACGATACCATTCGCCATAACATCGCCTACGGCCGCATGGACGAAGTTTCTGATGAAGATATCATTCAGGCCGCTAAAAACGCTCATGCTTGGGAATTTATTGAAAAACTTCCACAAGGGTTGGATACCATAGTTGGCGACAATGGTGTGATGCTCTCTGGTGGTCAAAGACAGCGTATTGCGATTGCGCGTGCCATGCTTAAGGATGCTCCGATTCTGATTCTCGATGAAGCGACATCAGCTCTGGACACCGAATCTGAGCGTCACATTCAAGAAGCTCTTGAAGAGTTGATGAAGGATCGAACGACCGTTGTCGTTGCTCACCGCTTATCAACTATCGAAAATGCTGATCGAATTCTGGTGTTAAAAGATGGTGTGATTATTGAGTCAGGAAGCCATCAGGAACTGCTTGGTAAAAATGGTGAGTATACTCGTCTTTATCAAATGCAGTTTAGTGAATAAACGCACAGCCAATTAACCAGCAGGATAGGGCATGGCCATTTCCAAAAGCCAACAGTTTTTTGAGTCATTGTGGTACCGCAAAACTGTCTGGTGGCTTTGGTTGTTATGGCCATTGCAACTTCTATTACGGATTCTTGTTTTTCTTCGCAGAACTTTCTACCGGATTGATCTTTTCAAATCGACTAAACTCAATGTGCCTGTCATTGTTATTGGCAATATCACCGTTGGCGGTACCGGAAAAACGCCTTTAGCCATTTATCTCATCGAACTTCTCAAAAGCCAGGGATATAAACCCGGGCTTATTAGTCGTGGTTATGGTGGAAAGTCTGAACATTATCCTTTAACAGTAACTGAATCTATATCTGCGGCTGAATCTGGTGATGAGCCATTCTTGATTCGCAGAAGAACTCAGGTACCTGTTGTGGTTGACCCGATTCGTGCGCGTGGTGCCAAGGAGCTCGAAGACCAGGGTTGCAACATCATTATTTGTGACGATGGACTTCAGCATTATGCTTTGCAGCGCGATATTGAGATTGTGGTGATTGATGGCCATCGAAAGCTGGGTAATGGTTTGTTAATGCCATTGGGTCCATTACGGGAGCCACAATCACGCTTGAAGCGTGCTGATTATATTGTCGTTAATGGAAAGGACATGGTGCTTGAACCCGATACTATTCAAGCCATAAATGGGCACGACAAGCAGATTCAAGAGCCATTCACCGCAGTGGCAGCCATCGGTAATCCAGAGCGCTTTTATCGAACACTTGAAGGGCTGGGCTATCAATTTGATAGCCAATCATTTCCCGATCATTATGAATTTTCAGAACAGGACTTTGAATCATTTCAGGGCAATATTGTCATGACTGAAAAAGATGCTGTGAAATGCCTATCGTTTGCTGATGAGCGTTTTTATTTTTTACCCGTTAGCGCTAAACTGTCTAAACAGTTTATACAGTCGTTAATGGAACAGATTAAGGCTATAACGCATGAATCATAAACTTTTAGATGTTCTGGTTTGCCCGATTTGCAAGGGCGACCTGGTGTATAAAAAAGATAGCGAAGAGCTAATTTGTCGCTTTGATAAATTGGCATACCCCATTCGAGACGATATTCCGGTAATGCTGGAAAACGAAGCGAGAAACGTCTCAAGCGAGGAACTTGATGCACTTTAAGGATTTTATTGTTGTTATTCCGGCTCGTTATGCTTCGAGCCGACTACCAGGCAAGCCGCTAGCCATGATTGGTGGCAAGCCTATGATTCAGCATGTTTATGAAAGAGCCATGATGGCTGATGCTAAACAGGTTGTTGTGGCAACTGATGACAAGCGAGTTGAGCAGGCGGTTAAACTGTTTGGCGGTGATGTTTGCATGACCCGGGAAGATCATGTTTCGGGTAGCGACCGTCTTGCTGAAGTCTGCGAAAAATTATTGCTTAAAGACGACACCATTGTGGTTAATGTTCAGGGTGATGAACCTTTCATATCCCCTGAGAATATTCGTCAGGTTGCCGAAAACCTTCATCAGCATACCGCATTTCCTATGGCAACCTTGTCTACGCCTATCACGGATGCGGAAGAAGTCTTTAATTCAAATGTGGTTAAAGTTGTGGCTGATGAGCATGGCAAAGCACTGTATTTTTCTCGTGCGCCAATTCCATGGCAACGTGGTGCCTTTGAAGAGCAGCGCGTGCAGGAAATTGAGCACTGCCAGCGTCACATTGGAATCTATGCCTACAGAGCTGGTTTCTTAGCTGAATACGTCAAGATGGCCCCAGCCATGATAGAGCGTATGGAGTCGCTAGAGCAGCTACGTGTACTGGCTCATGGTTATTCGATTCATGTAGAACAGGCCAGCGAAGCGCCTGGACTGGGTGTTGATACTCAGGAAGATCTGGAAGCTGCGGAACAATTCTACCGCATGCACCGTCTATAATTCATATCTCATTTAAGGAAAAATCTTAGTCATGCCAAGATTTTCAGTGTTATTCGTATGTCTCGGAAATATATGCCGTTCACCAACCGCGGAAGGCATTTTTAAACATAAACTCGACCAAACGGAATTAAGCGATCGAGTGTTCGTTGATTCAGCAGGCACGAGTGCTCATCACGTTGGTGAGTCTCCCGATCCAAGAGCTCAGGAAGAAGCCAAAAGGGCTGGTTATGACTTATCCTTTGTCCGTTCTCGACAGGTTCGTGAAGTAGACTTTCATGAGTTTGATCTCATTATTGCAATGGATGAGTCTAATTATTACAACTTGAAAGACCTGGCTCCTGAACCGGAATATCATGACAAAATTAAGCTTTTCCTGGCTGATTTTGCGCCTCAGCTACCAAAACGGGATGTTCCAGACCCATATTATGGCGGCAAGCAGGGTTTCGTTGAGGTCATTGAGCTAATCGAAGCGGCCAGTGATGGGTTGATTGGACATTTAAGGAAATTACACCAATAATTCCCTCGATCCGTGGCATGCACAGCTCAAGCAGGTATAATAGCGCCAATTTTTTCTATTGTTTCAACGATCTGGACCTGTAATCAAAATGCTTGTATCTATCGAACAACAACTCAGCCAATTATTTGCCGATGCATTTGAAAGTCTTGAACTGCCACGTGAGCTTGGCGATGTTCAGCGTTCAAACCGTCCTGATTTAGGCCACTATCAATGTAATGGTGCCATGGCTGCAGCTAAGCTGGGTGCAGGCAATCCTTTCGTTACTGCTGAAAAAGTGGTTGCAGCGTTATCTGAAAATAGTCTGATTGAGAAAGTCGACGTTGTTCGCCCCGGTTTCATCAACGTTTTTGTCAATGCTGAGTCGCTAGCGAAAACACTGGAAACGTTCGGCTCCGATCATACCTTCGGTTGTCACGAGGATAAATCCAACACAAAAGTCATGATCGACTTCGGTGGCCCTAATGTTGCCAAGTCCATGCACGTTGGGCATTTACGCACAGCCATCATTGGCGACTCATTACAGCGTATTTTCCGTTTTAAAGGCTATAACGTTGTTTCCGATGCTCACTTGGGAGATTGGGGCACGCAAATGGGTATGCTGATAGAAGGTTTGAAAAAGCGTCAGCCGGAGTTAGTGTATTTTGATGCCGACTTTAACGGTCCATATCCCGAAGAGTCACCAGTAACCATTCAGGATTTAGAAGAAATTTATCCTCAGGAATCAGGCTTGTGTAAGTCTGATGAGACCGCCGCAGAGAAAGCCCGTCAGGCGACACTTGAGTTACAAAATGGTCGTGCTGGTTATCGTGCCTTGTGGCAGCACTTTGTTAATGTTTCGGTCGCAACCTTAAAACGTGACTATGGCGAGCTGGGTGTTAGTTTTGATTTGTGGAAAGGTGAAAGTGATGCCGATCCATTTATTCCTAAAGTCATTCAGGAACTTGAAGACAAAGGTCTTGCGGTCCGTGACCAAGGCGCTTTGATTGTGCCGTTTAAAGACGAGCAGGGTGAGGCAGTTATGCCACCTCTAATCTTGCGCAAATCTGATGGGGCAGTGATGTATGGCACAACAGATTTAGCAACGCTTTATGAGCGTGTTTATGACGATCATGCCAATCTTGTTCTTTACGTAGTTGATGGTCGTCAGCAGCAGCACTTTAAACAGGTTTTTGCAGCAGCGGATCTGATGGGTATGAACGCCAATACCGAATACGAACATACTTACTTCGGTACGGTGAATGGCAAGGACGGCAAGCCCTTTAAGACTCGCTCTGGCGGTGTCATGAAACTCCATGACCTTATCCAGATGGCAAAAGAAGAAGCCCGTAAGAAGTTGGCAGAAAGTAACTTCGGTGACGATTTCAATGACGATGAAAAAGAAGAGATCGCTCATAAAGTAGCTATTTCAACCTTGAAGTTTGCTGATCTAAGAAATTACCGTATCAAAGACTATATTTTTGATTTGGAAAAATTCAGTGAATTTGAAGGCAAGACAGGTCCATACTTGTTGATGCAGGTTGCTCGGATTAAGTCAATCTTACGTAAGGCTGAAGAGGCTGGTGCAAAACCGGGTGATTTAATGCCAACCACGGATAATGAATTGGATTTAACCTTTGGTCTTTTGGACTTTCCTTCTGCTCTTGATAAAACCGTCGATAAGCGTGCACCGCATTATCTTTGTGAGCATCTTTATAACCTTGCGCAACAGTTCAGTTCTTTCTATCAGAAGCAGCACATAATGAATGAACCTGACAAAGCACGTCAGGCTAGCTTATTACGTTTGAGTCAAATTTGTTTGGCACAACTTGAAATGGGCCTAGAGTTATTGGGCATCGAAACTCTGGAACGTATGTAACTTTATTTTCAACTCTTAAGGTATAAACCTCGAATTCTTCACGCTGTTACGTAGTGAAACTTTGATTAATCAATAAGCTTCGTTAAGATGGCTCCAGATGGAGCCATTTTTTTTTGGAGTCTTATGAACGAATCATTAGTCAAATCTCGCGCCTTTATTAACGGCGAATGGGTTAAAACCAATAAGCGATTTCGTGTTGATGATCCTTTTTCGCAGGAACTGATCGTTGAAGTTTCGGACTGCGGGGAAGAAGAAGCAAATCAGGCGATTGAAGCTGCCCACAACGCTTTTCAAACATGGAGTAAAACCACCGCGCAGGAACGTTCTGATAAGCTATTGGCCTGGTATGATTTGATCATTGAGAATCTTGATGACCTTGCCGAAATTCTGACTACAGAGCAGGGCAAGCCTCTTAAAGAAGCTAAAGGTGAGATTCAGTACGGTGCTAACTATATTAAGTGGTTCGCCGAAGAAGCGCTTCGTATCGATGGCGATATTATTCCTTCCCCTGATGGCCAAAAACAGATTCATGTCATAAAACAGCCGGTTGGCGTAGTCGGTATTATTACACCTTGGAACTTCCCACAGGCAATGATTGCCCGTAAAGTAGCACCAGCTCTTGCCGCAGGCTGTACCGTTGTCATTAAGCCAGCTGCCGAAACCCCATTATCTGCATTGGCGATGGCAGAACTATCGCTACAGGCTGGGATTCCAAAGGGCGTTATTAACTTGGTTCCAACCAGTGAAGCTAGTGTAATTGGCGAAGCTATAACTTCCAGCTCTAAGGTTCGCAAGATTTCTTTCACTGGATCCACCAAAGTGGGCAAGATACTTATGAGCCAGGCAGCTGAAAACGTTCAACGAGTCACTATGGAGCTGGGCGGCAATGCGCCATTTATTGTATTTGATGATGTAGATATTGATGACGCAGTCGAAGGCATTATGGCTAGTAAGTTCAGAAACTCAGGACAAACCTGTGTTTGCGCTAATCGAGTTTTTATCCATGAAACAATTTACCAGGAAATTGTCGAGAAGCTGACAAATAAAGTGGAGTCGATGAAAACTGGTTCAGGGCTTGAAGATGATGTTTCTATAACGCCACTTATTAATCAGGCCGGAATTGATAAGGTTAAACGCTTGGTACAGTCAGCCAAGGATAAGGGTGCAAAAGTTATTGTGGGAGGGAATGTCTCTGACAAACACAATCAAATTTACGAGCCGACTATATTAACCGACGTCAGTTTCGATATGGATATTGCCTGCGAAGAGATCTTTGGCCCCGTTCTGTCATTAATCCCATTCAGCAATGAAGAGTCTGTTGTTGAGCAGGCAAATGCCACTAAAGCTGGTTTAGCTGCCTATGTCTATACCGATGATCGCCATCGGATCAAACGCCTGAGTGAGCAAATAGAATCAGGCATGATTGGTTTTAATGAAGGCATCATCTCCAATCATATGGCGCCATTTGGTGGCGTTAAAGAGTCCGGAATGGGGCGTGAAGGCTCAAAATACGGTATCAGTGACTATCTAGACATCAAGTATTTGTGCATAAAATAGTCAAAGAATGGGTTAAGAGTACTAGCTAACTCATTGAAAATGTAGTACAAAGAAGGTGCGAGCCTAATACGCGATAGGTTAT
This sequence comes from Kangiella profundi, assembly GCF_002838765.1. Lineage (NCBI taxonomy): Bacteria > Pseudomonadati > Pseudomonadota > Gammaproteobacteria > Kangiellales > Kangiellaceae > Kangiella > Kangiella profundi. Next base: position 1,363,930 of record NZ_CP025120.1, on the reverse strand, counting down.
GCGCTCGTACCTAATTTCAAATAAGGAGTCAGCTATGAATTTTCAAGAAGTTGAATCCGTAAAACAATCCTTAGAATTAAGCAGCCATCGGCTGGTTGATTTCCTTCCTTTTCTTTATCAGGACTTTAAAGAGCTCGGTAGTAATACTGGCTATATGATAGAGCTCATAGATGAACAACAAAAAACGGCTCCTGATAAACGTGTTCTCGATCTCTGTTGCGGTAAAGGCGCAACTCTTATGACACTCGCAAAACATTTTAACTGGCGTGGCATTGGTGTTGAAGTGGTCAGCGATTTTGTACAACAGGCTACCATGGATGCCTTTAGTCAAAGACTCAGAGGGCAGGTAGAATTTGTTCGTGAAGATATTTCTACTTTTCTCGATCGCAACACTGAGCTTTTTGATGTCATTGTGTTTCCAGCCTGCACCAATGTGTTAGGTGACAGAGTAGAGTCCTTGGATATCCTATCTCAGCATATCAAGGATGATGGATTTATTTTGGTTGAGAGCGACTATAAAAGTCACAGTTTTAACATCGGTAGTGGACTTGAATTAACCAAGAATATGGATGATGTCATAGCGGAATCCAAATTAACGACTGCTCGCAAGGTTATCTGGGATCAGAAGGTTTTAATCGATATATATCAGCGAGATACCATACGTTTAAACACCCGAGTGAATGAACTAAAAACCAGACAACCAGAAATTAAAAGAGAACTCGAACAATTTATTGAGCATCGTAACCAACATCTGCAAAATTACAAAGACAATGAAGTTGCTCGAGCTAGCTGGTTATTAGTCAAACAAAAATTAATCTAGACTCTAATTACTTCTCCCTGCTTAGCGATAGTTATTTCGCTATCAACATTTTGTGTCATGAAGTCATGGAATTCTTGAATGGTGGTTTGAGCACCGTGCACAAGCACCAGGCGAGGAGAGTTCTCAAACTTCTGATACCACTTCAGTAGATCTTTTTGCCCGGCGTGAGCTGAGAAGCCACCGATGGTGTGCACTTTGGCTGCTACTTTAACGGTCTCACCCCATAATTTTATGTATGGTGCACCTTCTACGATTCGATTACCCAGAGTTCCTTCAGGTTGGAAACCTGCAACAATCAGAGAACATTGAGGCCTCCAAATATTATGCTTTAGGTGTTGCTTAATACGCCCACCATTCATCATACCGCTACCTGCAATGATTATGGCACCCTTGTGAATACTATTCAGTTCAATTGACTGCTCGGTATCAGGTGTAAATTTTAAGTTGGGTAGCTTTTGATGCAAGGTCTCGCCTGACCAAAGATATTGGCTTTCTTTTTTATAGAGTTGCCAATACTTTCCATAAGTATTCGTCACTTTGATTGCCATTGGTGAATCGAGGTAAATATCCCAATCGCTCAGACGCCACTCGTTATAGTACTTAGCAAAGTAATACAGCAGTACCTGTGTTCTACCGACGGCAAAGGAGGGTATCAAAACGTTGCCTCCATGCTGGCGGGCCTCGTCGAGTGCAGTTTTTAATTCAATAATTGAGTCATCCCAGCTTTGGTGGTTTCGGTTACCATAGGTTGACTCCATGATGACCAAATCAGCTTTACCATAGATATTTGAGTCTTCCTGGATTGGTGAACCAGGGTTACCAATATCACCACTTAGAATGATACGTTTAGTGTGGCTATTTTCTTTAACTAATAGCTCCACATGCGATGATCCAAGAATGTGTCCTGCATTATGCAGAACCATAGTTATATCTTCTGTAATCTCGATTGGTTGTTTATAAGGATGCAGGTTCAAGAGAGAAAGAACAGGCGGCACATCATCCTGCGTATAAAGTGGGTCAAGTAATTTAAGCCCTTTGCGGCTACGTTTTGTATTGGACCATTCAGCTTCTTTTTCCTGAAGGAATGCACTATCCATTAACAGAATATCCAGCAAATCAGCATTGGCTTCATGAGTATGAATAGGCCCTTGATAACCCTGGCTAACCAGTACCGGTAACCGGCCACTATGATCAATGTGAGCATGAGTCAGGATAACAGCATCAAGTTCACGCAGAGAAAAAGGGAAGGGCGCGCGGTTACGCTCCTCTTTTTTAGGAGCCCCTTGGATAAGACCGCAATCAATGATGATATTGCTGTGTTCAGTGGTAATCTGTATGCAGGAACCGGTGACTTCTTCCGCTGCACCATGGACTTTAATTTTCATGGTTGGTTTCCTTTATCGTTTTATCAATTAATTCTAAAGCCTGCATGTAATATTTGCAGGATTTATAGAGTGATTTGTTTAAGTTTAATAATGTCGAAATGATATCCACAGAAATGTTCTGGCTTATTTGTGAGGATAAGAGATTTGCTTCACTGGTTTTGAATTCGTGGTAAAGCTTTTCGTACCAACTCTTACTGAAGTCTTTAAAACTTAACTCAACTTTCTGATCGAATAGATGCCTGGAGTCTTCATAGAAAGCCTTTGATTGATTAAAAATAGGGAACATTGTTTTGTCATGATATGACTCGGATAAATCTGGCTGCTCCAGATCTGCCAGAAGATCTTTCAGAAGCTTTGCCGAATAGATACCGTCCCTAATCGCTGCCAGAAGATTATAAATTACCTGTGTTTGTTCCTGAGTCAATGGTCGCTCTGATAATTGACGAGACAGCTTAATAAATAGGCCTTCCATTTTTTTTAGCTCAAAATAGTGTTCAGGATTGATGTAATCTATTGATAGACATTTCTGGTTAAACTGACTCACTTTGTTCATGAAGGCAATGGTTTCAGAACGAAAATGTTCGATGGCAACCGGAGGCATGTTAACCGGGATCAACGACAGTCTACTTTCAATTGGGCTGAGACTGTCAGAAAAGCGTAATGATAGGAAGTTTACAAAGTAATTAAATAGTGTCAGGTAAACCAGTATCCCAATCAGATTGATGATACTGTGGAAAGCTACAATGCTAATCAAAACATCAGTGATATTTAGAAACTCAAAGATTGTTTTGATGAAAGGTAGTATTAAAAATACAGCAACAATTGCGTTGGTCAGATTAAAGACAACATGGGCCAATGCCAGTTGTTTCTTGATTTTAGCGCCTTTTATGCTGCCTAAAATTGCTGTGCTCGTTGTCCCAATATCTGCACCAACTACAATAGCAAATGCGTGTTCAACACTAATTAACCCTGCGTGTGCAGCACTTAAATTCATCATCATGACAGCTGAGCTGGATTGAACTAGTGTTGCTAACAAAATACCAACAGCTACGAATATGAACGGTGACTGGCTTTGTAGGTTAGTGATATCAAAGTTGTGGCTTAACGCAATGGTACCGGATTTAATTAAATCTAAACTGAAAAGAATCAGACCAATACTGATGAACAGCGTATAAAAAGCAACTTGATTAGTATTCTTTGCAAAGAAAACTCTCAATAGCGCTGCGAAGCCAATAAAATAAATGGCAAAGTCACCCAGACTGAACTTAAAACCAAGATAGGTGACCAGCCAACCGGTGGCCGTAGTACCCAGGTTCGCACCGAATATAACACCAACCGCCTGCTTTAGATTGAGTAGCTTAGAACTGGCAAGTGCTAATACAATTATGGTGACTAATGAGCTGCTTTGCACAACGGCGGTACATACAGCACCAGTTGCTACAGCGGAGATTGATGTTTTTGTCCAGGAAGTAAGGTAATAGTTAAGCTTGCCGGAAGCTAGTTTGGCCAGGCTTGATTCAATAAGCGACATTCCCCATAGGAAAATACCTACGCCTGCAAAAAAGTTAAGCCATTCCGAGCTCATCAACTGATTCCCATCACTTTACCAGTTTATAGCTTTCAGCAATGCTATCGGATACATCTACTGCATTACTGACGTGAGGAATGGTATTGCAGGTAACAATCTGGCTGATATGGGATTGAGAAAGCATGCCATAAGCATTTTCATTGAATATGGCATGAGTAGCGATACAGCTAATTGTATTTATGCCTGCATCTTCTAGATGTTTGGTTATCTCTAGAATGGTATGCCCCGTTGAAATGATGTCATCGACCAGTACTACCGTTTTGTCTTTGTGATCTTCAATACCTCGAATAGTAATTTCTACATCTTTATCGCCATGACGGACTTTATTGGCTACTAAAAAGGGTACATGAATTTCACTGGCGATTGCTTCAACCCACTGCCGACTTTCGCTGTCAGGTCCAATGATGACGGGGTTATTGATATGAGTTTTAATCCACTGCGCAATTGGGCTGGTCGTGTGAGCCAAATAAGTTCGAATAGGGTACACCTGATCCAAACTAAAAAAACGATGGAGGTGAGGATCAACCGTAATCAGCGCATCAATATTTTCGGAAAGTATTTCAGCAAAGTGTCGCGCAAGAATCGATTCACCGTCATTGAACACTGCATCTTGACGCATGTAAGGGAGGTAGGGTGCAATAAGTACAACTTTTTCTGGCTCATGCTCTCTAATCATGCGCAGCACAAATAATAAAGGAAGAATCTTGGTGTTTGGATGGGATAGGTCAGCTAATACGACGACTGTTTTTCCTTTGCATTGATTCTGTAGCTGAATATTAACTTCACCATCAGGAAAATAGTGCATGGATAATTTACCCATGGTCGCCCCAATTTTTTCACAAACAGGCGCTGATAGATTCAGGTTGTCCGATAAATCAAAAAGCAGGGTACTCATAATCCTTCCTCAATAATAATCATTTCTTTGTGGGTGTTGTAGAAATCCAATGCATACTCAAGCTCTCCGGGAGCTTCTGAGTGAATAGTAAGCAAAGTAGAGCCCTCGGTAATGTAATGACCTACTTTTGCCTCCATGTAGACACCTGATGCATGATCGGCCGGAGCACCAGCGAGCTTAGCTAAACGTGACAGGAGGCGGTTGTTGATGCGGCGTATATAGCCGCTTCTTTCGGCATGAACATCCATTTTGCAGCAAGCAACAGGGGGGTGTTTAAAGCCTCCCTGTGCTTCGCAAATCTGCATAAAGGTTTTCCACGCTTCTCCAGACTCGATTACTCTTAATGCTTCTGATTTGCCTTCACCTGTGGCCTCAACTTCTGCATGCTCTAGTAGCACTCCAGCAAGTAACACAGAGCGTTCTTTTAAGTCAGCTGGTGCTGAACTAGCATTTTTTAATACCCCTATAACATCCCAAGCTTCGAGAGCTGGACCAATGCCGTAGCCTACAGGCTGAGAACCATCGGTTAGCACGACTTTTACTTTAAGCCCCATTTCTCCACCTACAGTGGTCAGTTGGTTAGCTAGTGCCTGTGCACTTTCTTCGCTTCTTAATTTAGCAGTAGGCCCAACGGGTATATCAATTAATACATACTTTGAACCTGCAGCAATCTTCTTCGAAAGAATTGAAGCAATCAGCTGTCCCTCAAAATCAATATCCAATGCTTTCTCGACACTGATCAGAATGTCGTCAGCAGGACTCAGGCTTACAGAACCTCCCCATGCAAGACAGCCGTGATGTTTTTGAACCACCTGTTTTAATTGCTCGAAACTTAAATCAACCTTGGTCATCGTTTCCATGACATCAGCTGTTCCCGCTGGTGATGTGATTGCACGCGAAGATGTTTTAGGAATGGTGAGTCCCTTTGCAGCGAGAATAGATACTACAATTGGCGACGTTCGATTGCCTGGCAAACCACCAACACAATGCTTATCAACAATTTTATCACCGGGCCAGGTCAATGTTTCACCCGCATCAACCATACCTTGAGTCAAATACAGAATTTCATTCTGGGTCATATTGTTATTAGCACAAGCAGTAATAAAAGCAGCAAGATGCACGTCCATATAATGCCCATCCACTATATCGCGCATAATTTCCTGCAACTGATGTTTATTTAATTCATGGCCAAATGCTTTAGCGCGAATATAGGCAAGAGAATCAACTTGAGGAGCATGTGATAGTTTAATTCGTTGGCCTTTTTTGAGCTTTAGGCGTTTCCAGGCAGTTTCCGAAAGTCCTGCGAAACCCGACTGAATTAGATCACTATATACAATAAGCAGGGTGGCAATAATTGATTTGTTGTTTACTTGTACAAGTACACGAGACATGCTCTCAAAACCTTCTGAGCGAGCTACTGGCGAATCAGAACGCAAAAAAATAAGAGGCTCATGGCGTGAGTTAATCCCTAGTCTTAATGCAACTGGTAATATTGATTCGGTTTTATCCATTTGGATTATTACTCTATTATTTATATCTTAAACTCGGCAATAACCGGTTTATGATCACTGGCTACTTTCGATAATTTTTTTCGACACAGGAAAACATTTTCGAGTTTTAAATCGCCTTGATAAAAGACCCTGTCCAATCCGCCTCTAGGAGAAAATGATGGATAGGTTTTTAATGCTGATACCTTGTTCCTGTAGCGTCTGTCTGTGGCACATTTGAAACCTGCTTCTTCAGTCATTGGTTTGCGTAGCAATGACCTCCAATCATTGAAGTCTCCGATTACTAACTTATTAGCATCTTCATCAAGCTTTTTTAGTTCAGTTGAGTTTAATAACTTTTGAATTTGCTTATCACGCTCTTTAGCCGAAAGTCCAAGATGCAGGTTGAATACATCAAGATGAACTGTTCTCGAGGGGCTTGAGGGAATATCGATGGTTGTATGCTGACATCCACGACGTTTTTTATTATCTATTGTAAGGTCAATATTTCGCTCGCGAACGATTGGAAAACGACTGAGGGTTGCGTTGCCGTAATGACCTTTTTTGAGGCTTACATTTTTGCCAAGTACGTAATAAGGAAAATCAAGCGCTTCAGCAAGTTCTTTAGCAAGATTTAGTTCTCGCGAGCGGGGCACTCCATCGTCAACTTCCTGGAGAGCTATAATATCTGCATCATAGCTCTCCAGAATCTCAACAATTCGTTCAGGACGAAACCGACGATCAACGCCAATTGCGCGATGAATATTGTAAGTTATGACCTTAAGGTTCATCCTGTATTGTCCAGCTTAATGATAGGGATTAGTCAGTAAGGTCGCTGGAACGAAATGCTTGCTTTATATCCTTGTATGCTTCCTGCAGTTGATGACCCAAAAGTACAAAGCCTTTACCAACATCTTCAGAAGCTTTTTGAGCACCTTTGCCAATAGTTTTAGCCTTGGCTTCAAAACGCTCCCAGTCATGCTCGGTTTCTTGCCATTTATCACGTAATTCCGCTTTCGCTAAGTGAGCTTGAACTTTTAGCTCATCGCGCTGGGTTTTTAGCTTTTCGTAAAGCTTTTTTGCTTCCGCTTTCAATTCTTCTTCATTCATGATGCAAACTCCTTAATTCCATGTGTTTAAGAGTGTAAAGCACACATTATGTATATCATATTAAGAGTTTAACTGCTTGATTTTTGTCAAGGAATGAGGAGGAATAATTGGTATTGATTAGTTGAGATATATGAATATCAGAATGGGTAGGGGCGGTATCTGTACGTCTAGCCCAAAGTAGGTGCGAGAAGTACTCGGATACAGCTTTCGAAGGACGTAGGGACAACTCATGAGTTGTCCCTGGTAGCTAATGTAACCCTTATTGTATTGAAAGATAAAGGCAGATCCTGAATCAAGTTCAGGATGACATGGGAATTGGTGTGGTACTAATTCAGGGGGACTTTACGGTAAAGTTAATTGTGCACCTACAAAATTAATAAGATTTACCTAAAACAGGTACTCCTAACTAGAGGATTGTCATCCTGAACTTGATTCAGGATCTGCTCTTAAGGATCTTTATGCAAAAGGGCAAGCAAAAGGACCAGTCTACGGCAAGAGTGGACATATTTATGAATAAAGCAGGGACAACCCATCAGGTGTCCCCACAAATAAGCCTACCCCTTAAACCAATGCTGAGTCCGGTTAGCAAAAGCCACAAGGGATAGCATCACGGGTACTTCAACTAGAACGCCCACAACAGTGGCCAATGCAGCGCCAGAATGCAGTCCAAACAATGAAATAGCGACCGCTACTGCAAGCTCAAAGAAATTCGAGGTACCAATCATGCAGGCTGGCGCGGCAATATTATGTGGAAGCTTCATAAATTTTGCAGCGACGTAAGCAATGATAAAAATACCATATGTCTGAATCAGTAACGGAATAGCAATTAGACCAATATCGAGCGGTTTAGCGAGGATTTTTTCGGCCTGAAAAGCAAACAGCACAATGATGGTTAGTAATAGCCCTAAAATAGACCATGGTTTCGACTTAACAAGAAACATGTGTAGTCGATGATGGTCATCTTTCTTGTCCAGTACATTTCGGGTTATGGCACCTGCAATCAGCGGTAACAGCACATAGAGGACTACCGATAAAAGCAAGGTTTCCCAAGGCACAGTAATGTTGGTAACACCTAACAGGAAGGCGGCCAAGGGAGCAAAGGCAAACACCATAATGACATCATTAATCGATACCTGAACTAAGGTATAGTTGGCGTCACCTTTGGTTAAATGGCTCCACACAAAAACCATAGCGGTACATGGTGCAACGCCCAGTAAGATCATACCTGCGATATATTCATTTGCCGTTTGTGGGTCAACCAGATCTGCAAAGAAGAACTTAAAGAATAGTACGCCAAGAGCGGCCATGGTAAACGGTTTTATCAACCAGTTGACGACTAAGGTTAACACCAGACCTTTGGGCTTTTTGCCCACATCCTTAATCGATTTGAAATCAACCTGAACCATCATTGGGAATATCATTAGCCAGATAAGCACTGCAACGAACAGGTTTACATGGGCATACTCTAGCTTAGCGATATAGTTAAAGACCTCTGGCAAAACGTTGCCTAAAACAACGCCAACGACGATACATAAAGCAACCCATAGCGATAAAAATCGTTCAAAAACACCCATTAAAATAACTCCCCAAGTTGTTGCAGTTCAGTTTTAAGTTGATCAGCATCCATATGTTCGAAATCTTTCTCCAGAAGCGTGTTAATTCGCTTTTCTATGACCTTAATGACATGCGCAAAAGCTTTAGCTTCTTCCTCTTCGGAAGCATGATCTCCAGAAACACTCTCTCCAGAACTGGGACCTTTAGAAGGATCTGGCAAACCCCAGTGCACTTTTAGGGTTTTACCCATCCATAGCGGACAGCTTTCGCCAGCTGCGCTATCGCAAACGGTTATAACCACATCGGGATCAAAGTCGCTCAGTTCATCCCAGCTTTGACTCGTTAACCCATCAGTGCTGTAGCCATGTTGGCTAAGATATTTCAGGGTAAGAGGATGGACTATGCCGCGTGGAGCGCTGCCGGCACTGGCGGTTTCAAGACGGCCTTTGCCAAGTGTGCGGGCTATAACCTCGCCAAGTACGCTGCGGCAGGCATTATGCGTACAAATAAACAGTATTTTCATGCTCTAACTCGTTTATAAAAAGGATTAAAATAATTCGCTAACCATTTGTAAATAAATGCAATTTAGCAACATAGAGAGCGTTCTGGTCTATTTGCCATGTTTCCAAGACGCTTAATGTTATTTGCTACAAATTGCTGGTTACTTTGCGCAGTTTCGGCTAGCACTTTGACAGTCCAATTGGGTAGCTCGGGGTTTAAGCGGTAGTAAACCCACTTGCCATCACGCCTATCGAGAAGCAGTCCGCATTGGCGTAATTGTGCTAAATGGCGTGAAACTTTTGGCTGATTCTCGTCTAATGCTTCCATCAGCTCACATACACATAGCTCAGACTCTTGTTGTATTAAGAGCAAACTTCGCAATCGGGTCTCATCGGCCAGGCATTTAAAAAAATTAGTCGGTTCCATCTAATTGCCCCATAAAGACATATATGGCGGCCAATATATATGAAAAGGCATATATGTCAATCATGGTTAAATACGATGGTTTAAACGAGGTCAGTAAGCCCCCAAAATCTTATGGTTATTTTTCTAAATAACTAGTGATAGAGTAATAGGTATTAACACAGTAAGCATTACCATTAATGGTTAAGGTTAAGCTGCATGAGTGAACATTCTTCCCATTCAAAAGCCGTAGAGCTCAATATTGAAGGAGCAGGCTGCGCCAGTTGCGTCGGTAAAATTGAAGGTGCTTTAAAAAGTATTTCAGGCGTTGAAAGCGCCGAGATGAACTTCGCAGACCGCACCGTTACCGTTAAAGGGTCTGCAAATACCGACACCATGATTGAAGCTGTTGAGAATGCGGGCTATCAGGCGTCGTTAATTGAAAATGAATCAGAAAGCGACGCGCTGGAAGAAAAGGAACAGGCTAATAAAGCTTACTATAAGCGTCTGATGACCAAGATGTGGATTGCGCTTGGAGTTGGTGTGCCTTTAATGGCTTATGGGTTATTAGGCGGAGCCATGACCGTAACCACCCCAAAAGAACGCATTGCCTGGTTGGTTGTTGGACTGATCACATTGGCCATCATGTATTTCTCAGGAAAACATTTTTTCACTGGCGCCTGGAAATCCTTCAAAAATCACTCCGCGAATATGGAGACTCTGATTGCATTGGGCACAGGTACGGCCTGGGTCTATTCAATGATTGTGGTATTTTTCCCTGATTCGTTACCCGAAATGGCACGTCACGTCTATTTCGAAGCAACAGCCATGATTATTGGTCTTATTAATTTGGGCCTGGCCTTAGAAGTTAGAGCGCGCGGTAGGACCTCAGAAGCTATTAAACGCTTGATTGGCTTACAGGCTAAAACTGCAAGAGTGATTCGTGACGGTGATGAGAAAGATATTCCCATTGAGGATGTACAAAAAGATGACCTGGTGCGAGTACGCCCTGGTGAAAAGATTCCTGTTGATGGCGTTGTGACTGAAGGCAGCTCCACGCTTGATGAATCGATGCTAACGGGCGAACCCATGCCCGTTGAAAAAGGAGAGGGCGACGAGGTTTCAGCCGGAACCATTAATAAAAGCGGAACCATAATTTTTAAAGCCACTCGAGTGGGTAAAGATACGGCCCTGGCGCAAATTATTAAAATGGTTAAGCAGGCGCAAAACTCTAAGCCTCCAATTGGTAGATTAGCGGACGTTATCGCCGCGTATTTTGTGCCGACTGTCATGATTATTGCGGTTATTAGTGCCTTGGTTTGGCTGAATTTCGGAGCACAAGATGCCATTGCCTTTGCCGTGGTTTCTGCGACTACCGTTCTGATTATTGCCTGTCCCTGTGCGCTAGGTTTAGCAACGCCCATGTCAGTTATGGTGGGTGTTGGTAAAGCCGCAGAAGCGGGTGTATTGATTCGCAATGGTGAGTCGTTGCAGACTGCTTCGAAAATTACAGCCATGGTGCTCGATAAAACTGGCACGATTACAGAAGGCTCGCCCAAAGTTACCGACATTGTTGCCTATAATGACTTCTCTGAAAATGATGCGCTACAACTGGCAGCCAGTCTCGAAACAGGCTCGGAGCATCCTCTTGCACAAGCCATTGTTGAATCGGCAAAAGAAAAAGATATTGAACTCAGCAAAAGCTCAGACTTTAATTCTATTGCCGGACATGGTGTAGAGGGAAAGGTTGATGGTAAGCATCTTTATTTTGGTAATGAAAAGCTAATGCGGGACCAAGGCATTGATATTGACCATGCAGTCGATAGAGCACAGGAGCTTGCTGGCGAGGCGAAAACACCAATGTACTTTGCCGTTGATAAACAACTCGCTGCTATTTTAGCGGTGGCCGATCCTATAAAAGAAGATTCTATCGAAGCAATTAAACGATTACAGCAAGCGAATATCCGAGTTGTAATGCTGACCGGTGATAATAAAGCCACAGCCAAAGCAGTAGCTAATAAAGTCGGCATTGAAGAGTTTTTTGCGGAGGTTTTACCAGAGGATAAAGTTGACAAGGTAAAACAACTGCAGAAGGAAGGCGAGCTTGTTGGCATGACCGGTGATGGTATCAATGATGCACCAGCGCTGGCACAAGCAGATGTTGGCTTTGCCATTGGAACGGGTACTGACGTTGCTATTGAAAGCGCTGATATTACTTTGATGCGCGGTTCTCTACATGGCCTTGCGGATGCCGTGGCTACCAGTAAAGCCACATTGCGTAACATCAGACAAAACCTGTTTGGCGCCTTTATTTATAATGTTGCGGGCATACCTATTGCCGCAGGCTTGTTGTATCCCTTCTTCGGTATTTTGCTGAGCCCCGTCATTGCAGGTGCAGCCATGGCATTCTCATCGGTGACCGTGGTGACTAATGCCAACCGCCTACGTTTTTTCAAACCTAAAGACCATTAAGCCAAAAAGGACATCACATGAATTTACTGGTTATAAACATAATTGGCTTAGCACTGATAGCGCTTATTATTTATTGGTTCTGGATTTATAAACCTAAGAATGTCCAGGCAAAAGATCAGGATGTAATTAAAATCATCGTTGAAGATGGTGTGTATCAACCCGCCCATATCAGTGTTCCAGTGGATACTGAAATTAGCTTGGAATTTTTACGAAAGGATGAAACACCTTGCGCAGAAATGGTGATTTTTCCTGAACTTGATATCAGTGAAAGCTTGCAAGTTAATAAGACAAAAAGCATCAAGCTGAAAAAACTGGAGAAGGGCAATTATCAATTTCACTGCCAGATGCAGATGTATAAAGGCGAGTTGGTGGTTGAGTGAGCTAGATTCCGGCTCGTAGGCCGGAATGACAAGCCGGTTTCGATGATCTGTATCAGGTCAGCAGCGCTCAACAAAGTCTTGTCATCCTGAACTTGATTCAGGATCTGCTTTTTTCTATCTATAAAACAGCTGGATTATAAAACCAACTGCTACTCGTATGCACTGTTACAAAAGGGTGCCCCACCAGGTAATAAACCAACCCATAACCTTTACTTATCCCACCCCATACAACAAATACTACAAAAACATTGATTTAGATCTATGACATCTAGCTATAGATACCTATAATTGCGCCACCTTAAAAAAGATAGCCATGGTCATCACCATGAAAAAGCATTCATATTTTCTATTTTTAGCTTTATTACTCTTTCCTTTTCAATTGCTTGCAGCAGATGTCTCAACCAATACTTTACTTAATTTAACCGACCATTGGGTTGGCTTTTTAGCCATAGCCATCTTTGTTCTAGCTTATTCGCTGGTTATTTTCGAAGAAAAAATTCACCTGAGAAAATCTAAACCGATCTTGGTTGCAGCAGGTTTAATCTGGCTGGTCATTGGGATTGTCTATCATCAGCATGGTATGTCTCAGCTAGCTGAAGAAGCGGTGCGCCACAACTTCTTGGAATACGCAGAGCTATTTTTCTTCCTACTTGTGGCGATGACCTATATCAATGCCATGATTGAACGTGATGTCTTTGACGCTTTGCGTGACTGGTTGGTCAATAAAGGTTTTACCTACAAGCAGCTGTTCTGGATGACCGGGATTCTGGCATTCTTTATTTCACCAATAGCCGATAACCTGACCACAGCATTGATCATGTGTTCTGTTGTATTAGCAGTCGGGAACGGTCATGCAAAATTTGTTGGCCTTAGCTGCATAAACATTGTGGTTGCAGCTAACGCAGGCGGTGCTTTTAGCCCGTTTGGTGACATCACAACACTGATGGTCTGGCAAAAAGGTATGGTTGAATTCTCAGAATTCTTTGCGCTATTTATTCCATCCTTAGTTAATTTCCTGGTTCCGGCAATTATCATGCAGTTTGCGATAATGAATGGTAAACCTAAGCCAATAGAAGCGGGGAGTCATGCGCAGATAAAGCAGGGTGGCTTAATCATTGTAGGTCTATTCCTGTTAACTATTATTACAGCGATTTCGTTCCACAACTTCCTGCACTTGCCACCAGCTATCGGTATGATGCTCGGACTTGGATTCCTGAAGTTCTATGGCTTTTTCTTACGCAAACAACACAAAAAAGAAACTGAAGAAAATCCTACTAGCGTATCAACTCAAAGGCCTTACGATATTTTTGACCGTATAGCACAAGCCGAGTGGGACACATTGTTCTTCTTCTACGGTGTGATTCTGGCCGTGGGTGGTTTAGGTTTCTTAGGGTACTTAGGCATGGCATCAAGCTATATGTATGGCGAACTTGGAGCAACACCAGCTAACGTTTTAGTCGGTATATTGTCATCCATTGTGGATAATATTCCAGTCATGTTTGCGGTGCTGACTATGCAACCAGATATGTCGCATGCGCAGTGGCTACTGGTGACATTAACTGCAGGTGTTGGTGGTAGTTTACTTTCGGTCGGCTCAGCAGCAGGTATTGCATTGATGGGCCAGGCACGTGGCCACTATACATTCATGACTCACCTGAAATGGACGCCAGTGATTGCCTTAGGTTATGCAGCCAGCATTTGGGTCCATATCTTGATTAATGGCTCTTGATAAGCGGTGATGCTGATCAAGAACAGACTGGGCAGCTGATATCTTTAGCGACTTTCATTTTTCTAAAGTCAAAGCTTAAGGCATCGTAAACTAGTAGCTGCCCGTCCGCTACCTGGCCTGCACCGGAGATGATTTTTAAGGCTTCTGTCGCTTGTAAAGTGCCTATGGTTCCTACTACAGGTGATAGAACACCTTGATCAAAACAGTTTTCATCAAGCTGAATGTCTGGTTGGTAAAGACATTGATAGCAAGGCGATAATTCATTGTAATTAAACACTGCTACCTGTCCTTCAAATCTAATAGCAGCACCTGATACTAAGGGCTTAGCATGCTTCACTGATGCTCGGTTGACTGCAAATCGAGTCGCAAAATTATCACAACAATCAATCACCACATCGACTTTGGCGATCATTGATTCAAGTTGTTCTCCTTCGAGTTTATCAGCAATGCATGTTACCTGAACCCACGGATTTAAATGCTCAATGGTTGACTTAGCTGAGTCGACTTTTGTTTGATTTAAGCTGTTGAGTGTATGAATTATCTGGCGTTGCAGGTTTGAGCGTTCAACTTTGTCATGGTCTGCAATATATAGGTGACCAACTCCCGCAGCAGCCAGATACAAGGCAACTGGCGAGCCTAAGCCTCCCATTCCTATGATGAGAACTTTAGATTGTTTGATTCTTGCCTGACCCTCTTCATCAATTTTAGGCAAGATAATATGACGGCTATAGTGAATAAGCTCTTGTTCTGTAAGCATGTTTAATAACTCGATAATTTAGAGTGCAAAGTATGGCACAAATAAACAGAGTAAAAAACTGCGCTCCTCTCCTATAAATGATAAGGATAACTGGCCAAATTAAAGCCCCTGACGGGGCTTTTTAAATTAATTTTCTAGTCATCTGCATTTTTATAATTAAGGTTGTAGGCAGCTCTTAACCCAATAAATAAACTGACACACATCAGAAGCAGCACGATAGAGAAGGGCAGACCAACGGTAATCGCCGCAGCCTGCAAAGCACCCAAAGCCTCTTTTCCGCCACCAAAAAGCAGTACAGCGGCAATAACGCCTTCCATCACTGCCCAATAAACTCTTTGAGTGACTGGTGCATCAACCTTACCGCCAGCGGTAATACTGTCGATAACCAATGATCCTGAGTCAGAGGAGGTGATAAAGAACACCAAAACCAGGATAATTGCGATGATTGAAGTAACGATACCATAAGGTAAATTTTCCAACATTTGGAAAAGAGCCAGTGACTTGTCTGTAATGCCATTAGCTAATTCGCCAACTTGATTTTGGACTTGCTCTAAACCCATTGTGCCAAATGTGGTCATCCACACAGCGCTTAAAAGTGTTGGGATAATTAGAACTGCAGCAATAAACTGCCTTACAGTTCGACCTTTAGAAACTCGTGCGATAAACATACCCACAAATGGCGACCATGAAATCCACCAGGCCCAATAGAAAATTGTCCAGCCGGTATAAAAAGTCTTATCTTCTCTACCAACCCAATTGCTCAACGGCACAATATTCTCAATATACACCCACAAAGTTTTACCAATTCCATTAAGAATGAGCACAGTGGAGCCTGCAATAATCACAAAAATCATGAGTAGGGCAGCTAACGACATGTTGATGTTACTCAGAACTTTTACTCCGCCCTCTAGGCCTCTGATAACTGAGAATATAGCAATGACGGTAACCCCAAATATGATAGCCATTTGTGTTGTAATGTTATTAGGAATGTCATTAAACAGATAATGCAGACCACCTGCCGCCTGTTGCGCACCAAATCCTAACGAAGTCGCTAAACCAAATATCGTGGCTAACACGGCAATGGTATCGATGACATTGCCGACCGTACCCCAAACACGCTCACCGAATAACGGATAAAAGCTGGAACGAATGGTTAGTGGCATGTTGCAGTTATAGGAAAAGAAGGCGAGGGAGAGGGCAACGACCGCATAAATACCCCAGGGATGTAGACCCCAATGGAACATGGTCGCACCCATCGCTAATTCACGAGCTTCTGGAGTTCCGGGCGGCACATTGAAGGGGGTTCCAGCCCAGTTGGTGTAATAGCCAACAGGTTCTGCCACACTCCAGAACATTAACCCAATACCCATACCAGCAGCGAATAGCATGGCAAACCAGGACAGAACACTAAAATCCGGTTTCGCTTTTTTACCGCCGATACGGATTTTACCGTACGGCGACAACAGCAACACAATACAGAAAATCACAAACACGTTACCGCTGATCATAAACAACCAATCAAAATTTTCGATAGACCAAGACTTGGCTGCCTCATAATAAGCCCCGGATCTGTCGGGAAATAGCAGGGTTAAAAGAACAAAGAAGATAACGAAAAAAGATGATGCAAAAAATACCGGGTTATGCAGATCCATACCCAGTATTTCGACATTGTTTTCGCCTATTTCATGATCAGTATCAAACCTTTCATGCAATGGATTTTGCGGAGTATTAGGGTCGTTTTGTTGACTCATGGATTCTCCCTAGAAGTAATAACCAATGTTAATGTTTAGGCGTGAATGCCACTTTTCAGGCCCATCGTAGACACCTATACCAGGTCCGCCAGCAAACCACATGTTTTTACCAGCGATCCAGTCAATATAAGTATAAAGACCACCTTTTATGAGGGTGCAACCAGTGACGTTTTGAATTGAATCTGTGAGTTGAAATTCATTGGGTGTAGCGGTGTAGGTAAAGTCGTTATAGCAGACAACTCTATCAACAAATTCATTTCCGATATCAAAGGACTTAGCCACATTAAAGCTGGTAACGTTTGCTTCAGTGGCAATTTCGAAAGGGAAATCAAATGCCGACATGGCAATTCGACCGTCAGCAGTCTGTAATTCAGGCGCCTGCTCAAAATCGTAATAAATATGCTGTAATTGAAGATTCCAGCTACCAAAATGGCCATCAAAATGAACAGCGCCTGCGTAATGGTTTCCTAAAGAGTTAGTCGTATTATTTCTGATTTTTCCTGCTTGAAGGGAAGCGCCTATCGTATGATCGCCCAATGCATATTGCGCTCTAAAATTAGCCTGGCCATCCTCTTTATTATCACGTCCATCAATGCTCGCAATATCAAATGAATAACGCCCATAACGACTCGAATCATCGTATTCGCTATTAAAGAAGTAGGCCGTATCAAAGGTCCATTCATCAACGGTATGTGTCCATTTGACTCCAGTATCGTAATCATCCTCGAATCCGAGGTAATAAGTACCGCCAAACCAGAATCCATGCGAGGCATAGGGGCTAATACCGAAAGGCACCTGACTGACGCCAGCGACTACCGTATCCTCATCACTGAATCGATATCCAATTTCAGCATGATGAACCGCATCAAAGGTTTGATAGAAACGAAACTGAGCATCAACAAACCAGTTACCACGAATCACATCAACATCAACAGCAAACAACTCAAAGTCAAAAGCACCGTCGTCATCATCACCATAATCTTTCCAGTTATAGTTCAGACGGACAGCGCCACCAATATTAACATCAGTTTCTTCTTCAGCGGACACAGCGGTAGGTTGGAAAGCCAGAAAGCTTAAAGAAAGGACAGTTAGAGCAGATAAACAATGTGACATGCGATCTCCCTGAACAGCAAATATCTCTTAACCACTATACAAGCTGGGTGGGATAGATCAAATGTGGGGCACTCAAACTTCAAGCATGTATTGCATAACTTATAATTATCAATAAGTTATATTGCTTACAAGCCATTAAAGATGGAGGTGAGTATTGAAACTATCTTTTTTTGATTTTTTTGAAAAAAAATGAGATTTTACATTTCATAAATTAGTTAGAAATGTTTTTTGAATGGGTAGAGAGAATAAAATGATTGAGGAAACAACTATAAGAAGCTGGAATAGCTTAATGAAAAAGTTTGAAGAAATATCAATGCATGGTGATATGTACAATGGGTTCAGTGTTTTATTCAGAGGAGAAGGGGATAAAAAATGGGGGATTAGGTCAACACTAGAAAGGAGAGCGGGGGCAAAAACTTTTGATCTAGTTAATTATTACAACAGGATAAATCATTTTATTGATGAACTTAATTCCTTCAAGAATGAGAAGTGGGAACTCCCAAGAGGAGGAATAGAAGAAATTAGAAGAGAAGTTTTAAGTGAAAACACTAGAAGCAGTAATTTAGAGCTTTTATGGTTAGAGCTGTTGATTTATTTACGTCACCATGGTTTTCCTTCTCCATTAATAGATTGGTCGATGTCACCTATAGTAGCACTATATTTTTGTTTAAAGGATATGAAGGGAGAATGCGATGGAGCAGTATACTGCTTTCAAGAGAACTTTAGAGAAAGTAATGGTAGGGGAGTTTCATCACCTATAACAAATGTGATTGGGCCTTATATAACTACCCATAGAAGACACTTTTTACAGCAGGCTAATTATACAGTTTCTGGTGTAAAGAATTATTACGGAGAAGGATTAGCATTAGAGTCTGTAACGTTAATGAATTTCATGGATTGCCTTAGAGATGAGTCAAATAGACACAAGGTCACAAAAATTATAATAAAAAACAAATTTAGGAAAGAGTTTTTAAGAAGAATAATGGATTTCAACATTAATGATTATGTTTTATTTAACTCTGAAGACTCATTAATAGAAACCTTCGCTTGCAAATCATTTGATATTTAAACTTTTGAAATAATAATTATGGAGATAGTCATGGATGTTTGGGTTCCAACGATTTCAGTAGTGGTAGGGTATTTTCTTTATGCTGCTATAGAATTTATAAAATCGAAGTTAGTATCTAATCAAATAGATAACGATAAAAAAAGAGAGTATTACGAGAAACTTTATTTAGAGTATAAAGAAATCCTCCTTAATTTTATTGTTGATAGCGAAGAGTTAATAAGAGAAATAATGATAATAAGGTCAAGAATTAAAGGCGGTGCAGAAGTTAACTTTGATAAAGCTACTGATTATTACTTAAATGGTTATAGGTCTTTAAATAATTTACAACTACTTATTAACAATCTTGCTCTTGTTGAGTCAGCGAATAGTTATTATACAGTGCTAACAAATGCATATATGAAATTAAGAAGAAATGAAACTAAAATATTAGAGAAAGAAAATGATTTATTTTCTAAATTTCAAATTCAAGTTAGGGAATATTTAAACGACCTAAGGAAAAAAGGTTTTGGGCTGGATGAGCATGAATTATAGTAAAAAAGTGTTTAGCAAAAGGAAATTAATGGGAACAGAGCAAATTACTTAAATCATACTAGAGTGGGGCGGTTAACTGCCCCTTTCCTCCTTCAGCGATAATTGTAAATTCATTTCCAAATCCGTCCTTTTTTCTTGTCGTCCAGTCTCTGTAGGCGTAGATTTTTAAATTAATAATAAAAGCACTAATAACAAACCCACTAAACCTACGCTGAAAGGAGAAATATCATGTGTGATCTTGATATATTTTATGGGCTTTTAATAGCAGCCCAGGTAGCTCTTATTGCTGCCATAGTCGCGGTTGGAGCGGCAGCAGCATCAAACGCTGGATTTTTCACGGTTGGAGCCGCACCTGTTGCTATGACCGTGGCGTCAGTTGCTTTAGGAGCGTCAATTGCATCTTTAGGAGGTGCGAGTTACGCCTTATACGACTTTTGGGAGTGTGCAGGTAGTCCCGACGAGTGTTCAGCAATCTTTGCGAGCTTAGAATCAGCCCTTGCTGGACTCATGGCTGACTTAGCAGTCGCGCTGGTAACATGCCTAGGGCTTATCGGTGTCATGGCAGCGCCATTCGTTGGCGCAGCTGCAGCTATCGCATTTCTAGCAGTTCTAGGGATTTACATTGCAGTCTTTGGCACAGCGATTTATTTCCTAGAAGAGCTAAAATCCTGCATTGAATCTGTTCCAGCATCAACGACAGGACCGTTAGCTGAAGCTGTACCGTTTATTTACTTTTATATATTGATACCAATTACTGTAGTGACGTTAGCAGTGACTGTGTACAAACGTAAGAAGAAAACCAATATAACTCACCATAATTAAAATCCTGATTAGCAAGCCAGTTGTTGGGTATTAATCAATGACTGGCTTAGCAAAATCTATGAAAATAGCATCCCAAACGCTCAATAGAGCATTATCCATGCAGAACCTTGTCCGACCATATACACAACCATATGTTCGCATAACTTATATTATGTTAAATTAGTGATAAGAGTCAAAAGCAAAGATAAATTCTTCTCATTTATGACCAACTAAAACACTTCACTTTTAACAACTAAAGTACTTCAATTACAACTAATACGCTTCAAAGCACGTAGGATTACAAGTAAATTAGTGCAAAATTCATATAGAGAATTATGTTCTATAACGGCTTGATAACAGGCATTAAATATGTGATTAATAGAGCTCGATACCCTTTCTCGACAATACAATATGCAGGTACATGAGTTATTTCTAGAAATTATCAATCGAGATGATCCTAAACTCACCCTAGCATTTAATAAAGATGACAAGTGCTGGGGCTGGTATGGCTACGATGGGATGGGTAGGTATGTATTTCTTGAAATCAAAAACCAGGAAATCCTAAGTTCAGCCGAGTATTACTTCGAGCAGAATCTACTTCATAAGATTAAAGATGTATACGCTGTAGAGAATGGTTGTGAATGCACCTTATATGAAATTGCTTAAGCAACATCTCAGTCTTTAAATCTGTCAAAATATCATTATTAGAATCGTTTAGATGCCCTGCTCTTTATATGTGGCGTGATATTTTAGCTCTATGCGTGGCGTGAGTGGTTCCAATCCTGATATTGCATAGCTACCCTATTAATATTTCAATTCGATGTAAAACGGTACATACTCTATTTGTTCTAGTCTCCACTCTTCCCTACTAAACGAGGATCGGCCGGGATTCCGGTAAAATACAGCCACTTCTCTTCCAACCTGTTGAAACTTATTTGATATTTATCTTGTAACTCAATGGGGAAATCTTTCTTTTAAGGTCGACTGCATAGTCACCAAAGCGATTAATATAACTATTTCGGTACGGTGAAAAACCAGCTAATATCTCATCAGTTATCTCATATCCTTCTTGCTGCAAATCATTAAGTATCCGCGTCATTAAATCAACGTTATTAAGAATTACTAGGTTTGCAACGAGCTGATTGTATTTGATTACTTTGCGTTGCTCATATCTCAAATTCTGCGCTATGATCCCTTCTCCTCCAAAAAATAACCACTTCGTAAAGCCGTTAAATTCTTCGCTTTTGTTGGTCGCAGCGTTAATCGTCTGTCTTAACTCTATGTCGCCAATAAAGTTTAAAAGAAAGTTAGTTCGCACGGCTCGACTTAGCTCCCGGAAGGCAAAATTCAACCCGTGACAACCCCGCACCTAGACCGCGAGCTTCGTTCCGTCTTGCAGCGACGCAATCAGCGGACAGGACACGCTCCCCTTCCGCGCATGGCAGGCGCAAACCAGTTCAGACAGCACGGCCTCCATGCGCGCCAGGTCGGCTATCTTCTCACGCACGTCCTGAAGCTTGTGCTCGGCCAAGTGGCTGGCTTCCTCGCAGTGGGTGCCATCGTCCAATCTGAGCAGTTCGGCGATTTCATCCAGGCTAAAGCCCAGCCGCTGGGCTGATTTTACGAACCGCACCCGCGTCACATCCGCCTCGCCATAGCGGCGAATGCTGCCATAGGGCTTGTCCGGTTTCGGCAGCAGGCCCTTGCGCTGATAGAACCGGATGGTCTCGACGTTGACCCCGGCCGCCTTGGCAAAAACGCCGATGGTCAGATTCTCAAAATTGTTTTGCATTTCGCTTGACTCCGTACATGGCTACGGAAGTAAGCTTAAGCTATCCAAATCAAATTTGAAAGGACAAGCGTATGTCTGAACCACAAAGCGGGCGCGGCGCACTCTTCGCCGGCGGACTAGCCGCCATTCTTGCGTCAGCCTGCTGTCTAGGGCCGCTGGTCCTGATCGCCTTGGGCTTCAGCGGGGCATGGATCGGCAACCTGACGGTGCTGGAACCCTATCGCCCGATCTTCATCGGCGCAGCGCTGGTCGCGCTGTTCTTTGCCTGGCGGCGCATCTACCGTCCGGCAGCCGCCTGCAAACCGGGGGACGTGTGTGCGACTCCCCAAGTGCGAGCGACTTACAAGCTCATTTTCTGGGTCGTGGCCGCGCTGGTTCTGGTCGCGCTCGGATTTCCCTACGTAGTGCCACTTTTCTATTAACCCACAGGAGTTCGCCATGAAAAAACTGTTTGCCTCTCTCGCCCTCGCTGCCGTTGTTGCCCCCGTGTGGGCCGCGACCCAGACCGTCACGCTGTCCGTACCCGGCATGACCTGCCCCACCTGCCCGATCACCGTCAAAATGGCGATTTCCAGGATTGAAGGCGTTGATAAAGTTGACGTTACCTTCGAACCACGCGAAGCGGTTGTCACCTTCGATGATACCAAGACCAGTGTGCATGAGTTGATCAAGGCCACTGGCGATGCGGGCTACCCGTCCAGCGTTAAGCAATGAGCCACTGAGTCCGAACCTGGCGATCATGGGACTGATTACACGCATTGCCGACAAGGCTGGCGCGCTTGGCAGCGTTGTTTCCGCGATGGGATGCGCTGCCTGTTTCCCGGCTATCGCCAGCCTGGGCGCGGCCATCGGCCTTGGCTTTCTACAGGAATACGAAGGGTTGTTTATCTCCAAGCTGCTGCCGCTGTTCGCAGTCGTGGCTTTGCTGGCGAATGCACTGGGCTGGCTGAGTCATCGGCAATGGTACCGCAGCCTGCTCGGGATGGTCGGCCCAGCCATCGTGCTGGCGGCCATGCTCTTGTTTTTTGGCAATTGGTGGACGGCGAACCTCCTCTATGTCGGTCTGGCCTTGATGATCGGGGTGTCGATCTGGGATCTGCTCTCACCGGCCAACCGCCGCTGCGAACTACCACCCAAACACGGCTAACTGCATTGGCAGTTGCCGAAACGAAAAGGAACGATGCAATGTATTTGAATATCACCGGAATGACCTGCGACTCGTGCGCGACACATGTCAAGGACGCCCTGGAGAAAGTGCCGGGCGTGCTGTCGGCGCTCGTGTCCTACCCGAAAGGCTCCGCGCAACTCGCCACCGATCCCGGCACCTCGCCAGAGGCGCTGACCGCCGCTGTGGCCGGCCTCGGCTACAAGGCCACACCTGCCGATGCCCCATCCACTTCAGCGCGGGGCAGACTGCTTGGCAAGGCGCTGGGATGGCTGGGCGGTGGCGACAAGGCTGGTGGTGATGGGGACGGACTGCACGTCGCCGTTATTGGCAGCGGCGGAGCCGCGATGGCGGCGGCGCTGAAGGCCGTCGAGCAAGGTGCGAACGTCACGCTGATCGAGCGCGGCACCATCGGCGGTACTTGCGTCAATGTCGGCTGCGTGCCGTCCAAGATCATGATCCGCGCTGCCCATATCGCCCATTTGCGCCGTGAAAGCCCATTCGACAGTGGCATCGCGGCGACTGTGCCTGCGATTGATCGCAGCAAACTACTGGCCCAGCAGCAGGCGCGCGTCGATGAGCTGCGCCACGCCAAGTACGAAGGCATCCTGGACAGCAACCCGGCCATCACCGTGCTGCATGGTGAAGCGCGTTTCAAGGACGACCAGAGCCTTGCCGTCCGTTTAAACGATGGCGGCGAGCGTGTGGTGGCGTTCGACCGCTGCCTGGTCGCCACGGGTGCCAGCCCGGCCGTGCCGCCGATTCCGGGCCTGAAAGAGTCACCCTACTGGACTTCCACCGAGGCCCTGGTCAGCGACACCATTCCCGAGCGCCTGGCCGTGATCGGCTCGTCTGTGGTGGCGCTGGAACTGGCGCAAGCCTTTGCCCGGCTGGGCAGCAAAGTGACGATCCTGGCACGCAGCACGCTGTTCTTCCGCGAAGACCCGGCCATCGGCGAGGCCGTTACAGCCGCGTTCCGTGCCGAAGGGATCAAGGTATTGGAACACACGCAAGCCAGCCAGGTCGCGCATGTGGACGGCGAATTCGTGCTGACCACCGGGTACGGTGAAATACGCGCCGACCAGCTGCTGGTCGCCACTGGCAGGGCACCGAACACGCGCAGCCTGGCATTGGAAGCGGCGGGAGTCGCTGCCAATGCGCAGGGGGCCATCGTCATCGACAAGGGCATGCGCACCAGTACGCCACACATTTATGCGGCTGGCGACTGCACCGACCAGCCTCAGTTCGTCTATGTGGCGGCAGCGGCCGGCACCCGTGCTGCGATCAACATGACTGGCGGCGATGCGGCCCTGGACCTGACCGCAATGCCGGCCGTGGTGTTCACCGACCCGCAGGTCGCCACCGTGGGCTACAGCGAGGCGGAAGCACATCACGACGGGATCGAGACCGACAGTCGCACCTTGACCTTGGACAACGTGCCGCGTGCGCTTGCCAACTTCGACACACGCGGCTTCATCAAGCTGGTCATCGAGGAAGGTAGCGGACGGCTCATCGGCGTGCAAGCGGTGGCCCCGGAAGCGGGTGAACTGATCCAGACGGTGGTGCTCGCCATTCGCAACCGTATGACCGTGCAGGAACTGGCCGACCAATTGTTCCCCTACCTGACCATGGTCGAAGGGCTGAAGCTCGCGGCGCAGACCTTCAGCAAGGACGTGAAGCAGCTTTCGTGCTGCGCCGGATGAGGAAAAGGAGGTGTTCAATGAGCGCCTACACAGTGTCCCGGCTGGCCCTTGATGCCGGGGTGAGCGTGCACCCCAGGCGGCTACGGCTTGTTCGATGACTACCGGAAGTATACGCCGCTTACGGCCGAGTATACGTAACAGTTGTGTTGGTGTGGCTATAGGGAATGGATGGTATTCAGCCACACTGGGGGATGTGGCTGGCGTGGCGATTATGCCATGCAGGCATCGCAGTGATAATGTTTGCTCCAAGATGATTCAAATCGCACGCAATACTAATCTCTACTACTATGACCGCGTTTTAATTGTATCAACATTATTAATCAAATACTTAAACTACTTTTTGTGAAAAAAATTTAGAATCCCGTTGCTACCTCAAATTAATACCAAGCAGATAGGCTAATCCAAACACCGGTGTGCTTTGTGCTTGCGTATCCCCATGTAAAGTATCTGGCTGAATTTGTGATTCGTTTTTAAGAAGTCCATCCAGAATATAAATGGCTTCGTGTACACCACATGGAATAAAGTGGCTAAACAATGCGATGTATTTATCAGATACATGATAGTAACCAAACTTAACCATGATAGAAGGTTTGAAACTGTGTGCGCAAACCTTTGACAAGGATGTGGAAGAACTGCCCTGTTGTGCCGGTTGAGGATTCACTAATGGAACATCTTGCAATAAACGGTAGTTTTACTTTAACGGGAGAGCAATCTGTAGACGCTTGCTGCAGACCATCCAATACCTGGCCCAAACGACGCTTCGGTGGTTTTTGCACGCACGCTTGTCAGTTTGTGTTCAGCCAGTTCCTGGACTTCCGCACAATGGGACTCACACAGTGATAACAGGTTGTAGATCTCTTCGTGGCGCGCTAGAAAAATAACATCCTTGCCTGCGTGCCCTAGGAATAAGTGCGGTACCCTTGGACTGGTTTCAGAGTTTGCGTGATGAGGCCTCGGTGTTTGAAATAGCGGATGGTTTATACACTGACTTGTACAGCTTGTGCATATTTTCCGATGGTGAACAGGCTCATGACAAAGCCCCTGCTACTCTATGCCTATCATTGGCCACTTGTTGAAAGATGATTGTGAAGGACGTTATTCCATATGCTGAAGACACAGAGATGGTGCCGTTGTGAGCCTCAACGATGGACTTTACAATTGCTAGCCCCAGTCCTGCGCCCTCACTCTGGCGTTGACGCGAAGGGTCAACCCGATAAAAACGGTCGAACAAATGAGGTAAGTGTGCGGAATCTATAGTCGGGCCGGGGTTTTTCACACGCAGGTAGACAGCATTACTGGCTTGCCATATATTGACTTGCACCATACCACCTTCGGATGTAAATCGAAGTGCGTTAGAGAGCAGGTTGGATAATGCGCGTCGCAACATTGCCCTATCCCCAACGAAAGCTGTGGGCTTCCCCTGGACTTGAAAGCGAATACCCTTTTCCTCAGCCAGGGCTTCTAAAAATTCAAAAGTGGCTTCTACCTCCTGAACTAACTCAAGCTTTTCTCGGTCAGGCCTCAGTAAACCGTTTTCACTTTGTGCCAGCCATAACATGTCGTTCACCATTTTGGTCAACCGTTCCTGTTCTTCAAGGCTTGAATATAACAACTCTCGATATTCATCATGGCTTCTGGACTTACTTAAACCAACTTGAGTTTGGGTAATCAAGTTGGTTAAGGGCGTCCGCAATTCGTGAGCAATATCAGCGGAAAAATGAGACAACTTGTCGAAGCTTTCTTCAAGCCGACTGATCATACGATTAAAGGAATCAACCAAGGTAATCAGCTCTGCGGGGATCGTGTCAGTATCCAGCCTCACATCAAGATGATCCGCCTGAACATTCTGAATTACCTTGCTTAATGCACGCAGTGGGGCATGGCCTTGGTGGACACCGAACCACGCTGCTAACAATGTGATCACACCTGCTAGACTCATAATAAGCCATAGCGTACGCCCAAAGCTGTCCAGAAAGTGCAAATGAAAGCCCATATCGATGACAGCAACAATATGGTACCGGTGGTTGCCAACTTGGGTTTGCGTCACAATGCCACGGAAGGTTTTTTCATCGACTGACCAACGATATAAATTGTCGGCTTGAATTTTCTCTACCGCAAAGTAGGTGATGGTTTGCTTAGAGGGATGCAGATTTGGTGGCCCAAAAATCAACTGATGGTGTTCATCCCAGACTTGAAAATACACACCATGGTGGCCTGAAACAGCTTTTGCCAATACATCTTCCGGTGGGAGCCTTTCAGCGCTTGCCTTATTCAGCGCTGATTCTACAGCTTGGGTAATCACCGCTAATTCATCGGCGTCCTGCTCTTCAAAATGACGCTCCACTGCGCTTTGCACCAAATGTCCAATTATCAACATACTAAAACTGATTGCAATCGCCACGAACAGCATCGCTCGGTTGGTCAGTGAAAGCGGGCGATGGATGATCCGACTAAATTTCATCAAGGTCATCCTCAACATCCAGCATATAACCCATGCCTCGTACGGTATGAATAAGCTTTGTATCGAACTCGTCGTCAATCTTGGCTCGCAAGCGTCGTATAGCGACATCAATGACGTTGGTGTCAGAATCAAAATTCATGTCCCACACCTGAGAGGCAATTAACGAACGCGGCAACACCTCACCCTGGCGACGCACCAGTAGTTCCAGTAAACAAAATTCTTTGTGGCTAAGACTAATTTTTCGACCCGCACGAATGACCCGGTGCCGCGGCAGATCCAGGCTTAGATCAGCGACTTTAATTTGATCAGTCAGTACGGGGGTCGAGCATCTGCGAAGCAAAGTGCGTATGCGAGCTAGCAGTTCAGTGAACGCAAAAGGCTTGACGAGGTAATCATCCGCCCCCATTTCGAGGCCTTTAACTCTATCATTCACGCTGTCGCGGGCCGTCAGGAAAAGCACGGGAGTTTGGTGTCCCGCTTCTCTGATGGATTGTACGATTTGCCAACCATTAACATCCGGAAGCATTACGTCCAGCACAAGCAGATCAAATATTTCCGTCATCGCGAGGTGATGTCCGTCAAGACCGTTGCGCGCCAAAGTGACCATAAAGCCAGCTTCAGTCAGGCCTTGCTGTAAATAATCACCCGTCTTGATTTCGTCTTCGACCACTAACAAGCGCATAGCTTAATACTCCGTATATTATTATTACTGACCAACTTAATTCTTAAGATAAATCACTCTTCCCAACAATGGTATGACAACAAGATTACAACATTGTCATTCTAAAGTCATGCTGGTGACAGGCCTCGGGCGTTAATGTGTTTGGTATTAAAAGCGGTGATCAAAGAGACGTTCCGCCGTAAACACCCAATTGTCAAGACCAAGTAACCCATTCGGGAAATATTGCTCGATGAAAAGAAGATCCGAATTCATACTACCGAATATCAGTCGGCGCCGATTCGTCCAAGGGTTGGCAGTTGGTGGTGTGATGGCAGCCACTCCTGGGTGGCTGCAGGCTGGGATTACAAGCCTAACCTCGCAAGGCTCAGCACCCGTGCTAAGCGGTCGTGAAATTGATCTAGTCATAGCAGAGACGCCTGTCAATTTTACCGGTGTTACACGGATGGCCACAACCATCAATGGAGCAATCCCTGCTCCAACGCTGCGCTTGCGAGAGGGCGATGAAGTGAGAATCCGCGTGATCAATCGCCTGCCGGTTGCAACTTCCATTCACTGGCACGGTATCCTGTTACCCTACCAGATGGATGGTGTCCCTGGCATTAGTTTCAAAGGCATTGCACCAGGGGAAACCTTCATTTACCGATTCAAGTTGCGTCAAAGCGGCACTTATTGGTATCACAGCCATTCAGGGTTCCAAGAAATGACTGGAATGTACGGTGCCCTTATTATCGAGCCCAGATTGGGAGAAAGGCACAGCGCTGATCGGGAGCATGTGGTCCAGCTTTCGGATTGGACAGACGAGGACCCAATGCATGTATTTAGCAAGCTAAAGGTGCAAAGTGATATCTACAACTTCAGCCAGCCTACATTTTTCGATTTTACACGAGATGTATCCAAAATGGGAATTCAGGGTGCATTGGAAAAACGTCAAATGTGGAACAGTATGCGTATGAACCCCACAGATCTTGCAGATCTTTCAGCAGCTACAATGACATTTTTGATGAATGGAACAACCCCCGCCGGCAATTGGACTGGCTTATTCAGTAAAGGAGAGCGCATACGACTTCGCTTTATCAATGCCGCCAGCAATAGCTTCTATGATGTTCGTATTCCGGGCTTAAAATTGACAGTTATACAGGCCGATGGTCAGGATGTGGAGCCTGTAACGGTTGATGAGTTCCGCTTCGGTCCTGGAGAAACTTACGATGTGTTAGTGCAACCACAGGATGACGCTTATACCCTCTTTGCACAAAGTATGGATCGCAGTGGCTATGCCAGGGGCACACTGGCGACCCGCCAAGGCTTGTCTGCACCTACACCAAAACTTGATCCTGTCGAGTGGCTAACCATGGCCGATATGATGGGCAGTATGAATCATGAAGGAATGAACCACAAAGGGATGGATAAAAGCGCAACGGAAAGGATGAAACATTCCGATATGCATAGCGGCATGACTAATAGTCAGCAAAGTAACCATAAAATGCAGGGTAAAAAACACCCTGCACAGAATCCGCATTCCAAACCTTCACCCAATGTGCGCCACGCAAGTAGCGAATATGGGCCTTCTGTAGACATGCGTGTCGATATGCCGAGCACAAGACTGGATGATCCTGGCATAGGCCTGCGTAATTTAAGTCAGAGGCAGTTACGCCCGCAAGGACACCGTGTGCTCACTCTGGCGGATTTAAAATCCATTGATGGTGTGATGGATGACCTTCGTCCACCTCTAAAAGAGTTAGAGCTCCACCTCACAGGGAATATGGAACGATACAGCTGGTCATTCGACGGTTTAGAGTTTGGCAAAAGCACTCCTGTATCCCTGCGACATAACGAACGAGTCAGAATCATATTGCAAAACGATACGATGATGACTCACCCAATGCATCTGCACGGCATGTGGAGTGAAATTGAAACTGACCAAGGAGAGCTTCGAGTACGTCGACATACTATCCCGGTGCAACCAGCACAACGTATCAGCTACCTGACGACTCCTCATGATTTGGGGCGCTGGGCCTGGCATTGTCACCTGCTGTTTCATATGGATGCGGGCATGTTCCGCGAGGTGGTGGTGTCATGAGAATGATGACTATGAACTGGTTAGCTGCAGTGATGCTATCTGCCAGCAGCTTGCAGACGAATGACGCCATAGCACAGATGGATCATGGTGAGATGAAGGCACAAGGAGGCAGCGCGCCAGCCGATGCGCGCGATCCCCATGCCTACTCTGACGGCTACACGCTCACCGAAGGGCCCTACGCACAGCCGGGCCCACGACAACTGAAACTGGCTGATGAAAAAGCCTATTGGGCTGTGCTCGGTGACCGCTTCGAATACCAGCAAGACAGTGATACCACCGTATACGATCTCCAGGGCTGGTACGGAACTACCTACGACAAGCTAGTCATCAAGGCGGAAGGCGATATCTCAGATGGCAGCTTGGAAGAAAGCTCAACCGATCTACTCTGGGGGCATGCGCTGAACGCCTATTTTGACACCCAAGTCGGTGTTCGGATTGATCAATATGACGAAGGTAAAGATCGTCAATGGATGGCGCTGGGTCTACAAGGGCTTGCCCCCTATTGGTTTGAACTGGATCTTACCGCCTATGTGGGTAACAACGGCCGGACCGCACTGGCCGCTGAAGCTGAGTATGAATTATTGCTGACACAACGACTGATTTTACAACCTCGCGCCGAGCTGAGCCTGTACGGCAAGGACGACCCGGACAATGGTTTGGGCTCTGGTCTGTCGGATCTTGCTCTGGGCCTACGTTTGCGCTATGAGTACAGCCGTCAGTTCGCCACCTATATCGGGGTTGAATGGACAAGCACTTATGGCAATACGGCTAAATACCGGCGCGTTGCAGGCGAGGACCGCTCGAACACCCAGATCGTGGCCGGTCTCAGATTCTGGTTTTAATCATTAACACTACTTCTAATCCCACGAGGAAACTATCCATGAAACGTAAAATTTTATCACCTGTTCTAGTACTGATCGTCTTGGGCGTCGCTCATTCAGCCCAGGCTCATGACCCGAAAGAGCACATGAAAGACGCTAAAAAACCGGATTGCGCCGCGATGAAAAACATGGATCACAGTAAGATGGATAAGAACGATCCGGTCATGCAGGCCATGATGAAACAGTGTATGAAAGACCAGCATCAAGATGTAGGGCATGGCGAGGAACAAAGTCATGGATCGGACGACAACCATAAAGAGCACAAGATGGACGCGGGTAACCAGCGCTCCGATTCTTCTGTTAGTGTCACAGATTCCGAGAAAGGCCCTGTGTCGGGCTTGGAAACAGAAGCCGCAAAAGTAGTTACGACATTCCACAAGGCGCTACGCACTGGCGATGGCCGCTTAGCTCGTAGCCTGCTTGCAGATCAGGTGACCATATTTGAAGGGGGGCGCGTAGAGCGTAGCGCCGATGAATATACCCAGCATCACATGCAGGCGGACATGAAGTATTTAAAGGAAATGAATATTGAGGTTCTGGAACATCAGGTACAGGTAATGGGAACTACCGCCATTTCAAAGTCGCGCACCCATACGAAAGGCAAATATAAAGGCAAAGAACATGACAACGAAGGAATGGAAACCATCGTGTTGGAAAAACAAGGCAAACTCTGGAAAATCAAGCACATTCATTGGTCCCATTAAAAATAGGAAATTCACATGCCATCACTCACCGCTTTTATCAAGAGTCTACTCATTGCTGCTGTACTTGGTCTTCTAGGCGGAGGACTGTTTATCTACTCCGGTGTTTACCCGATCGGGGCTGATGTGCCCCACAACAAAGTGACTTACTGGCTGCTAGAAACTGTGCGTGAACGTTCCATCGCCCGCGCAGCTAGCAACATTCAAATTCCTGACAATTTGAATACCTCTGATCGATTATTGGCGGGTGGTGCAGATTATAATGACATGTGTGCAGGTTGCCATCTAAAGCCAGGCAAAAAAGAAAGTGACTTAACAATCGGGCTTTACCCCTCCCCTCCTGATTTAACAGCAATTACAGATATTTATGAACAACAGCAACTCAACAAAGCATACGTATCGGAGAATATGACAGAAGAAGCTATCCAACGCCAGTTCTGGATTATCAAGCACGGCATAAAAGCATCGGGTATGCCGGCGTGGGGACCAACCCACAGTGACGAGCGTATCTGGAATATGGTGGCCTTTTTGCAGCGGTTGCCGACACTGTCTGAGGACCAGTATCAGATACTGACATCTCGGGGCAGCGCGACTGAAATGCATGACCACTAAATTTCATATTTTTTAAACGCGTTTATTAACCACTTTATCAACCGCTATCGTTGCTGGTTTATAATAGGATTATAATAATGACTCAATCATCATTCTTTCACACACTTGCTCTGATCGGCTCGCTACTGTTTTCTGGAATGGCTTTCGCCCATTCTGCTCATGACCCAATAAAGGACATTGAGAAATATGACCTCGCAGTTACTGAACAACAGGCGCGCTTCGAAACGACCATCAAAGAAGAAGAGCGCTTACAAAGTCTTTAAGAACAAATCGAAATGATGCAGAGAAAATTGCTTGCCTGTGAGAAACTTAATGGCAAATGACTACCCGCATCTCAAAGAAAAAATGAGCAAATACAAATTTGATTACATGGATGAAGTTGACGAAACTATTGTCCAGTTAAAAATGACCCTTAAACAAACAGATTCATTACTCGACAAATGAAACATGTTAATAGAAGAGTAACAAGTCATTTGAAAGACTCGGCAGCTAGCCAGTGGATATAGCGACTTAACCCATGCGTCCTAAAGTGTTTGCTACTATTGGCGCTGTATTCACCATGGTGTTATGGGCAACATGTTTCCCGCTTATCTCCCTGAGTTTACCGTATGCCCCGATTATGTTGACGGCATTGTTTAGGGCAGTGATTGCGGGTATCTTTTTAATTGTCATCGCTTGGATCCTAGGTAGACCTTTCCCAAGGTCCACTAAAGTCTACCTCTATATCCTTGGCATTGGTCTAACCGCAACGAGTATTGGGTTCTGGGGCATGTTCTATGCGGGCAGCCTAATCACACCCGGACTGGCAACCGTACTAACCAACACACAACCTCTAATTGCCGGCCTTCTGGGCTGGCATATTCTGAACGAACGCATAGGGAAGCGGGCAATGCTGGGTACTCTACTCGGTTTTTCAGGAATTGTGGTCATCAGTGCGGAAAGTCTTTTCGCCACAGATGTTCAGTCAGTGAGCGGTATCGCCTATGTTGTTATTGCCGCTGCGGGTTTAGCAATCAGCAATATCTTGTTGAAGAAGTCTGCTAATCGTGTCGATGTGCTATATGCCATGGGATTCCAGCTCTTACTGGGGGCTATCCCCCTGGCGCTATTGGCCTTTTTTAACACTTCCTTGCCGCCCCTGAGTTGGAATTGGGATTACGTGTGGATCTTACTGGCGCTGGCATTGCCCGGCACTGCTCTGCCATTTATTCTGTGGTTCTGGTTGATGGATACTGCGCCACTATACAAGCTCAATGTCTACAGCTTTCTAACGCCTGTATTCGGGCTGTATTTAGGTTACACTTATTTTTCTGAATCGCTTTCCTCAATGCAGTGGCTGGGAGTCTTTCTGGTTATAGCTGCCATGCTCCTGGTGAATTCGTCAACCAGAGCAGCGAAATGAATCAATATGAATTAGGACAGTTTAATTGCGTGACAGGATCACCATTTGCCCACGAGGTGGCGTTATGACAAGTTACATTAATTGTTCGAACTAATTTTCCCTAACGTATGTAAGCATCACTTGCGTACCTCCACATTATACGGTGACTATAAAAAAATGAAGCATTATACCCAATACTTGCTTTCATCACCTTGATCCATCCTTTGTGGTTCTCGTAATAAAGGAAGTATTTTTCCTTCCAGTTTGTTATACAGCGCACCAGAATCATCACTTCCGGCATTGCTCTCACTGATAACGCTCCCGCGATGCCCACAAGGCAACTCTCGGTCTACCGGCCGTGGAGAACACTCAGGTTCGAGTCACCATTAAATGTCTCTTTAATGCCACTTTAGATCTGCGAAATCAACCTACCGGGATAGCAAACGCCACCAGGAGAATCCCCAGCATCGCAACCGGAGCCCACGCCGCCACAACATGGCTGAGTAGCGGCCCGGAAATCAAAAATCCACTGCCGATTATTGTCGCCAGTGGTGTTACCGTAGCCCGCCAAAGAGAGGCATTGCGTACCCTCGGTAGAAATAAAACCACCAGCACAGCCAGCGCCACACCGGGTAAAAGAAGGTTAGACATCAATTTACCTTATTCGTTGGCAGTCAGACCAATTGGTGTTGATGAACGAATTAGTCGAAAATAATACGACTTCCTACTTTTATCAGAAATCGCCAAATGCCCCAAAAACAGATGCTCATACAAATAGAGGTACGGCCACGATTCGTGACAATTCGACCAAAAAGCATCTTAACTTTATGAAATATATCGAATATGTCAATGCAATCGCAGATGACTATGTGCTATTGATACACTTCCTGTTTAATGGCTAACCGTATTTATTGAACTACTTTATCGCTACAGATTATAGGTGATCTCTTATCTAAAATGGGTTTGCTTAAGGATAAGATGATCTTGAAACCTAGCTATGCTTTGTTCCAATTCGCTCATATCATCGGCTAATACTTTAAGTTACTTTGCCTAGTACCGTACTGTATGGTTATGGCAGGCACTATGATTTCTTTATTACTAAATTGGTCGTATGTTTCGATGAAAAAATCCTTCATATCTCTTTCGAAATCAAGCCTCGAGCAAGATATTTGGCCACAATAGGAGATGTGATCATCTGAATTACTGCAAAAAATGTGGCTGGTATTACTATTTCTGATGGCAACCCTGATGCAGCCACAAAAGCCGCTGCAATGCTAAATTCTTTTTTGCTTACAGTAAATAGGTATGCGATGACTTCCGGTCGGTCTGTCGTTATAAACCGTGAAGCCATTCCAATTAAGTAGCCACAAAGATTTAGACTTAAAGCTGCTCCAGCAATTACAAAAGCATACTATCCATAACCAATGATGGTTTCTGCATTGGAAGCCACTACCGCAAGTAATATTACAAGATAGAAGACTGACCCAATTCCTGCGTAAGTCGAATCATGCTTTGAAATAATCATCGGAAAGTTGGTGCGTAAGGTTACACCGAGAATTGTAGGCACTAAAACAACTAGAGCTAACTCCAGGATGATGGAAACGAGAGGGACTTCTAGCTGTATCCCTGTCAGCCATAGAAAAAGGAGCGGAACTACGAAAGGAGAAAAGGCTGTATTGACCGCATTGAAAACGGCGGCCAAGGCAACGTTTCCACGAGCCATCAGTACTAAAAGAGGAGAAGATACATCTGTTGGCAGTGTGCCAAGCAGAGTTTGGCCTGTAGCAAGCAATCCGTTTCCAAAAAAAGGCGACCAGTCAAGAAGCCTGCAATTGAATCGGGCCATAGACGAGCCCCATTGCCAAAAACTGTCTTGACGGTTTGCGAAAGTCTATTCGTACGGCATGTGCATCAAATGTAAGGCTGATCACAAACATCAGAATCACAAGTAAAGGGGCTATTGAGGAGTCGAGGTACTTCCCGGATTCGGGCAATATCAGGCCAACTCCAGCTACAATAATCACAAACCAAACAAGATTTGATTCAACGAAATAAATTAATCGACGCATAAGTCAAGGGTACCAGTTACTGTGCGGCCACAATATAAATTATAGCTGTACTCTCCCAATTACAAAGCTTCAGAAGCATCGCGGCATTGCTCGTCAGTCATTTCAAGCTCAATGGTCGTATGCTCTAAATTAAATTTACTCAATCGTTCTGCTATGGACTTTTTTAACTCCAGTTGCTGTTGAGTAGACAGTGCCTCTTGTAGAGCTAGATGAGCAGTAAGTACATGATGCTCTCCATCCAATGACCACAAGTGCAGGTGATGGATACTATCCACTTCTTTGAGTTCTATTAAGGTTTTATAAACTGATTTTGACAGTTCTTTGTCAGGGATTGCCTGTAAAAATAACCTTATAGTGTGCCAAAGGTTTTTAGCAACATTAATTAAAATATAGAGAGTGAAAAGAATTGATAAAGCTGGGTCAAGAATGGGCCAGTCAACAAAAAGAAGTACGATGGAAACGATTAAAACTGCAACCCAACCCAGTACATCTTCCAATAAATGCCAATTGAGTACACGCTCATTAAGAGTTTTGCCTTTACTTAATTTATAAGCCGCAAACCCATTAACTAGCACCCCAAACACGGCTAAGGCGATCATGCCCTCAACTATAGGCATTTCTGGTTGCAGGAGTTTAGGGATAGCTTCTGTCAGAACCCAGACGGAACCAATAATGAGGACTAGACCATTAATAAGTGCACCGAACAATGATAACCGGCGGTAACCATAGGTGAACTCTGAATTTGAACCTTTTTCACTAACTTTACTGAGAAACCAAGCAAATCCGATGGATAAACTGTCGCCAAGATCATGAACGGCGTCGGCCATGATGGCGGTACTATTGGTTAAGATACCTCCTATAAATTCGATAATGGTAAAGGTGACATTCAGAAAAAATGCCCAACCTATACGATTATTTGAACCATGTGAGTGCGAATGATCATGCATTTAAGATTACCTCTTGTGGAGCTCTATTCCTACCTTAGGATTTGATCTTCAATATACGAAAACCGCCAACTAAAACAATTAATCCAATGATAAACCCAATGATTAAGTCTGGATATTGTGAGCCCGTCCATGCCACTAATCCTCCGGCAATAATAACGCCTGCGTTAGCGATGACATCATTAGCAGAAAAAATCCAGCTTGCTCTCATGTGAGCGCCGCCATTTCGCTTTTTAGCGATTAAGATTAAGCACCAGACATTTGCTACCAAGGCAATTAAGCCAAACACCATCATAAGGTTTGAATCAGGCTCACTCCCTTGAACCAGTCTCCTCACAACTTCTGTTAATACACCCAGAGCTAAAATAACCTGTAACCAACCTGATATATGCGCTGCACGGAGTTTTTTTCGGACGCCATGCCCAACGGCGTATAGTGCCACCCCATACACTGCTGCATCGGCAAACATATCCAATGAATCAGCTATCAATCCGGTCGATTGTGCCCACCAGCCGATAACAAGCTCTGTAATAAACATCACTGCATTAATAGCTAACAGCATTTTAAGTATGCCAGCTTCCTCTGCTTCTTCATTTTGTGCCGTTAACCTTG